>NZ_MUXV01000033.1 GCF_002014975.1 Moraxella bovis
TAGTATTAGGTTGTGTTTTTATATCAGTATAGGTCGTTTTATGATTATTAATCACATCGCACACCATATAGAGACACTCATTAGCCAGCTTAAAAAAGACCCCATGAACCTAAATGCCAGACTGGCACTCATTCAATGTTATTGCCTAGAAGCGGATTGGCAAAAAGCCTTGAGCACCACCGATAATTTTCTAAAAATTCATAACGACCCACACGTCAAATCCCTACTTAAACAAAATATTCTTTGCGAGATACAGCGAGACGTAGTGTTTAAAAACACCAAAGCACCACTTGCTTACCCCGATACAGCTTTTCATGGCAATCAGAACCTGTTATTACAAGCCTTCTATGACAGTAACGATAATATGATTGATATTTTCGGCCAGCTCATTGATGAGTGCGACTTTTGGGCAACCATCACCACATATGACGAACAGAACTATCAAGATTCATGGATTGACAGTGATTTTAGATTGTCTAGTGTCTTTGAGATATTTGTGGATGCTCATTACTACTGGCTACCCACCAACAACATCCAATCCATTCATTTTTGGCGACACGAAGTACTAACAGATATTTTGTGGCGACGTGCCAAAATAACCCTGCAAAACCAACAGGAAATCTCAGCCTTTATACCTGCTAGATATCCTATTTTAACCGAGGTATCAGAAGACATCAAACAAAACAAACGCACCCAATGGGAACAAATGTCTAAATTATCATGGGCAAACGGTCAAAAGACATTGACATCAGGCGATGTGGATATCCCCCTGCTTGATATTGATGTCATCACAAGAGGGTAACTCATGGCAAACAATACCGCAAGTATCTATGACAGGCTCATGCAGCACACCTCTGGTGCTAGCATCTCTCACAGTCAGTTAAGAGAGTTTGTGATTCGGGATTTGCTCTCTTTATTAAATACCGCAAGTTACTACACAGACAACCACGCTTATTTTAGCCAAAACGAAACCTATCACTGTGTCATGAATTATGGCATACACCCCTTATCAGGTAAAAGAGCCTCAGAGATTAACTGGCTTGATGTAGAGAGCAACATCACCGCATCCATCAGAGCCTTTGAAAGTCGGATACTGCCAGAGAGCTTGGAGGTAAAATGCCTAACAAAGCACGCCGATGACATCCTACACAATCAAGTAAGCATACAAATCACAGGGCTAATACGCTCAAGCCCACATCCCGAGCGATTTGTCTTAACCACCAAACTAGACTTAGAAACAGGCAGTTTTAACCCAACATAATATCTAGGAGCATGTCATGAACCGCAACTTTTTGGAAAAATACCATCAAGAACTAAAAAATTTTCGTGAAGCCAGTAAAGAATTTGCCAAAGAGCATCCTGCTGTGGCTGGACATCTTGGATTATTAGCACCAGAGATAGAAGACCCTTATGTTGAAAGATTGATTGAAGCAGTGAGCTTCTTAACTGCTCGCATCAATCTAAAAATCGATGAGCAATACCCCAAGTTTCTAGAACACATCTTTCAAGTCATCCAACCAAGTTTTAATAAGGTCATACCCAGCTGTGCCATCGTCTCTTGTTACACCAATGAGAACACCCCCTTTATCATTCCTGCTCAGAGCTCCGTATTCACGCATGCCAAAAAAAAGAATACAGCTACCTGCAATTTTTCTACCTGTCATCCGCTACAAATCACTCCTTTTCACATACAAAAAGTCAATTACATCAAGACCTTTAAAAACAATTACCTCTCCCAAGAATGCCAAAAAGCCAAATTAGACATCATTTTTAGCTTTCCAAAAACACTATCCATTAAGGATATTGACTTTTCTTGTATTCATTTTTACATCAAAAATACCGACCATTATACCGCCACAGAGCTATTATATCACCTATCAACCAAAGCCACTTCCCTTAGTGTCAGTCAAAAAGACCATAAAAACATCTACTCCCCCAAAATTAAGCTTACTGGCATGGATTTTAATCTTGACATATCCAATGATAGAAAAATCAGCCATTTAAAAGATGTGGTGGAATATAGCATACTGCCTGAAAAGACCTTGTTCTTTACCATAAACGATTTACAGGCTATCATAACAGATTGCCTAAAACGACATAAAAAAACCTCCTCTGACGACATGGTGGAATTTACTTTATCGTTTGGTTTAAGTGACTTTTCTGATAATATTGAAAAATATCTCACTCATGATTGTCTAGACCTAAACAGCATGATTATTAGCAATCATTTTATCAAAAAAACACGTTTTGTCATTGACCAAAATACCAACGAACAACACATCGTCATGGACAAAATCAGAGCCAAAGATTTTGAAATCATCTCCATCAAATCCATAGAAGGATTTAATTCAGTCAATACCAAAATAAAATCTTTTGAACCCATCTACAAAGTTGATGGTTATCACACCTTGGAGAACACCCAAGATGTTGGCTTTTATACTGACACCTATCGCTCAAACCAACTAGCCTCTACGAACAACTCCTACAAGGGTAATGAATGCTATGTTACCATAACCAATCAATATCAGCACATCACTCAGCACGACCTAAATCAACTATCGGTTGAGGCTTGGTGTAGCAACCGAAGTCTGGTCAGAGACATCAGCTGGACGCTTGATGAAGATTTGCAGCTCGATGACCGATTCAAGATCACCAAAATCGTCAGGCAGTGTCGTTTCACCGAACCTCTGGACTCACCCTCTCACACTGTCGCCCAGTGGCGACTGATGAATCTAATCGCCTCTAATTTCATCATTGATGATTTGAATAATGTAGAATCACTAACCAACCATATCAAAGACAGTCTGCTGACCATTCATGAAATGTCAAAAAATCAATCTTTTAAAGCACAGATTGATGCAATCATTAGCATTACAGCCTGCAAAACTCACGAAAGCCACAAACGCAATCGCAAGCTCATCCCCTTAAATGGCTTACATTTTGAAATCATCATAGATGAGGCAGTCATGAGTCATGCCCATCCTTATATTTGGGGCTGTGTTTTGCTCAGTCATCTAAAAGGGTATTCACCCATCAATCATTTTACCAAACTAACATTACGCAATAAAAAAAGTGAAATTATTGCCACATTGAGTTCTTTGGAGTAGTCATGTCATCTGATATCTCAGTTCAAGCAATCCCTTTAAACACCGATGACATGCAACTGTTTGCTCTACTTAGATATTTACATCTGCATGCCAATCTCACCAAAAACATCGGAGACGAAGTGCAACTAACAGAGCACAATGTGCGATTTGGACAGCTTGCCAAACTATCATTTCAGGAGCGACAAGTACACCAAATCATCTCACAGGGTAAATTTCTCAAAGTCAAGATAAAAGGCTTTGGCATGCTAGGGACAAACGGTGCCCTACCCTTGCACCTATCCGAGGCGATTTATGAGAAGAATTTACACGAAAAAGATCATACCTTTAATGATTTTTTAGACATCTTTCATCATCGTCTAATCAGCCTATTTTATAAAGCGTGGCTTAGCTCAGAACCTGCGGTCATGCTTGATAACAAGAGCAACCCTCTATTTAGTGAGCACATCGCTGGCTTTGTTGGCAACCAGCCTTTGGCTGATGAAGGCATGGAGGGACTGTTAAAATACAGCCAGTTTTACTATTCTAGCTTATTACTCAATCAAAATATGCCCACACACAACCTCATCGAGATACTCAGTGGCTACTTTGACACACCCATACAGATAGAAGAAAATGTTGGCGAATGGATTCCTG
This sequence comes from Moraxella bovis, assembly GCF_002014975.1. Classification (GTDB taxonomy): domain Bacteria; phylum Pseudomonadota; class Gammaproteobacteria; order Pseudomonadales; family Moraxellaceae; genus Moraxella; species Moraxella bovis. The sequence continues at coordinate 3,741 of NZ_MUXV01000033.1, forward strand.
CCGAAGCACACACCACCACCCTTTCCTCTCAACTTTTAGAACCTTTAGGTTCAGGACTTTTGATTGGTACACATTATTTTGATGCCACTCAAAAATTTCGAGTCATCATCGGGCCTGTGAGCACTGCCAAATATTTGGACTTTTTAAAAGGAGGGCATCTATTTGATAAACTCATCAGATGGGTCGTCCGATACACCAAACACAGCTATCAATTTGACATCAAAATCATTGTCGATAAAGACGACATCCGCCCCAGTCGCCTAGACACTTCGCACCCACTAGGGCGTAACAGTTGGCTGGGGCAACCCAAAGAAAACCCCCATGTCATCATAGATATTGATTAGGGCGTACTATGACTTTTATCATCGCCATACAAGCCAAAGACAGCATCGTGGTCGTCAGTGACACATCAAGTTTCTACATCACTGATGACGGTCGTATAAAGCCACATCCTCACAAGCGACTGCCTAAACTAACACTGGACAGCCATCAAAATGTCCGTACCGCCAATGGCATTAGCCAACTGTCAGACATGGTCTTTGATACCATAGCAAGCAACCAGGAGCTTCATGAGTTAAGACGACAGCTTGCCAAGGTTAGTGATGTTTATTTGGCACATTTTAAAAACCCTCCAGCATTGGTGGAGCAAATTCAGCTAACCACAATATACTGCTCATTACTGCTAGACACAGGACCTAGACTATATAGCATACACACCGATAGCATAGAGAGATTCGAGGATAACAGCATAAGCATACTCAGTGCCAAACACGCAGACCCAACAAACATACTCCTAGAATTACAACAGCTCCAAAAAAGCATAAAGCCTGTCAAGGAGTTTGTTGATGAGTTGTCTTGCATATCGCATTACCTAAGACTCATTAAACCTATTTTCAAAAAAACCCACGCTCTTGGTGACAGCAGTATGGATTTTCATGTATACTTTGGTGCATCTACTGGCTATTATTTTGAACACATTCCAAACACCTACTAAGTTAAATCCCAAAGGAGACCATCTATGGTAGCAGGCTCTAAACTACTCATCAACGAACACGGCATCTTCATCACCACCCCAAAAACCTTCCAAGTCAAGAGCAATGAGAAGGTGATGATGAGTGGAGAAAAAGTGTCATTTAGACTACCAAACATCTTATTAAAACCCAATTTATCAGAACTGGAAAAAGTAAAATTGACACCAAACCAACTAACAGCCAGTTTAGGTATTTTGGGTTGTATTGAAAAACAGGGTGGATTTTCTGAATGCGGGGAATTATTTATTGACAACATTAAAATCCAAGAATTTTGGCTGTCACTTGATAATAAAATTTATTACATACCACCAACGAATATTGCAAGCTCAAAGACAATAACTATAGATGGTATTGATTATCAGATTGAAAATGAGTTAACGATTGTTGGAAGTATGGCTGATACTTCGCATTCGTTATCCCAGCAATTTGAGAATCTAAATCAATTAAAGAAAGACTATGTCACAAGATTTGGTCAGGATAATGCCAATGTGATACTTATGAATGGGTTAAATAGATATTTGATTGTTTTGGAGCATATTCATACCTTAAAGTGGAAACAGTCAGAATTTGCAGAATTTTATCAAAAGATTTCTGAGTCTCAATTAAATTTTAAGGATTCTGTCTGATGAGCAAAATTGACTATGTATTTTTTAAAGAGACGGGTGTACATAAAGTGATTTTAAAAGGAAAAAAGGTTAGAATGACACCCATTGTGCAATATGGCATATATTTACCTGACCCTTTTAGTAGCACGGTTCACCGAGCATCTTCAGAAAAGATGGGAGATTTTGATGTGTGCATTAATGGGCAATGGTACAAGATAAATCTTGGTATGGACTTTATTGGTCCAGATTTGAACGAAGGTTTATCTATCTTGGCTGACGATAGTATTTATGGTTTGCCCTCACCTGGTCTTTGGAGCATCTCCCAAACCCTTGATTATCAATGGATAGTAAAAGAAGGAGACCCAACAACACAGTATCATACGGGGGTAGGAGGATTATGTCCTTTGATTGTCAACAAGCTACTTTATGGAGAGAAAAATGTGTATACCAAAAGTGATTTAAAAGATGTTGTATCATATGGAGAACCCAAACCAGAACATAAAAGATATCTGTTACAAAGAAGTTCCAAGAAGTTTCGGCAATTAAATACTTTGTCCAAAAATTCAGGCAAAGTTGGTTTTGGCATTAAGTCCAACGGTCATGTGGTGATATTTTTAGAGGAAGATAAAACCGCAAAAATGAGTTATTATGCATTTAGAGACTTATTTGAAGGTGAGGGCTGTATTCATGCCTTTGCTTGTGATGGTAGTGATTCTGTGTTTTTATATTTAAATAAAAAATGGAAAGTTAGAGCGGCTCTTCATAAAGACAATACCCAAACATCTGGTATAGGATTTAGAATTGATGATTAATATTAAAATTTTATCACACGCCATTCTTATGTCCATTTGGATTATTACCAGTTTTTATTGGGTTAGTGTACTTCATACTCGTTCTGTATATGAATTTATTTGGGTTTGGTGCTCTAAATCAATATCTAATTTTTTTGAATTTTATTATCTTGGATTTTTGTTAAATCTGATGGTTTTAACTCCTTTTATTTATTTACTATTGATTTTAAATAAAAAAGCAAAGTTATTGTTATTAAAAAGATTTAAAATCATATTTTTTATATCTTTGTTTTTGGTATTTTTAAATACTTTTGATTTTTTGCTGTTTGATACTAGACTTTATCCATTCAATACCCATCCTAATGAAACTGTCTATTGTGAGTATTTTGCTTTTTACTCCGATAACTATTTACAATCTGGGGGTTGTGATGTTCCCAATTAGAAATACAAGGATTTAGAATTGATGATTAATATTAAAATTTTATTACACGCCATTCTTATATCCATTTGGATTATTACCAATTTTTATTGGGTGAGTGTACTTGATGGTTCGTCTATTTATACTTTTATTTGGAGTTGGTGCTCCAAGTCCATAGTGAATGTTTTTGATTTTTATTATCTTGGATTTTTGTTAAACCTTATGGTTTTAACTCCTTTTATTTATTTATTGTTGATTTTAAATAAAAAAGTAAAATTATTTTTATTAAAAAAACAAAAGTTAATGTTATTTTTGTTTTTATTTTGTGTCATGTTATCAAATCTTGATTTTATTATTTTTAATGTTAGGTTTTATCCATTTAATATCCATCTTGATGAAACTGTCTATTGTGAATATTTTAATTACTTCTTTGACGATTATATGAAGTCTGGTGGTTGTGATGTTCCTGATTAAAAAAGTATAAGGATTTAGAATTGATGATTAATATTAAAATTTTATCACACGCCATTCTTATAGCTGCTTGGATTATTACCAATTTTTATTGGGTTAGTGTCATTTTTGGAGAATCTATATACACTTTTATTTGGAGTTGGTGCTCCAAGTCCATAGTGAATTTTTTTGAATTTTATTATCTTGGATTTTTGTTAAATCTGATGGTTTTAACTCCTGTCGTTTATTTATTGTTGATTTTAAATAAAAAAGTAAAGTTGTTGTTATTAAAAAGATTTAAAATAATACTTTTTTCTCTTTGTTTTCTTGTGGTTTTATACAATGGAGACTTTATTATTTTTGATGTTAGATTTTATCCATTTAACCCCCATATTAATGAAACTGTCTATTGTGAGTATTTTAATTATTTTTCTGATAACTATTTACAATCTGGGGGTTGTGATGTTCCTGATTAATACCTAAAGTTATTTAACATACAAGTGATGTTAAACTTTTGACACCATGAATAAAAAACCGTATTTATGAATGCAAATACAAAACCACCACCAATGTACAAAATCCCAATCACAACAAACAGCAATCTGTCCTCACAATCAAGATGGAGCGATAGAAATGGCGAAATACATTGTCGGTGAGATTAAGAGAAACGTAAAATCCTTGGTTGCTCAAAAAATTCGTTATCATAATACCGGAGAGATAGGAGCAGAATTACAAAGAGAGTTTGATAAGTCAAATGAGAGAATTGGCAAAATTAAAGACCCATTTGAATTCGAACAACCCATTCGTAACCCAGAAACCCAAAGAAACCCCATAATATCGCTTAAATTATGGTATGACATGGTTGATACGAATAAGCCTTGGGATCATAAGTGGCAACTCGTACAGGATGATAGGCTTAACAAAAATAGCAAAATTACTGTACATAGACCAACTCAAAAAGGTACACCCTCTGAAAGTCATTACCATAAATATAAGAATTACGATTATTTCTATGATGTATGATCAAATATCCATTATGGCTATGTTGGGCTTAGTGTTGGGTTTTCCGAGCAGGCCTTACTGTCAGGATCTTGGGTGCAACAAGCTGGGAGTGATATTATATCTGCATTCAAAGAAAGAATATTGCCAAGAGCAGATACCCTAGATGACAATACTGCAATGAAAATTGGCTTTGAGCTTTATAAAAAACGTGGTAAATTTGCTGGCAAATTAACCCCTGAAAACATATTGTATATTTTAGACAACACACCACAAAACCAACCACCAAACTCAAAACAAATCCATTAGTGCAACAATCCAAGCAATCCAAATAGGATTAAAAAATGAAAAAATTAAATTTAGTCAAATTGATAAAGAAATATAAAAAAACTTCTTTTTTTTATTTTTTGCATCATAACAATGTATTTATACGTACAATTATCTATATTTTTTTACGATACAGTTGAAATACACAATAAAACAGGCAAACAAATTTCTTTCTCAAATTTTCAATACAAACATAAAAATGAATATAGTTTTGATTTTGAAGATGAGGATGAATATAAAAGTTTTAAATATTATTATGACATACAAAGGAGTGGAAAATCAAAATCTTTCTTAAATCCAAAGTATCACCATGAACAAAATCAGGTTTACGTTTCTATTGAAACAAGATATGGCGGAAAAGATTTAACTAACAATAATATTTATGAACGTTTTCATGTAAATTTTTCTACAAAACCAATAGAAAATCATCAAAAACCCTCCTGCTCTTTTAAAATAGAAGTTTATTCTGACAGAACTGTGGTAACACCAACCTATAAGCGGTTTTGTAAAAAGCCGATGTATAACTATGAGAATTTTAATCTTTATGATATTTAGGTGTGATATTTAGTATAATAGACCTCTTGCGAAATTACGATTTTATTGAGCTTGTCAAAATTCTAAATCAAATAAAATCAAGGTTTGAAAGCCAAAATTTTTGAATTTCGCAAGAACTCTAATACAAAACAGCCATAGCTCATATAGACAAACTGAGCAACTCTGTAATAACCATCTTCAATCAAAATTCACTCCCCTATATTCCTTAAGTCTTAAACAACAAAAAAGCCCAAACCTTTCGATTTGGACTTTTTAAAATTTGGAGCGGGAAACGAGATTCGAACTCGCGACCCCAACCTTGGCAAGGTTGTGCTCTACCAACTGAGCTATTCCCGCGTGTCAGCGTTTGCTGTATGGGTGCGTTTCCCGCGTGTCAGCGTTTGCTGTATGGGTGCGTATTATATAGGATTTTTGGCAGACGTCAAGCACTTTTTTAAAAATTTTTAAAAAAAATTCAAAAAATTTTAGCCGTTATAAATTTTTAAAAACAAATCAACGACTTAGCACATCCAAAGTCACGCCCCACGACAGAAAGTTATCAATCTCATCAACAAGCCCCGTGAATAGCCTCTCTTTTTGCATGTCCAGTACCCAGTGTGTCGGACTGTGCAGGGTGAATTTGATGTCGGATTTTTGGATGTCGGTGCGAGTGTGGTTAATCGCCACCGCCAAACGCAGTAGCAGTGCCAGCTTGGTCATTCTGTCGGTGCTGATACTCATCAACGCCTTATGGTCGTTTGCGGTGATTTTTCGGCGATGGTAACGCACCATGCCTGCCAGTCTGGTCTGCTCCATCTGCGAAAAACCTGCTATCTCGCCAAACTCCAAGATATACGCACTGTGGCGATGATAACTACTATGCCCGATACTCATGCCAATCTCATGCAACAGTGACGAGCGTCTGAGCAGGTCATGGTCGTTTTGGTTTAACCCCAGTGGCTCTTGGGCGACATCAAAAAGCAGACGGGCGGTCTTGGCGACCCGTTTGGCTTGTTTTTTGTCCACATTAAACTTATCAATGAGCTTCATCACCCCACCATCACGGGCGTCATTACTGTCAAAACGTGAGAGCATGTCATACATAACCCCTTCCCGAAGAGCCCCATCAGAGTAGCTCATCGCCTTGACCCCAAAGGCTTCCATCACTGCCAGAAGTATCGCCACACCAGCAGGGAAAATCGCCTTACGGTGAGCCTTAACCCCTTGTAAATCAATATGCTCAATATGCCGAGCATCCATCAAATGCTGTTTTAGAGCCAATACCGCCCCTTTGGTAATCAGCCCATGCTTGATAAGCCCAAGCCCCGTCAACGCCCCAAGCACCGCCTTAATCGTCCCTGATGAACCAATCACTCGCTCAAAACCCATTTTCTGATAACGCTTGATGTGCTGAGCCATCTCTTTTTTGGCAGAACGCATGGCATACCCAAAGGCTTCATCATTTATCACACCATCTTTAAAAAACTTCTGCGTAAAGCTCACCGCCCCCATCTGTGCCGACTCGGTCAGGAGCGACTGCCCGCCCTGTCCGATGATAAGCTCAGTTGAACCACCGCCGATGTCAATGACAAACCGAAGCTCATCACTAGGGTTTGTGTTCGCCACGCCCAGATAGATAAGGCGAGCTTCTTCACGCCCTGAGATGACTTCAATCGGGCAAGGCAAAATCTGATTTGCCTTGGCAATAAACTCATCGCTGTTGGTCGCCTGTCTTAGGGTATTGGTCGCAACCACACGCAAACGCTCGCCTGCCACGTTATCTAAGCGACCCATAAAGCGAGACAAGCAGGCCAGACCACGCTCTTGGGCGTCGGCACTTAGATGACCTTGCTCATCTAGCCCTGCCCCCAATTGGACTTTTTCGGACATGGACGCAATTTTTTTTAGCTCGCCATCTTTGACATAGGCGATTGCCATGTGAAAGCTGTTTGACCCCAAATCAATGGCACATAAGAGTTCATCATCGATGATACTTGACATAACTGTCCTTTGGCTGTGTGGCTAAGTGGATAAAAGTGATAAAATTGTCAGATTGATTTTAAAAGGTTTAGAAGGATTTTAAAATTTGGTGTTATCAATATCTGTACGCCCATTTTTAACATATTTTTAAAAACCCCAAAATCATTATCACGCCCAATTTTTAAAATCATCAAACCAACCGCTCTTTGGGAAATAGGATTTTAAAGGTAGAGCCTTGACCCAGCACCGAATCAATATGCAAGCTCGCCCCATGTTTGTGCAGAACATGCTTGACAATGGCAAGCCCAAGCCCCGTCCCACCCGTGGCACGAGAACGCCCACTATCCACCCGATAAAACCGCTCGGTCAGGCGTGCCAAATGCGTCTCTTCAATGCCAATGCCATTATCGGCAATACTCAGCAGTCCACCATCTAATGTCTCTTCCCACAAAATGCTAATCTCGCCCTGCCTGCCTGTCTCGGTGCTGTCTGTGGGCGTGTATTTCATGGCGTTGATGACGAGATTTAAAATGGCACTGTATAAATATTTCTCAATGCCTAACACATGACGTTCGGTGTCTAAGTGTATGTCTAACAAATGCCCGAACTCTTTGTTGGTCGCACGGGCATCATCAAAGACCTGCATGAGCAGTCGGGGCATGTCCACCGTCACTTGTTGCTCGCTGTCGTCATGTTCTAGTCGTGACAACATGAGCAGGTCATTGACTAAGTTATTCATTCGCCGTGCTTGCTCACTCATCAAGGCAAAGCCCCGTTGCCATTTGGGTTCTAGGCTTGAGGCGCTTGAGAATGTCTCAATATAACCCATCAGCACCGTCAAAGGCGTTCGAATTTCGTGCGACACGTTGCCCACGAAGTCGGTTCGCATTTGTTCTAGATGATGAATGTAGGTGTGATTGGCGACGGTCAAAAGCACGTGGTTATGGGCGTTATTAATCCTTGCGAGCGTAACCTTATAAATTTCGCCACAGTAAATCTGCCCAAAAAACTCAAAGGCTTGTTTGGCGGATTTGGCGGTAGGCTCGGCAGGTTTGGCGATATTGGTCAGTTTGACAGATTGATAAATGGCGTGAAAAATATCAGGGAATTTTTCCAAAAATTCATGATTTAAAATCAGCGATGACACCTTAGCACCGATGATGGGCTTATCCACATAAGCGGTCAAGATAAACAGTGCCGATGAGTTATGCCACACTATCTGTTCATGCTCGTCTAATATCATCAGCATGTCATCGGACGATTCTAATATCTGATAAAAATCATCGGATAAATCAGAGGCTGTACCCAACTTTGCATTGACAGCCTTTGCATTGACAGCCGATGACTGACCGACAACATCTGCCGTCGTGTCTGTCTTATCAAGCCCTTTCTTATCAAGCCCTTTATCGTCCAACATGAAACTTGCCTTGCTTTTGTTATATCATTTTGAATTTTCAAATATTTTTATTAATCATTGATTAGAAAACCGATAACCCGTCCCACGCACTGTCTGAATCAGCCCATCCACGCCATGCGGGGCAAGCACTTTACGCAAACGGCGGATATGCACGTCAATGGTACGCTCATCAATGTACACATTACCACCCCACACATGGTCTAATATCTGACTGCGACTGTACACTCGCTCAGGATGGGTCATGAAAAATTTTAACAGCTTATACTCAGTGCTACTGACCACCACAGGCGACTCAGCGACCGAGACACGCTGACTTTTGTCATCAAGGCACAGCTCGCCCACGCTTAGCACTTTATCGGTTGGCATACTACGGCGTAACACCGCTTTGACACGGCTAACCAGCTCTTTGGTGCTAAATGGCTTGGTCATGTAATCATCCGCCCCAGCGTCTAGCCCCAGTACTTTGTTGTCTTCTTCGCCTTTGGCGGTCAGCATGATGATGGGAATGTCATCGGTACTGCTGTCTTTTTTGAGCAAGCGACAAAAATCCACCCCCGATGTGCCTTGGGGCAACATCCAATCCAATATCATCAAATCAGGGCAAGCGTCCACAATCTGACGATGAGCTGTCTTGACATCATACGCCGACACCGTCTCAAAATCCGCCATCTGTAACGTCGTGGCAATCAGCTCGTTAATGGCAGGTTCGTCTTCAACGATTAAAATGGTAGGCATGGGTTATCCTTAATTTACACAGCAGCCCATACAGGGCATTGCCAAAAAGTAACAATACTATAACAATAACACAAAACATCACAAAAGTGGGTAACTATTTGCAACCACCCTACTCCCCCACAACATCACGCACCACACTCATCTCACTATGGCGAATGTCCGTACCGCTACTGGTATAGATGACAAGCTCCGCCACATTACGGGCATGGTCGCCCACCCGCTCCAATGCTCGTAACACCCACAGCGTGTGCATAATCTCGGACGACTTTATCTCATCTTTGTCCTGCAACCCTGCTAAAAGCTCGCCATACTCGCTATCGACAAGCTCGTCCATCTGCATGACATCAAAAGCAAAACGGCTATCGTGATTATTAAAGGCTTCTAGAGCGTCCAGCGTCATCATACGCACATTGTCGGCAAGGGTGTGGATGTTGGCATGAATGGGCGTGTCATATAGGGCAATGCGAGCGATTTTTACCGCTTCATCGCCAATCCGTTCAAGGTCAATCACCGCCTTACTCATGCTCATGATATACCGCAAATCCACCGCCGTGGGCTGACGCATGGCAACAAGTTTTACCACCTTATCATCAAGCTGTCTTTCATAGTCATTGATTGTCTTATCCGACTCGATGACCGTCCGTGCCAGCTCTTTGTCGCCATCGGATAAGGCTTTGATGGCTTTACCGACATTACTGATTGCCAAATTACCCATCGTTAGGAGCAACTCTTTGGCAAAGGTTAATTCGTGGTCGTAGGATTTTGAAGTGTGTTTTTCCATTATTTTTCCAAATTTTAATTAAAAATTATCGGCATTGTTAATTGTATTTTTTTTAAAAAAATCATTTAACAAAAATCATTTTTTAAAGTTAAATTTTTATAATCAGTATTTAAATAAAAACAAATCAACCATACCGCCCTGTAATATAATCTTCGGTGGCTTTTTGTTTGGGATTGGTAAATATCTCTTTGGTCTCACCCATTTCAATCATATCGCCCAAATACATATAAGCGGTATAATCAGAACAGCGTGCCGCTTGTTGCATATTGTGCGTAACAATGGCAATGGTATAATCTTCTTTTAAATCATCAATCAAATCTTCAATCGCCCCTGTGCTAATCGGGTCAAGGGCAGACGTTGGCTCATCAAGTAGCAGGACTTCGGGGCGAGTTGCCACGGCACGGGCGATACATAGGCGTTGCTGTTGTCCGCCTGATAAGGACAGCCCTGACGCTTTTAGCTTGTCCTTGACTTCATTCCATAGGGCGGACTTTTTTAATGCCCACTCTACCCTGTCGTCCATCTCCGATTTTGAGAGCTTCTCGTAGAGTTTCACCCCAAAGGCGACATTGTCATAAATGGACATCGGAAAAGGCGTGGGCTTTTGGAACACCATGCCCACTCTGGCACGGAGCAAGTTTACGTCCACCGATTTGTCCAAAATATTCTCGCCATCTAGGATAATCTGCCCGTCTGCTCTCATGCCTTGATACAAATCATACATTCTATTAAACGTGCGAAGCAAGGTGGATTTGCCACAGCCTGAGGGACCAATGAAAGCCGTTACTTTTTTGTCGGCAATGTCTAAATTGATGCCTTTTAGGGCTTTAAAATCGCCATAATAAAAGTCCAATTCACGCACCGCCATTTTTGGCACAATGACTTTGTCGGTTTGGCGAATATGGTTATCTACAATGGGGGTGTTTAGGGTCATAAAATCTGCCTGATGATTGGTAAATGAAGTGTGGGTTTGGGTGGGTTTTTCTAATAATACTGACATGGGATTTTTCCTAATTGGCAATTAAAAAATTTTAAAAAAACAACCTAACATTTGCTATATTTTACAAGAGCAAATTATATTTGCCCTTATTTATTTAATGACAAAATACATTTAATTTTGCAATGCCTATTTAATCGCTTATTTATATTTCTTACCGCCAATAAATCTTGCCAAGACATTTAATGATAAGACAGCAAGGGTAATCAAGAGTGCCGCCGACCACGCCAATTTATTCCAAGTAATATCAGGATTCATAGAAAATTGATAAATCGTATTTGGCAAATTGGCAATCGTCTGACTCATGTCCATACTAAAATACAAGTTATTCAAAGCGGTAAATAAGAGCGGAGCGGTCTCGCCTGTGATACGGGCAAAGGCAAGCAGTACGCCTGTAATCACGCCTGCTTTGGCGGATTTTAGGGTAACGTGTCCCACGAGCTTATATTTGGGCGTGCCTAGGGCGTAGGCGGATTCTCGTAGGGCATTTGGCACAAGGGCGAGCATATTCTCGGTGGTACGCACGACCACAGGAATGACGATAAGAGCCAAAGCGGTCGCCCCTGCCCAACCCGAAAAACCCCGACCGCCCGAAACCATCAGAGCATAGACAAACAGACTGATGACGATACTCGGAGCGGACAGCAAAATGTCATTTAAAAAACGAGTAACACCGCCAAGCGTCCGCCCAAATTTGCCATCATTATCGGCAAACTCCGCCAAATAAATCCCTGCCATGAGTCCCACAGGCGTGCCGATAAACAGCCCCGAAAAGACAAGCATTGCCGATCCAACAATGGCGTTTTTGAGACCGCCCACGGTGGCAGGGGGCGGGGTGTTGGCGGTAAAAATGGGCAATTCCATAAAGCCTGTCGCCCCACGAGAAAACAGCGTAATCAAAATCCAAACAAGCCAAAACAGCCCAAACACCATCGCTGACATGGTAAAGCCGATGCCAAGGGCGTTTTTGAATTTGCGTTTTTGGTACAACGTGCCATTCATCCGCTCATGGAATTTGGGCGTTGGGGCAGTTGGCTTTTCGTGCGTGAGTGTGGCCATGATAACCTTCTTTTAACCTTTGGGGTTGGTGGTGTATCCTTGTTTAACTTCAAAATATACCACCGCAGAGGCTGACTCTGCACGCCCAACCATATTAGTCTTAGCAATGGGCGTGTGCAACACACCCCTACAACTTTATTTAAAATACATTTATTTAAAATTAAAAACTTACCTTTAATCTTATCACCTTATTTCCCTGCCTTTTTATCAATTTTCATCAGCATAATTTTGGAAATTGACAAAACAATAAAGGTGATGACAAATAAGATTAAGCCTAAATGCAGTAGCGATGATAAATGAAGTTCGCTGGACGCTTCGGCAAATTCATTGGCAAGGGCGGACGTGATGGACACCCCCGATGCAAACATACTGGGCGTGATGTTAAAGGTGTTGCCGATAAGAAACGTTACCGCCATTGTCTCGCCCAACGCACGCCCAAGCCCCAAAATCACACCGCCAACCACGCCTGCTTTGGTGTAGGGCAGAACGATTTTGGTCATAACTTCCCACGTGGTTGCCCCCACGCCATAGGCGGATTCTTTTAGCAGGTCAGGTACGACAGCGAACACGTCTCGCATGGTGGCGGCGATAAAGGGAATAATCATGATGGCAAGGACAAGGCTTGCGGTAAACAGCCCAACGCCCATGGGAGCCCCATTAAACAGCGTGCCGACCACAGGCAATCCGCCCAAATGATGAATGAGCCACGGCTGAACCTTATCGCCAAACCACGGAGCAAACACAAACAAGCCCCACATCCCATAGATGATAGACGGCACGCCTGCCAACAGCTCGATGGCGATGCTTAGGGGTTTTTTGAGCATTTTTGGGCATAGCTCGGTCAAAAACACCGCAATGCCAAAACTCACTGGCACGGCAATCAAAATGGCGATAAATGACGTAACAAGCGTGCCATAAATCGGAGCCAACGCCCCATACTCGCCCGACACAGGATTCCATTCGCTACTGCTATAAAAGCCTAGTCCAAAGGCTTGCATACTCGGAATCGCCCCAATCACCAAAGACGCCAAAATCCCACCCAATGACAACAATACAAGCAGGGCAAAAAATTTGGTGGCAAGCACAAAGATGGCGTCTAGCTTTTTTTGTTTGTTTAATTGACCTTTTAGGCTGTCGGCACGGGCGGTGTGTGTTGTCATGATTGACCTTTTTGATTTTTAAATTAAAATTTATTTAAATGGTAATGCAAAATAATTTAGGAAATTGGCTATTTTTATTAACATCACTTTGTAAAATTGTAGAGGCAATCACATTCGCCCTGTGTTATATTAACTTGTTTTTAATCATTTAAAACATTATGAGTTCCAAATTATTTTAAATTGCGATTTATATATTTTTAATTAACCTAATTTAATTTGGCATAAGGGCGAAAATATCCGCCCTTATTTTTTATCCACATTATTTATTAAACAACGGCTGACCGTCCGCCCCTCTGATTTCCGCCCAGCTTGCCTTAAATAGACCGACTGCCGTGTCGCTAAATGGCACATAATCCAAGGCTTTGGCAGAGTCATCGCCATTGGCATACGCCCAATTAAAGAATTCAAGCACGCCTTTGACTTGTTCGGGGTTTTGGGGATTTTTGTGGATGATGATAAAGGTCGCCGCCGCAATCGGCCATGCCCCTGCCGTGTCCGAATTGGTCAGCACTTTGTTAAAGCCTGCTTCTGCCGACCAGTCAATGTCCCCTGCCGCTGCAAAGCTGTCTGCCGATGGCTGGACAAATTCGCCTTTGGCGTTTTTTAAGGAGACGTGAGCCATGTTGTTTTGTTTGGCAAAGGCGTATTCCACATAGCCGATGGAGTTTTTGACACGCCCCACGTAGCTTGCCACGCCGTCATTGCCCTTACCACCCATACCTGTGGCGGACGTTGGCCACTTGACCGCTTTGTCCACGCCAACTGCACTTGCCCAGTCGGGCGATACTTTGGTGAGATAGTCGGTGAAGTTGAAGGTCGTGCCTGAGCCGTCCGAGCGGAACACGGTGGTAATGTTGGCGTCAGGCAAGGTTACGCCTTCGTTTAGGGCAGTGATGGCAGGGTCGTTCCATTTGGTGATTTTGCCCAGATAAATCTTGGCAAGCGTGTCGCCATCTAGCTTTAATTGCCCTGCACTCACGCCATCGACATTGATGACAGGCACAACACCGCCAATCACGGTTGGGAACTGAATCAGCGCGTCAGCGTTTAGCTCGTCCACGGTAAGCGGTGCGTCCGATGCCCCAAAGTCCACGGTTTTTTCTTTGATTTGCTTGATACCGCCTGATGAGCCGATGGATTGGTAATTGACTTGTCCGCCTGTGGCAGAGTTAAAATCAGCCGACCACTTGGCATAGATGGGCTGTGGGAATGATGCCCCTACCCCTGTGATTTTTAGCTCAGCAAATTCGCCTGTGCTTGGGGCGGGGGCGGTGGTAGCGAGGGCAGTTTCGGCAGGTTTGCCATCGGCGGGGGTATTTTGATTGCACCCTGTTAGGGCAAATACGCCTGCCACGCTTAGAGCAAGCAGTTTGTGAGTAAAAGATAACTGAACTGACATACAAACTCCGATGTAATGGGAAAATTGGTGCGACTGCTTGCAGATGGCAATTTACAATCGCTGTGCGTATTTTGCCGTGTTTGTATGACAGCTTAGTGAATGTTTGATGACAGTTTTATGACAGGGTAAAAAGGGATGGGCATGGGACGGGTAAAATTAGCAATTTGACAGTTTAACATTTTGACAGTTTAAAAAAGAATAAACCGCCAAATGAGCAAGCCATATTTTTCCAAAATACCACTGCCATGTGCTATAATAGTCCCTTTATCCCCCCTTTGGCAAACCCTTGGAGAAAACCATGACCGTTGCTACTTTTAATCCCAAAACCGACACCAAACCCCGCGCCCCCACGCTATCGCAGTTGGATTTGTCTCACTTAGAACAATTACCCAAAGACCCAACCGCCCCCAAAAAAGTCTTTATCGCCACCCAAGGCTGTCAGATGAACGAATACGACAGCCAAAAAATGGGTGATGTGTTGGGCGACTCTCATGGCATGATCGTTACCGATGACATCAATGAAGCCGATGTGCTTATCATGAACACCTGCTCTATCCGTGAAAAAGCCCAAGAAAAGGTATTCTCCGAGCTGGGTCGCTGGCGTAAACTCAAAGATAAAAATCCCCATTTGGTCATCGGCGTGGGGGGCTGTGTCGCCAGTCAAGAAGGCGATAATATCCAAAAACGTGCCCCCTATGTGGACATGGTTTTTGGCCCTCAGACCTTGCACCGCCTACCCCAGATGTATGATGAACTGACCGCCAAGACCGCGCGTGCCAAAGCGTTGAACGGAGAATATACCAACACCGCCAAAAACGGCAAAACTCGCATTGGCGTGGTTGATGTGTCATTTCCTAGCATTGAGAAATTTGACTTTTTGCCCGAGCCAAAGGTCGAAGGCTACAAGGCATTTGTCTCTATCATGGAAGGCTGTTCAAAATACTGCTCGTTTTGTGTCGTGCCTTATACTCGTGGCGAAGAGCTGTCTCGTCCGCTCGATGACGTGCTTGCCGAGATTGACGCACTTGCCGAACAAGGCGTGCGTGAAATTAACCTATTAGGGCAAAACGTCAATGGCTATCGGGGCGAGAAAGATGACGGCACGATTTGCCGATTTAGTGAACTTTTGCACTATGTCGCCCACATTGACGGCATTGAACGCATTCGCTACACCACAAGCCACCCCTTAGAGTTCACCGATGACATCATTGACGCTTATCGGCATATCCCCAAACTCGTCTCGCATTTACACTTGCCTGTCCAATCTGGCTCTAACGCCATTTTGCAAGCGATGAAACGCAATCACACCATTGACATTTATATCAATCAAATCAACAAACTAAAAGCCATTCGACCTGATTTGCATTTATCCAGCGACTTTATCATCGGCTTTCCTAATGAGACCGATGAAGACTTTGCCGACACGCTAAATCTTGCCAAAGAGCTAGATTTTGACCACTCATACAGCTTTATCTACTCAAAACGCCCTGGTACGCCTGCCTCTGATTTGCCTGACAATGTCAGCTTTGAGACCAAAAAAGAGCGATTGGCGACTTTTCAGGAAGTCATCAAGGATTCCACCTTTGCCAAGACCCGAGCGATGGTCGGACAGACCGTGCGAGTGCTGGTCGAAGAACGTGCCAACCGCAAAGATGGCTATTTGCACGGCACAGCCGACAACACCCGTTCGGTGATTTTTCGTGGCGGTGATGAGCTACTGGGTAAATTTGTCAATGTCCGCATTGATAAGGCGATTAGTATGCATTTGGTAGAAGGTGAAATGATGGCGGTATTAGGATAATGGACAATAGATAAGATACTAAGATTGGTGTATTTATGACAAATACATCATGTTAAGTTTTTAGGCGTATTAGGGCGTGCCTGCCATTGATGACATTTTTATAAGATAAGATGAAAATTTGACAATTTTAACCAATTTTGCATGAAAATGGCTAAATCTCATCTTTCATGCAAATACCAAAGGCAGGCACACCCCAATCAGCACAATCCGCCATCAGCAGACTAGAAAAAAGAGTGTTATTAAACACTCTTTTTTAACATTCTTAGCCTTAAACCTTAAATAATCACATCCGCCATCTTGATAATCTCATCATGCCCGACAAACTTATCATTGATGTAGATACGCTCTATGTTGGGGGGTGATTTTTGGCTTGGTATAATACTGCCTGATTTGAAATAATCTTCAATAATAATGCCATCATCATTTTGCTTGACATCGATAAACAGATGATTGCCCTGTTTGGCAAAGCCCAAATCAGACAGCGTCAGCCCCGAAATCTTTAAGATATCCAACCCACCAACATCACGAATCGTGTCCAGACCATCGCCTTTGTGATACAGATAAGTATCATTGCCATAGCCACCGATAAGCAGGTCGTTATCGAGTCCGCCAATTAAGGTATCATGACCAAATCCACCGATGAGCGTGTCATTACCACGACCGCCACTTAGGACATCATCTCCTGTCAGACCATTCATGGTATTGGCTTTATCATCACCCACAATATCATCAGCACCGAGCTTGCCCACATATCGCTTACCAACAGTGATGGGGTCGGGCGTTGGCGTGATGGGCAGAGCAGGCTCTGGCATCACGATGGGCTCACTGCCTTTGATGGTAAAGCTGGTATTGGTACTGACACTCTGACCGAAGCTGTCTGTCGCTGTTATGATAATGTCATGCATGCCAATCTCTGTGGTTGCAGGGTCTATGATGAGATGATTGTTGTCAATGTAGATACCGCTCAAAGAATTTGCCGATAGCGAATAACTTAACGCATCACCATCGTTATCAACAAACAGCTTATCTAGACCTATCTGCATCATGGCATCATCTTGGCTTAGCACAAGCGGTAGAGTCAAGGCAGAGACGAGCGTTGGCCGTTCATTTACTCTTAATGTGAAGCTGGTATTGGCATGCTCGCCCTTGGGGTCGGTGGCGGTCAATGTGATGTTAAATACCCCTTTATCAGGTGCTTTGCCTGTTAGCATCTTCGTAGCAGGGTCAAAATGCAGTCCATCCGCCCCTTGGATACTATACGTCAGCTCATCACCATCGGCATCGAAGAATACCTCGCCAAGACCGAGTGCGATGTCTCGCTCTGCCAACACCATCTGGTCAGAGACGGGATTATGAACGATGGGAGCGGTGTTTTTGGTTTCTTTTAGTATCATGCCTAGCAAGATGTCATTGTCGCCATCTTTTGTGGTGGGGGTGTTTTCGATGGCAATGGAGGCGTTGAAGTCTTTGCTTAATAGGCTGTAGTTGCCGTTATCGTATCTTATCAAGTCAAATTTGCCATCATTGCTTTGGTAGAGGTTGCTGGCATTGGCGGATTTAAAAAACTGTGTGCCTGTTAGATCATAATGATTGATTTTGATGATGCCACTATTATCACTGTCAATGATGGTTTTGTCATCCGCCCCGCTTTTGGCTAGGTCTTTTAGGTCAAACACATACGCATCATTGCCTTTGCCACCAATTAGCCTATCTCGTCCTGCACCGCCTTTTAGCGTGTCATTCCCTTCAATATTCTCATCTCTGTTATCATCACCCCATAGGATGTCATCACCCTCACCACCATCTAGATAATCATTGCCATATTGACCGATGATAAGGTCGTCTCCCTTGCCGCCGTACAAAAAGTCATTGGCATTGTGTTTGTATGATTCGTCTAAAAGATGGTAATTATTTGCCAAAGCAATGTCTTTTTGTTTGGTTAAGAGATAATCCATTTTGTCAGTCTCTACTTGAATGTTCCATTCAAAGGTTTTGTAGTCTTGTAAATTTGCGGTTTTTTGTTTTAGAGTGTTTTCTTTGTGATTGACTTGGTCGTAGGTATGCTCTATGCTTAAAATCTGATTATCACTGCGTAGCACTTGATTTTTTATGCCAAACCTTATATGCCCATCCCCCAATATCACATCATCGCCACCACCGCCATACACATAATCATTATCCGCCCCACCTTGTAAAAAGTCTTTATTTGCTCCCCCATAAATCACATCACTTCCTTGTCCGCCTAATGCCCAGTCTCCTTTGTCATTGTTATGGGTGTTATTAGACTCTGCTTGTTCATTGTCCACCCAAATCACATCATCCCCAATCCCTGCTGCAATCAAATCTCTTCCCATGCCACCAATAATAATATCTTTATCCACCCCAATTAAATTACCCTCTTTGTCTTGTTTTGGCTTAGGTAGCCTTTGACTGTCTTTGGGTTCAAAATCATAAAAGACTGCAGAGCCATAAATCACATCATTGCCATCACCCCCTTTTAAGATATCATGACCATCGCCGCCATAAATCACATCATTACCCCCTTGTGTGTCTATATCAAGGCGTTTGTCAGCCCCCAGTGCATTGATAAAGTCCACTTTATCAGAACCCATCACAGCGATGTTATTAGAAATAAAGCCATTGATATGAACAGTTGAATGCAATGTGTCATTGGTCTTGATGGTATAGACACCATGTGTGTCAGCATCTTCTTTACTGTCTGCTAAGACAAGAGAAAGGGCGGAATAAACATTGTGGTTGTCGCCTGTGATGGTGGCGGTGGTAAAGAAGTCTTTGATGGTAACGCTGTCAGCAGGAGAATTGGTAGAAGTAATTAATAAATCATTGGCACCTTTGATGGCGGTATAGAGTACATTTCCTTGATTGTCTTTGGCTTCCCATATGCCTGATGTGCCGTCTTTTAGAATAAAGTCTTTGGGGAGTTGTTGGTTGTTGAAGAGAATGCGTCCTTTGCCGTCAGAATCAAAGAGGGTGTCGTGGTCTTTGATGTGGTAGGTGTCAAAGCCTTCGGCACCATCTAGTTTATCATCTCCCTCTTTGCCATTAATAATATCATTGCCAGTTCCGCCCAAAATCTTATCATTATGGTCGCCACCAATTAAGGTATCGTTACCTGCATTGCCATAAATACGATAAGCATCATCAAACCAACTGTCAGCATCAATGACATCATTATCTGCTGATCCTAATAAATCTATATCATTAGGGGTTTCAAATGGGTTGAGACCGTCAGGGACGATATTACCCAATACCTGTTCAAAGACAGCGGTTAGGGTACTCCAACTGGTTAGAGCGGTTAAAAATGCCTTACCAAATAATTCACCAAAAGAAAACTCATCTTTGTGAATGGAAAATCTTTCATCATCTGCCCACTGTTGCTGTAATGCTTCTTTTTGTTCTTTTGTTAAATTAAGATATACCTCAGCATTTAGACCAAGCTTTTCATGAGCTGTGATTGTGGAGGCTATTGTATTGCTTATAACCGTAAATAATGTGGATACCACATCCATCGCAAGAGAAGCTGGTGTAACAAGTTTTCCTGCTATTTTTCTAATATCAGCAACCACTTCACCAATGGTTTTTGATAGTGTAACAACATCCGCCATCACATCGGCAATAACATTTTTTGGAATAAGACCTTTGTTGTAAAAAGCCTTGTTTCCGTTCGTGTCAACCACCTCATTAAAATCTCTATAATCCCAATAAATATCAAGATTTTTTACCAATCTATGTCCAATGATTAGTGCTTGTGATACATCTGCAACCGCTTCAAGTTTTGTATTTTTTGAAAAGTCACTAATGATATCCAATGCTACCAAAATCACAGATCTTCCAGCTTCAACACCGTCGCCAGTACTGGAAGTTGTGTTATTCATAATAGACCATAAATTATTGATATGGTTTACATTTTTCATCAACGAAAGAGTTGATGTTGGAACGGCTGATTCATTCAATGAATCTTTAACGGTTTTTGACATAGTCTTTACCTCGTTTGGTTAATAATCAATAAAATCATAAGGAAAATGAAAAGTTGTATAGCCAACAAAGACCTTAACATAAGTTACTCTATGACACTGTGTTGTGTCACGTTCGGGGTTTCTTTGAAGTATCAAGTGGTACTTCTTGTTTGCGGGAAATTCTTTGATAGAGACAGTCCGAGCACCTGCGGTAAATCCATCTACACTAATCCCTCCGATGGGCTGAAAATTACTACTATAACCATAAAAATATAAACAACCCTGTATTAAGTTATCAGGATTTTTTGCCTTAAAAACAACATAGGGCTTTAGTCCAAAAACAAAAAATAAGCTGTATAATATCAATAGATAAGCAAAACAAGTAAAAATTTTATCTTTGATACCAACTTCTTTGGCTTCTTCAATTTTTTCTGTCATCTCTCGACCACTCCGCTATCTGCAAAAACCGACAATACACCATCAGCTCTTCTGCTCTGTCATCACCGAGCGTTTTGGCTTTTTCTAGCCAGTACATACTTTTGGTAAGGTCTTTGGGTAAGTATTCACCTTTAAAATAGCACCAACCCAAAATATAGGTCAGCTCACCATCATCATTTTCTGCCATCATTTCTAGCTGTGTAATAATGGTGGGGTTGGTGGAAACTTGTTCTAATAGAGATTTGTAATGCTTAAGATTATCAGACATAATGGGATTTTTTTATAAATTTTAGCGATTGTAGCGCCAGCAATGGTTGTTTACAAGTATTTTTTAGTGTGTTTACAAAAATATGATGGTTGGTGGGTTAAATAAAAAGCGATGGCAATGTCTGATATTTTGGAATTTGAATTGAAAATGTTGGGTTTCGTACCTCAACCCAACCTACGGGCTGAAAACTCAAAATTTTGACCATTACTACTCATAGGAAAAACCTCTTGATAAAGTTAATAAAAGACAAACCTAAGTCTATAATCATATAAACCCAACCAATAAACAACATTACAAATATCATAAAGAATAAATAAACAATATTCAAATCAAAAACAGCTCGTAGGCTGGGTTGAACGATAGTGAAACCCAACAAATTCAGGACTTGAACTTAAAATGTTGGGTTTCGTAAACTCAACCCAACCTACGGGCTTCCCAAACTTTTTCATAGCCCTCTTTGTCGGTTACAGAACCAAATGAATGTTTTTCAAGAATTTTTCTTGCTTCTTCAATAAAGAAAGCATCTGCTAGACCAGTTAAATTACTCATAAAAATACCTCGTTAGGTTGGTTGAAAGAACTGTTTGATAAAATTAATAATATTTAAAATAAGTTTTTTACTCATTTTAAGCCATGAAATAAGTATAAGGACACTAATGACAGCAAACACAAAACAAAAATTCAAATAAAAGCTATCAATCCATATCACTATATTCATGGACATTCTAGCAGAAATTTCCAAGCTTTGAATTAGCAAAATAGTGCCAACAATCATTAGAACACAAAAAAACGCCAAAAACGAAACCCATAAATAAGATTTTAACAAATCGCATAAATTTCGGTATTCTTCTTTTACCTTAAACCGATTTATGCCACTCCAACCAATTGATCTATATAATAACATGTGTATCGATATAAAAATTAATGGAACATTAATAAATCTAAAAAAAATGAAATAAAAGGGCTGATTTGCCAAATTCAGAATCCAAAAATTCGGTTTCCGATTCATACATTGTATGCAAAATCTTGTCGCTTGATAACCCAATATCTAAGTCAAACAACTTCCTATCCACATTCAATGGTGGTAAATTGGTATTCCCCCTCACCCATTCCACAATCCCCATCACCCAATCAGGTTGCCACACCAGTGCCATCTCCTTCACCCATGCCGAAATAAAGAATACTTCAAATAAAAAGTATGACCCCAAAAACACCAATGCCCACCTTTGGATAGGTCGCATGGCAAGACCTCCTGTTTGGGTTAGGTAGTCTATGACTTCTTGTCTGTCCTCATCATCTAGTTCATCAAGATGGGCGTGTAATTCTTGCTCTCGTTTGGCAGTATGTGTTTTCCCAAAAAATAGCTTAAACCAAACAGGACAAAGTGCCATACAAGCACAGATGATAAGATAATAGATGAAGTTAAAGAACAAATTTTGCTGTAAGCTAAATCCTTCTAGCTCAAAGCCAAGAAAAGCAAATCCGATAAAGAACCAAAAACAGATGATAAGAGCATAATAAAACAGATTGTCTTCATAAAGACGATTAGAAACAAGCCAATCTTGGATGGTGTCGTGAGAGTGGGGCATTTTTGGTACATATGTTTAAACATTTTTTTAATCTAACATAGCAAAAATACATTGTCAATATATTGTTAGAGAATTTATCAGATTTTTGTTTCTTTAACTCAATTTAAAAATAGTCTTTGACTGTTGCCAAAACCTTATATACCCATCCCCCAATATCACATCATCACCTCGTCCGCCCAATGCCCGATCGCCTTTTTTGTTGTTATGGGTGTTGTTGGGATTATTTGAGTCGGTATGTATCGGTGTTTTACCATTTGACTTATACTCATGATCCACCCAAAATAATGTCATCGCCAATACCGCCTGCAATCAGGTCGTTACCCTCTCCGCCGATAAGCAGATCATGGTCTTCTTTGGGTATTTCTGGGTCGGTTGGGTCTCTTAGTTCATAATAGATGGGCGACCTGATATAACATCATTATCCGCCCCACCTCTGATAACATCCGCCATATCGCCACCGAATATCAGGTCATGCCCATCGCCTGCATCGATGTTTAGGTATTTTCTGCCTGTGCCAAAGATGGTGTCAGTCTTGTTTGAACCATAGATGTCTAAGTACTGAGCAGGAAAAGCACCTGTACCTATATGCGATAGAAAACCATCAATGGCTTTGATGGTGTAGGTGCGATTTTTATCAATGTCTTCTTGACTGTGGCCTAAATTAATAGACAATGCGGTGTATGTCGTGCCATTGGCGATGGCGATATTAAAGAAGTCTTTGATGGTAACGCTGTCAGCAGGAGAATTGGTAGAAGTAATTAATAAATCATTGGCACCTTTGATGGCGGTATAGAGTACATTTCCTTGATTGTCTTTGGCTTCCCATATGCCCGATGTGCCGTCTTTTAGAATAAAGTCTTTGGGGAGTTGCTTGCCATCAAATAGGATTTTGCCTTTACCATCTTTGTCATAGATGGTATCACGGTCTTTGATGTGGTAGGTGTCGTAGCCTTCGGCACCATCTAGTTTATCATCTCCCTCTTTGCCATTAATAATATCATTGCCAGTTCCGCCCAAAATCTTATCATTATGATCGCCACCAATCAAGGTATCATTACCACTATGTCCATAAATACGATAGGCATCATCAAACCAACTGTCCGCATCAATGACATCATTATCTGCTGTTCCTATCAAATCTATATCGTTAGGGGTTTCAAATGGGTTGAGACCATCAGGGACGATATTACCCAACACCTGTTCAAAGACAGCAGTTAGAGTGCCCCAACTGGTTAGAGTGGTTAAAAACGCTTCACCAAAGACCTCGCCAAAAGAAAACTCATCTTTGTGAATTGAATGATTTTCATCAAGCCATTTTTGCTGCAAGGCTTTCTTCTCATTAACTGTCAAATGACTATACTGTTGGTCTAATTGCATAAGCTTTTCATGATTTGTAACACGAGTTCCAATGCTATTACTGACCGCAGTAATTAATACAGCTACAACATCTAAGGCAATAGAATAAGGTGTAACAAGTTTTCCTGTTACGCTATCAAGAACATCAATAATATCTAGCACCTTTTTGGATAAAGCAAGAATGTCAGATTTAACATCTAAAATATTGGCAACTGGAATCATACCGTTGTTGTACTTAGCACCATTTTTGTCAGAATCTTCTACTTCATTAAAATCACGATAATCCCAATATTTATTTAGGTTTTCAATTAGTCTATCGCCAAGTATGACAGTTTCTGCTAGATGAGAGATGACGCCACCATATTTTTTAAGGGTTGGAGATTTGCTATTTTCAATGACGGTACGGAAATTTTCGGTAATGCTAAAAACCGCCAAAAATACAGACCGTATAGCCTCAGCCTCATCTCCAGTATTGTAGTTATTTAAGGCACTCCATAGATTGTTCATACCGTTGGTTGCAGTTAGTAGCTGATTGCCTGTTACGGCAGTGCCTTTTTGGTTATTTAGGCTAGTTCGGATTTGATTGCTCATATTACACCTCATTAATAATCTACATAATCATATATGTAGTATCGTTTAAAAAAACTGTGATTAGTAAAAATATTAAAATCTACAATAATATATTTAACATTGTAGCAGTAAAACTCACGGTATGGTACTTTTTTTTGTTTTGCGGAAAAGAATCAATGTGCATATCACTCAATGGACTCTGTTTTTCATTATTGATACGCCCCATAAGCGTACCTTTGAAATTTGCCCCTGTATAATACAAACACCCTTGCAAAATATTATCAGGATTTTTTGATTTGTATATGGCGATCGGTTTTCCCATTAGAGTCACAAAGCCAAGACAAATACAAAAAAACAACATAAGATATTGAAACAATATCTCATTTCTATGGGGTGGTGGTTTTTGCTCTTCATTCATTTTTTGCCTTTACTATCTGCAACAACTAACAATAAAATCTTGAACTTGAGTACTCATATTGGCTCCTTATTCGCCGATGTAGTCATAAATAAAATAACGATTAAAATATGGAATGTCCATAAAAGGACTAAAATCCACTACAATATACTGAACTTTGTAGCAATGATTTCTTTGCCTAAAGCTTGTGTTCTTTTTAGCATAGGGAAAACTCTTAACGTACATAGAATATAACTCATTCCTACTGCCGTTAATAGAAAATATTTTTGAGTTTTTGTTTCCAATACCCTTATAATACAAACACCCTTCCAGTATATTATCTGAATCAAAAGATTTGATAATGGCAATGGGCTTTGCTAAAAAAAAGCATACCAGAAAATATATACTCAAAACAGCCAAAACACAACCGAACATTTCACTTGCTGAGATTTTTTGTTTTTTGGTGGTTTTTTCTTCAATTTCTTCTGTCATATTCCTCCATCCTATAAAAATCTTGAATTTGATTACTCATATTGGCTCCTTATTCGCCGATGTAGTCATAAATAAAATATTGATTTAAAAGGGGAAAATCTGTAAATGGACCGAAATCTATTACAATATATCGAACTTTGTAGCAGTGATTTCTTTGGTTAAAACTAAAGCTTTTTTTGGCATAAGGGAATCTTTTGATAGTCATATTGTATATCATATCTGATTTACCATCAATATGACCCTTAACCATAAATTTAGCACCAATACCCTCATAATACAAACACCCTTCTAATATATTGTCTGAATTAAAGGATTTGAGTATTGCGATGGGTTTTGCGGCAAAAAGATATATTGCAAAATATGCAGATAAAGCAATAAAAAAATAGGCAACTACCTTTTCTGCTAATGTTAGGTCATATTTCTTATTGGAATCTTGCTCCATTGGTCGTCAATCTCCTCTTATACAAAAATAAAATAAATCTTGAATTTGATTACTCATATTGGCTCCTTATTCGCCGATGTAGTCATAAATAAAATAACGATTTAAAAGAGGAAAATCTGTAAATGGACCGAAATCTACTACAATATACTGAACTTTGTAGCAATGATTTCTTTGCCTAAAGCTTGTGTTCTTTTTAGCATAGGGAAAGCTCTTAACATACATAAAATAACTTTCCATTGCTCCGCCATCAATAGAATATATGGTATTATTTTTATTACCAATACCCTCATAATACAGACAACCCTCTAATATATTGTCTGAATTAAAGGATTTGAGTATTGCGATGGGTTTTGCTAAAAAAAGTATATCAGAAAATATATACTCAAAACAGCCAAAACACAACCGAACATTTCACTTGCTGAAATTTTTTGTTTTTTGGTGGTTTGTTCTTTAATTTCTTCTGTCATCTCTCGACCACTCCGCTATCTGCAAAAACCGACAATACACCATCAGCTCTTCAGCTCTGTCATCGCCGAGTATTTTGGCTTTTTCTAGCCAGTATAGACTTTTAGCAAAATCTTTGGGTAGGTATTCACCTTTAAAATAGCACCAGCCTAAAATATAGGTCAGCTCACCATCACCATTTTCTGCCATCATTTCTAGCTGTGTAATAATGGTTGGGTTGGTGGAAATTTGTTCTAATAGAGATTTATAGTGTTTGAGATTGTCAGACATAATGGGATTTTTTTATAAATTTTAGCGATTGTAGCACCAGCAATGGTTGTTTACAGGTATTTTTTAGTGTGTTTACAAAAATATGATGGTTGGTGGGCTAAATAAAAAGCGATGGCGATGTCTGATATTTTGGAATTTGAATTGAAAATGTTGGGTTTCGTATCTCAACCTACGGGCTCTATGGTAGTCATAGACAAAAACTTTTTTAAACAATATAAAATCTAGTTTGATGTGCTAACTAGATGACATTGAGATGGATTTTTTTATATAATCATCAAATTCTCCTATATGCTTAAAGCCTATATTGTTAATATGTCAGTCAAAAGCATTGGTATATGCCTTAAATGTATCGCTTGCTATTCCATCAATAATTAAATGATGATACTCTCCACCAGATTTTGTTTTACTGGTACCATCATAATACATACACCCTCTTATCAAATTATCAGGATTCTTTGCTTTTTTGTCTGCAATCTGACCAAAACCCCAAACTGCCATATAAAATCCAAAGAACAAAGGAATGCCTGCCATCAAATAGCCTGCAATGAGTTGTTTTTTGGTAAGTTCATTACCGTCAAATATTGGATAGCTCATAAAGAAAAATTAGTTGTTAATAATTGATATTGTACAGATATTTACTCATTATTCAATCAATATTTATATGAAATATCTTTATATTGCATATAAATATTGGCTGGTATTAAAGATCTTGGGTAATTGCTTATCATCAAATAAGATTTTGCCTTTGCCGTCAGCATCAAAGATGGTGTCGTGGTCTTTGATGTGGTAGGTGTCGTAGCCTTCGGTGTCGATTAGAGTGTCGTTGCCTTCATCGCCAAAGAATGTATCATTACCAGTTCCGCCATGTAGCATGTCGTGATTGTCATCGCCGTATAGGATGTCATTACCACCACCCGCAAAGATAACACGAGGGTGATCATGCAGATAAACAGAAAATGAAGAAAAATTATCATCGCCATCTGTACCGATAAGATCAAGGGTGTCGTCCGACCAGAATTTGTAATCTTCGGGAATGAGTTCATCAAATATTACAGAAACTGCCTCCATCATTTTGTCTTTAATGTTTACGATGGCATTTGCAACTATATCAAGAATTCTATCTACATGCGTCTAGCTCTCTAATTCGAGTTCGTTCATTGCATTACTAATTGTCGCAAGGCTGGTTGCAAAGACATTAAGTGCTACACCTAACGGGCTCAGTCTCAGTAAACTAACAATCTTCGAAAACATTGCAGAACCATCAGAGAATAGGTCTAGAATCATACTGGTCTTAACACACCCATTATTTTGCTCAGCTATCGTTAATGTGCCAAAGAAATTTTCAATAAAACGATGCCTTAATACAATGCTTTGAACAGCTGTATTAGAGCTCGTAGGTTGGGTTGAATGATAGTGAAACCAAACGGTTTAAATCTTGAAATTGTTAGGTTTCGTGCCTCAATCCAACCTACGGTCTTCTTTTCAAACCCACATTTTTGTCAATTTTTAAAAACTTTAACCCTAGTATTTATAAGGACTTATGCTTAGCTTGGAAAGAGGCTTGTTATACAAAATCCATAAAATAATCACCACGCCAATAGCAAAAGTTAAAAATGCAAAAAGCAAGTGAAACAAACCAAATGCCCAACCAATCAATCTTCCAAACCAACCATTAGATTGTCGCTACGCACAACCTGCTTCAAATAGCCGCAGCAGTAATACTAGAAAAGCAAAAAGCAACCAAATGATAAACCAAATAATATCCCAAGTACCATCTAGGTCGCCAAGTTGCAATGCACCAAAACGTCAAAAAAGGCAATAATATTTTGATTTTACCATGCTTTTCATCAGATTCTTAGCATGTCTTGTTCTTATGGTGTGGCTTACGATGAACCAATTTGACATCTCCAATTTTTTAACTGTTCTCTTGAAATTGTTGAGCAAGAACGTCCTAACATGCTTGCGATTTTACTGGGCTTTATGCCTTGTGCAAGCATTAACATTATCTTTTCTCGTTCATTTATGCTAAGATGTTTGTAGGTGTTCATGGTTACTTTTTTATTTGTGTGGTAACAATATTATCAGTAATGATGAACATCTTTTCATTGGTTGTGATTGGACTGTATGTTTAAGGCTCAAAAACTGCAAAAGAAGATCTCAGGTTACCTTTGTTCAAAGAATTAGGTAGGGTCTGGGGGTGTATTAACCTTCACCATAGTGCAAACTTGCATAATTTGTCAGGCAAGATTACAAAAAGAGAAAACCATATACCAACTATTTGAAAACCATCATACCCAAGCCAATATTAAATGCAGTTTTGGTAAATTTATTGATTGATAAATCATCATTCAACCAGCTGTATGGAAATTATATTTGATGAAATCTACTAAACACTTATCCGTCTTGGTATTATTTTCACGCTTATGGGCAACACCCCAGTCAAGCATGGCTAAAATTGCCAATTGCCCTGCCATTGATGAAAACAACATTCGTTATAGAAGTCATGGCAATTTTGTGGAAGCATCTTACTCCACGCACAATCAAACAAACACAATATACCCAAAGCCAATTGAAAATAAGCAAATACTTTGGCATACTAAGTTATTGGAAAATGACAAAGTGCTAGACCCGCATTTAGAAGCCGATGTTTAGTTTAATATCACTTGCATTCAATACACCACTGATAAACATATTATCGCAACTGATAAACGCAACAGACGATTTATTTTGGATAAACAAACAGGCAAACTTTTACAAACCCAAACATGCGAATTATTATACAATCTAAGGGTTAATGAAATCCCTATTTATCATCAAAACGACATCGCAAAATTAGAGCATTTGGGGGATTATTTATTTGCCCTAAAACGCATTGATTATATCAATCAATCATCATTAGCCATTGATAAAAATGATATGCCTGACAATTATGATGTTGTATTAAATATGCCAAATAACGCTTTTTATTTATTGACAAAGCAAACACTCAAAGACACCCTAAATCTTTTAAAAGATTTTGAAAAAGACAAAATCACTAACACCGAGCATTGGGTCAAAATGACAGCCGAGCAAATGACCGACTGGCATCACAAAACCTATGTCCAACCCAAATTATTACAACGAGCCAACTAATATGTGCCAACTACTTGGAATGAACTGCAACACCCCCACCGACATCGGATTTAGCTTTACAGGCTTTCGCCAGCGTGGGGGCTTGACCGACCACCATGAGGACGGTTTTGGCATTGCGTTTTTTGAAAAAAGCGAATCGGGCAACATCGGGCTTCGCCAATTTCACGACAACAAGCCAAGCTACCTATCGCCCGTGGCGGATTTGATAAACCATTACCCCATAAAAGCCATGAACGTCATCGCCCACATCAGACGGGCGACCACAGGAGAAAAAAGCAACCTATCCAACCTACACCCCTTTGTGCGTGAAGTGTGGGGTGAGCAGTGGGTATTTGCCCACAACGGGCAGATGACAGCGAGCTTTATCAGTCGCACCGAACGCCTACACACCAACGGCAATGCCGAGCATTATACGCCCGTAGGCACGACCGACAGCGAGCTTGCGTTTTGTTACCTGCTAAACCGTCTAAAAGCCACCTTTAAGTCCCGTCCGTCCGATGAGGCGTTATTTGCCTTTTTGACCGCACAATGCCGTTATCTGTCCGCCAATGGGCTTTTTAACTGCTTGATTTCTAATGGTAATTGGCAATTTGCCTACGCAGGCAGTCTGCTTTTTTATCTGACTCGCAAAGCCCCTTTTGGCGAGGCTAATTTGTCAGACGGCGAGATGAGTGTCAATTTTGGCGATTTGACCACCGCCAAAGACAAAGTTACCGTCATCGTTACCATACCGCTCACCAACAACGAAAAATGGCAACAGATTGCCGTGGACGAATGTGTGGTATTTAAGGATGGCGACGTGGTATTTAAGGATACACCCAGCAAAAAAACCTATCTGTCTATCGAAGACGGCATTGCCTTGGCAAGAAGTGTGGGGGCAAGTGTTTAGTTTTGGTATTTTAGATGGTATTAAAAAACCAATCCCAAAAATCAGGCATTTTGTCTATAAATCCTCAATTGATGGATGAAATTTTATCAAAAGTGTGTTAAAGTACACCTATCTTGTAACTGATTATCAAATGATAATCAAAAGAGCTGTGATGATTGACAAAATCAATAATCAGCGACCAAGTCCACGATTTAAAAGGTGATGAACATGGCTTTTACCAACAAAGATTTACGCAAGGCAGGTCTAAAAGTAACCTTGCCCCGCATGAAGATTTTAGAGCTATTAGAGAACGCAGAACACCACCACATGAGTGCCGAAGACGTGTATAAGGCACTTGCCGAGCAAGGTGAAGATGTTGGTTTGGCGACGGTGTACCGTGTGCTGACTCAGTTTGAGCAGGCAGGTATCATTGAACGTCATAATTTTGAAAATAACCTATCGGTGTTTGAGATTGCCCAAGAAGAACACCACGACCATTTGGTGTGTGATGTTTGTGGCAAGATTGAAGAGTTTCATAATGCCATCATCGAAGATGAGCAAGAGAAAATCGCCGAGAAGTATAATTTCAAGCTGTCAGGGCATTCGTTGGTCTTGCATGGCGTGTGCGACAACGAAGAGTGTCAAAAGACCCTTGACCCTGCTAACAAAAGCTAAATCAAGCGTTATAAAAAGACTGGTCATGCCAGTCTTTTTTGTGGGTGTGTCAATTATAATCGCCCATGTCAATAGAGAGTTTGGCAGACTCTTCTTCGACCACAGCATTTTTGCTTTCGAGTTTGATTTGTAGACGTAGGTCGTTCGGGCTATCAGCGTGTTTGAGTGCGTCTTGATAGGTGATTTGTCCTGATTCATACAGGTCGAACAACGCTTGGTCAAAGGTCTGCATACCGATGTCACGAGAGCGTTTCATCACAGGTTTAATCTCGTGAATCTCGCCCTTGCGAATGTAGTCAGCGATGAGCTGTGTACCCAATAAAATCTCAATGGCGGCACGGCGACCTTTGCCATCAGGGGTTGGGATAAGCTGTTGGGCGATGATGGCACGCAAGTTAAGTGACAAGTCCATGAATAACTGTCCGTGTCTGTCCGCTTCAAAGAAGTGAATGATACGGTCGATGGCTTGGTTGGCGTTGTTGGCGTGGAGCGTGGCAAACACCAAGTGACCCGTCTCAGCGTACTGGATGGCATAGCTCATGACTTCACGGTTACGAATCTCACCGATAAGGATGACATCAGGGGCTTGACGTAGAGTGTTTTTTAGACCTTCTTCAAACGAGAGCGTGTCAATACCCACCTCACGCTGAGTGACGATACAGCCTTTGTGCTGATGAACGTATTCAATCGGGTCTTCGATAGTGATGATATGACCACGAGAGTTCTCGTTACGATGGCCAATCATGGCAGCCAGCGTGGTGGATTTACCCGTACCTGTCGCACCCACAAGTAGGATAATGCCACGCTTTTTCATGGCAAGCTCTTTTAGGATGGGTGGTAGGTTCAAATCTTCGGTGGTGGGGATTTGTGTCTCAATCTTACGCAGTACCATCGCTGCCTTGTTGCGCTGAATCATCGCCGACACACGAAAACGAGCTGCTTCGGCTTTGTCAGAGATGGCAAATTGGCACTCGTTGGTCTCATGAAACTCTTTTTTCTGAGCTTCGGTCATGATGCTGGTTACCAGTGCCATGGTCTGCTCGGCGGTTAGTGGCGTTCTGGTCATGGGCAAAATGGTGCCATTGACTTTGAGTGATGGGGGAACGCCTTCGGTGATAAAAAGGTCAGAGCCGTTTTTGGCAATCATCACTTGTAGTAGTTTATCAAAATCCATGTTGCTTCCTTATAAGAACGCTTCTGGCTGTTTGGCATAGACACGTGCCGTCTCTTTGGTAATGGTGCGAGATGCGACCAAGTTCTTTAGGGTCTGGTCAAGGGTAATCATGCCTTCGCCTGCCCCTGTTTGGATGGCAGAGTACATTTGGGCGATTTTGTTTTCACGGATAAGGTTACGAATGGCAGGCGTACCAAGCATAATCTCGTGAGCTGCCACACGACCGCCCCCGACTTTTTTGAGTAGGGCTTGCGAGATAACCGCCTGCAAGGACTCGGATAACATCGCACGAATCATGTCTTTTTCGGCGGCAGGGAATACGTCAATCACACGGTCAATGGTCTTGGCAGCAGAGTTGGTGTGGAGTGTCCCAAACACCAAGTGCCCTGTCTCGGCAGCGGTTAGGGCAAGACGGATGGTCTCTAAGTCACGCATCTCACCGACCAAAATGATGTCAGGGTCTTCACGCAGTGCCGAACGCAAGGCAGCATCAAAGCCTAGGGTATCACGGTGTACTTCACGTTGGTTGACGAGCGATTTTTTGGACTCGTGGACAAACTCGATGGGGTCTTCGATGGTTAGGATATGCTCTTTACGGGTCTCATTAATGTAGTTAATCATCGCAGCGAGCGTGGTCGATTTACCCGAACCTGTCGGACCTGTAACCAGTACCACACCACGTTTAAAGTCGGAGACCTTTTTAAAGACAGGACCCATGCCCAAATCTTCCATGGTCAGAACCTTGGATGGAATGGTACGAAATACCGCACCAGCACCACGGTTTTGGTTAAAGGCGTTCACACGAAAACGAGCCAGACCTGGGATTTCAAACGAGAAGTCAGTTTCTAAAAACTCTTCGTAGTCGGCACGTTG
This sequence comes from Moraxella bovis, assembly GCF_002014975.1. Classification (GTDB taxonomy): domain Bacteria; phylum Pseudomonadota; class Gammaproteobacteria; order Pseudomonadales; family Moraxellaceae; genus Moraxella; species Moraxella bovis. Next base: position 37,207 of record NZ_MUXV01000033.1, read on the forward strand.
TTTATCATTCATGATGTCATAAATGAGCTTATGCACAGTAGAGTGATCCATCTCGGGGGTGTTGATACGCACCACTTCACCGTCCACACGAATCATGGGCGGTAGTCCTGCCGATAAGTGCAAGTCGGACGCTTTATTTTTTACCACAAAACGCAGTAGGTCTTCAATACTAGGAGCTGACATGGGATTGCCTTAAAATGAATAAACCAGATAAATTATGGGCTTATTATACAATATTTTGCGTTGCCATTAAAGCACGTCCCGTCAGATATTACAATCAGTTTATGCCATTTGTGGGGATTTTCTGCTAAAATACAAAGATTTAAGGAAAAACCATGACACAAGCTCCCCACCATCCATCATCCAACGCACTCATCGAACGGCATACGGCAGTCAAAGAACGCTTAGACGCCATCAATGACACCTACCAAGCCAACCCCAAAGCGGTGCTACTTGCCGTCTCAAAAACCAAGCCATCATCAGACATTGCCACGCTGTATCAGGCAGGACAAAGCCAATTTGGTGAAAATTACTTACAAGAAGCCTTGATAAAAATGAGCGAACTGGCACATCTGCCGATAACATGGCACTACATCGGGCATATTCAGCGGAACAAGACCCGTGACATCGCGATGCATTTTGACTGGGTGCAGACGGTGGAGCGAGCCATCATCGCCGAACGGCTAAACGACCAACGTCCAGATGACCACCCGCCCCTAAACGTGCTTATCCAAATCAACATCGACGATGAAGCGAGTAAATCAGGCTGTCGCATTGATGAGTTGGATGGGTTGGTACAAACCGTGATGGGCTTGCCAAAGCTGACCTTGCGTGGGCTGATGATTATCCCAAGCAAAGACGGTACGGACGCATTTGTCCGTACCAAAGCGATATTCGATGACATCAAAGGGCGTTTTAACCTGCCCGACTTTGATACGCTATCCATGGGCATGAGTGGCGACATGGAGCAGGCGGTCGCCCACGGCTCAACCATGCTGCGAGTGGGGACGGCGATATTTGGCGAGCGGGATTATGGTTGATTTAAAAGGTTATTTAAAAAGTCTTTAAAAGGTTTTTAAATTTATAAAAAATAAAATGGCGTTTTAACACGCCATTTTTTAATATCACTTTATAAGGATTTTACAACACCGAACGGGCGTCTTTGGTAATTTTCTCAATCAGGGCTTTGGCACGTTCGCTGTCTAGCAGTTGATTTTTGCGGTCGTTTTTTAGGGTTTGGCATTGGTCGTACAGCTCCAAGCAAGTCAGTACCAACAGCTCTTCGTTACTGGGGTTTTTTCCTTTGACGGCACGGCGAAGCTCACGGATTTTGTCATTGATGTATGCTCCTGCTTGCTCCAACTGTGCCACTTCATCGACAGGGCAGGTAATGCGGTGCGACGACCCTGCAATGCTCAAATCAACCGCCTTAAAGCTCGGCTTATCCGCCTTATCGGCAGGTTTGGTCAGGGCTTTGGGTGTGGTGTTGCCAATATTGTCAAGCGTGCTGTCGCTTGCTTTTAGAGCAGGCGTGGACGTGGTAGATTTGGCAAAGGCTGGATTTTCTGTGTTTTGGTTGTTTTGGTTTTGGCTTGGATTTTGGTTTGAGCTTAAACTTGGGTTTGAACTTTGGCTTGAATTTAGGTTTGGGTTTTGTTGTGTTTTTTGCTCGGCGGTCTTGCTCGGCTCGCTTGGGGCAAATGTCTCATGCGATGGGCTGACTTTGATGTTATTTTTGGCACCGAATTTGATGGCAGAATGAATGTTCATGAGTGTGTCCTTGTTGATTTTTATTGGTGATTTTGGTTGTCAATTTTGCTAAGCCATGTTTGGATGACTTCGGCACGGCTGATGGCAAGGGCGTTTTTCTCGGCAAGATCCTTGTTTTGTTTGGCTAGGCGTTCGTTGTCTTGACTTAGCTCATCTAGGCGTTTGTCCAGCTCATCTTGGGCGGACAGTAACTCTTTGATACGGGCGTGCAAGGCGCTATTTTCATCTTTGCTTTGGCTGATTTCAAGCTGTAACTGGCTGATTTGACGGGGGCTGTCATCATGTGCCAATTTGTGTTTGAGATTGGCAAGTTCGGTGGCGGTGATGTTATAGCGCGCTTTTAGCTCGGTGATGGTCTGCTCTAAGAGTTGTAATTGGGTTAGCATGGGTGTTCCTAGGATAATGGGCGATAAGCGATTGTTAGCGATGATTGGTGTGTTATTGTAGCATGAGATTTTAAAAACACAAAACGCCCTTGACTTTTGCCAAAATGACGGCATTTATAGGGCAATTTAACCAACAGCGAGAGCCTTATGAGTGACGATTTATCGGGATTTAATGACTGGACAGAAGCATTTAGCACATGGACAGATGTCTCTATCAGCGAGCTACATGGTCTCATGAGTGCTTTGATGACCGCCTGTCATCCCACGGACGTGGCAGGATGGTCGGCGATATTGACCGAGCTTAGCTTTGCCCTGCCCGATGAGAGGGCGTTGGAGCTGTTGGCGGAGTATGGCGAAGACGTGAGTTTTGCCCTAAAAGACAAAGATGACGCCTATGGCTATGAGCCACTGGTGCCTGATGATGAGCATGAGCTGTCTGAGCGGTTTTTGGCACTAAAAGACTGGGCGGAAGGCTTTATCACAGGACTTGGCGTGGCAGAAGTGGCTCTGACGGCGGATGAGCGTGAGCAGGTGGCTGACCTTGCCAAAATCGCCAGTATCCGCCCTGATGAAGAAGATGAGTTTGATGGCGATGAAGAAGAGTATTTGTACTTATTTGAATTTGCCCGTATGGTGCCAGTGAGCCTATCTAACCGCAAACGCAAAAACGTGACGGATTTGTCCATCATCAAAGGCTTATCCCCCGACCGTCTTACCGCCAGCGAAATCCAAAAAGAACACGAAGCCCAAAAGGAGCTGCCCCCTGTGTTTAATGCGATGGATAAAAAGCAATGATATTTCTCTTAAATTTTTAACGCAAAAATCATTCAAGGCGAGTTTGCTAAAAAATAACAGTTTTGTATTGTTTTGTGATAATTTAGCATGATAAAAAGATTGGCTTTGCAAAAATTTGATAAATGCTTTTAGAAGGGTAGTAATACCCTTTTTTATTGTCTTAATAATTATCATATAAATAATTCATCATAAAAATATCTTATCAAAAAATAAAAATTTAAATAAAAAAATTTTTATTAAAAATCAATTATTTATTTATAAAAATTTAATTCTACTTTTAAAATAAAATATTATAACATATCAATTAATTCGCCAATCAATGCTAATCAATTTTTTATTGGGATTAATTTGGAAATTTGTCATTAAAATTTTATTAGCAATCGGCGTTATTTTCTGTTATATTAAATAAAAGCCCACTCATTTGTTCATCAGGAGTATATCATGACCACCATGAAAGCAATGACCTACTATGGCGAAAACGACATTCGTTTTGAAGACCGTCCAAAGCCTACCATCATTGACCCAACCGATGCCATCATCAAAATGACCAAAACCACCATCTGTGGTACTGACCTTGGCATTTGGAAAGGCAAAAACCCAGAAATCGAAGCCACTGCTCGTGAAAAAACGGGCGAGTGGAACGGGCGAATCCTAGGACACGAAGGCATTGGTATCGTTGAAGAAGTCGGTTCTGCCGTCAAAAACTTCAAAAAAGGCGACCGTGTCATTGTATCGTGCATTAGCCGTTGCGGTTCGTGCGAAAACTGCCAAAAACAGCTGTACTCTCATTGCCAACAAAATGGCGGTTGGATTATGGGTTATATGATTGACGGCACGCAAGCTGAATATGTGCGTACGCCATTTGCTGACAACTCGCTATACATTTTGCCTGACAACCTAAACACCGATGTGGCGGTATTCTTGTCTGACGCACTGCCAACAGGCCACGAAATCGGCGTACAATACGGCGATGTCAAACCAGGCGACAGCATTGCCATCGTAGGGGCGGGTCCTGTGGGTATGGGCTGTCTTTTGACAGGTCAGCTGTACTCACCATCTACCATCATCGTGATTGACATGGATGAAAACCGCCTAGCCATGGCAAAAGAAATGGGTGCGACCCACACCATCAACCCAAATAAAGAAGATGCAGTTGCCCGTGTGCTTGAAATCACTGGTGGTCGTGGCGTGGACTGTGCGATGGAAGCCGTTGGTTATCCAGCGACTTGGGATATTTGCCAAAAAATCGTTAAAGAAGGCGGTAACATCGCCAATGTGGGCGTACACGGTCAGCCTGTGAGCTTTGAGCTAAACAAACTTTGGATTAAAAACCTAAAAATCACCACAGGGCTAGTCAACGCCAACACCACAGGCATGCTACTTAAAGCGTGCGAGTGCAGTAAATTGCCAATGGAAAAGCTTGCCACGCACCACTTTAAGTTTAGCGACATCGAAAAAGCCTACGATGTGTTCAAACACGCCAGTGAGACTAAGGCAATGAAAGTGATTATTGAATATTGATTAGTATCTTGCATCAAAAAACCACAAGCTTTAAAGTTTGTGGTTTTTTGATGGATGGGTTAAGACTTTAGTTGATGTTAGCCTGCAAGTTGGGCTTTTGTGCCAAACCCAACGGTTGAGATTTTTACATCCAAAATAGCATAAAACGAGTGCCAGCAACCAGCTTACTAACCCTTTTGACTGTTTTGTACTTGGCGAATAAATACAACCGCTTAGGCGATAATACCCCAGACTTGCAGACATTCATCGTTATTTATGACAAGCCCACGCTGTTTGAGTAAATGTTATTTAAGTAAAGCGTGTCGATCCATATTTTGGGTTTTGCTGACATTACACTCGTCTCCAATGAAAACTCGCCAACCGTTTCATCAAATCAGGATTTTTGACCATAATGTCATCGCCCGTCCGTCCTTGCTCACGGTTATAATAAATCACGTTTAGGCGTAGTAGCCAAAAAATCGTGGCTGAATAGGCAAGCATGACAGGCAGGGCGGTTTTTTCGTTGTCCGTCAAGGGGCGAACGCTTTCATAGCCGTCTATAAAGGCACTCATTTTGTCGGTGTTAAAATTCACGCTCTCGCCGTCTCTTGCATCGCCCCAAGTGGTACAAAAATCATTAATGGTAATGGCAATGTCCATCAAATAATGCTCCACCGACACTTCGGTAAAGTCAAGAAGTCCCGTAAGTGTAGCCGTATCGCCCGAAAAATCCCATAAAGTATTGTCAGTAAACATATCCAAATGGCACAGACCCTTAGGCAAATCGGCGGGCAGATTGGCGTAAGCCTCCCAAATGTCGTTCATCAGGCGAGCTTCATCGGTCGGCATATAGGCGGTTTCACGCTCTTTGACCCTTGTCCAGTCGTACAGTGGCACGCCATAGTTTTCGGCAGGCTCTAAGGTTTGTAGGGTATTGTGCAAGGTGGCAAGTGCTTTGCCCATCTCAAAGCACATTGGCTCATCGGTGGTTTTTGGGTGTGAACCTGAGAGTTTTGGCACAACTAGGATTGCTTTGTTTTCGTATCGCATGACGCAGTCGGTGCCGATGTCATCGCCTTTGGCGGTGAGCTTGACAAGCGGTGGAGCGATTGGTAATTTGTCTTTTAGGGCGTGCATGACGGTTGCCATTTTGATAATATCAGCAGGCACACGCTCTTCAAATAGGGTAAATACATAGCTAAACTCATCGCCCACGTCGCTGTCGGTTTGGATAAACCAGTTGGAATTTTTGATGCCTTGGGTGATTGGAATGGCTTTTTTAAATTTTACGCCAAACAAACCACAAAACGCAAAAAATTCATCATCAGATAGGTGGGTATAGACGGACATGGGTTGGCCTTTTTTGTCAAATAAAAAACTTTATTTTAAAACTTTTTGCAAAAATTTACGACTACTTTTTGACTTTTTAAGCATTGGACTTATTGTAAACTTAAAATTAAAGAAAACCGTTCATGGTGAGCTGTACCTGCCTATAATGGTTTTCCGACCCGCAAGCATGGCTCGGGACGAAAGCAAAGCCTAGTATCGCAAGAAGTTATTATTGATTTCACAAAAGCCAGTCTCAACTTCACCAAATTAATCTTACAAATTTAGTATGAATTTGAAGGGCGAATTTTGATATAATAACAAGTTTAACAAATTTAGCCAAAACGAGCCAAACCATGACAACCGATACGCTAAACACAACAAAGCCAAGCCAAAAACAAGCCGAACTTCTCTGCCCTGCTGGCACTTTTAAAAATATGCAATACGCCTTTGCTTATGGGGCGGATGCGGTGTATGCAGGGCAAGCCCGTTATTCTCTACGAGTGCGTAATAATGATTTTGATGAAGAAAACCTTGCCAAGGGCATTGCCTACGCCCATTCGCTTGGCAAAAAGTTTTATGTGGTGGTCAATATTCAAGCCCACAACGCCAAATTAAAAACCTTTATTGAAGACATTCGCCCCGTCATTGAAATGAAACCCGATGCCTTAATTATGTCGGACGCTGGCATGATTATGATGGTGCGTGAGCATTTTCCGCACCAAGACATTCATCTATCGGTGCAAGCCAATGCCGTCAACTGGGCAACGGTAAAATTTTGGAAACAAATGGGCGTGTCTCGTGTCATTGTCAGCCGTGAGCTGTCCTTAAAAGAAATTAACGAGATTATCAAAGAAGTGCCTGATATGGAGATTGAAGTCTTTGTGCACGGTGCATTGTGTATGGCGTATTCTGGGCGTTGTTTGTTATCAGGCTATATCAATAAACGAGATGCCAATCAAGGCACTTGCACGAATGCCTGCCGATGGAGTTATAATACTTATAAAGCCACAGAAAACGAAACAGGCGATATTGTCCCTGCCAGTCCAGAAGTATTTATCCCCAGTCAAGGCGAGATCAAAAACGTCAATCTAAATGGCGATGTCGTCATGGGTGATGATTATGTAGAAAAGCCGTCCGATGAGGTTGTACTCATTGAAGAACAAGGTCGTAAAGGCGAGCTTATGGCGATGTACGAAGACGAGCACGGCACTTATATTATGAATTCCAAAGATTTGCGTGCAGTGGAATTGGTGCCTGATTTGGTAAACATGGGGGTGTATTCACTCAAAATTGAAGGGCGTACCAAATCGCATTATTATGTGGCACGCACCACCCAAGTGTATCGCCGTGCCATTGATGATGCTTATGACGGCAAGCCATTTGATGTAAGTTTGATTACCGCTTTGGACGGTCTTGCCAATCGTGGCTATACCGAAGGGTTTTTAAGGCGGCACATTCATTCGAATTATCAAAATTATGAACACGGCTCATCAAAAACCGACCACCAGCAATTTGTGGCGGAAGTTTTGGATATTAATGACGAGAAATTAACTTTGACCGTCAAAAATAAATTAAGCAGGGGCGATGAAATTGAGATTATGACCCCACAAGGCAATTTGATTTATACCCTTGATAAACTGTGGGATAAAAAAGGCAATGAAATAGGCTCCGCCTTAGGCTCTGGTTGGGTATGCCAAATCATTAATCCTTTTAAAGACATGGATAAAGAAATCTTAAAATTTGCGTTGGTGATGAAAAAGGTAGATGAGCCAATTTTTACTTGATTAATTTTTTAATATTTAAATGAGAGAGACTCCACGATGAATAACAGTAAAGTTTTATTAAAAGTAGAAGATTTTCGTGCCATTGGCAAAGCTGAAATTAAATTGGACGGCATTACTGTTGTCGCAGGTGTGAATGGCTGTGGCAAAAGCACTTTATCCAAACTTTTGTATTGGGTTTATCGTGGGGCAACTGATTTTAAGGTTTTGGCTGACTCATATCTAAAAAACAATTTGCAGATAATTAATAGGCTAATTGTATTTTTCATACAATCTATACACTATGAACTTGCGGATGATGATGCCAATGAGGGTATGGATATTAGGCTAATAAAATTAAAAAATATATCAGAAGTTCATACCACAATGATTCAATGGTCGGAAATATTTAATCAAAAAAATATTGACCGTCAAGAAATTATCGAATTTCTTAATAAAATAAAAAAACAATTCCAATCAATAAAAAAATTAAGTAAAAACGACAGGGAAATCTTTATTGATGTAATCAAAGACGCTCTTAGTGATTATCCAGATTTGGAAAGAGATGTATTGGATTTAACCGAAAGTGGATATTTCTCCGAATATAATATATTAGATTTTTTGATTGGTTTTTCCAATTATATCTTTGATAGTTATAAAAAAGATATAATCTCTAAACCTAGAATTTACTTAGATTCCCAAATAATGGATATTTTTCACACTAAATATCCGCCAACCTTACTAGAAATATCAGAAAATGAACTACCGATATTTAAAACTGATTACGAATTTTTATCAGAACCTTATTGGATAGATAATGTGATTTATATTGATACGCCAATGTTTTTTCAAAACTCTGGTACCGAACATTGGAATGATGTCAATGAAAAACTTAAAAAACGCCCTGAATACTACAACGATAAGGTCAATACAAAAGAAATTGACACTTTGATTAAAAGTGAGATTTTGACAGGGCAAGCAGAGATTAAGTTTAATGAATTAAATAGCAGTTTTACCTTTATTACACCAACAGGGGCAGAAATTGATTTAAGTGATAGTGCTACAGGTATAAAAGCCTTTGCAGTATTGGATTTATTATTAAAAAATAAATCTATCAATGATAAAACTTTGTTGATTTTGGATGAACCAGAAGCTCATTTACACCCACAATGGGTAATTGAGTTTGGGCATTTATTGACCTTAATTCATAAATACATTGGAGCAAAAGTATTTGTGGCAACCCACAGCCCTGATATGGTGCAAGCCTTACGCTACATTCCGAACAAAGAAGGTATCGGCGAGCGTGTAAATTTTTATTTAGCCAAAGCTGATGATGGCAAAAATGGTCAGTTTATCTACCAAGATTTAAAGGGTGAAATAGATGATATTTTTTCATCATTTAATATCTCTTTAGACAAATTGGCAAAATATGGAGAGGATTGATGAAATATTGTCAAGATTACCCATATTATGATTTGCAAGATAACTTTTCTGGAAATTTTTATATTATAAAATCCATTCACGAGTTAATTTGTAAAGATGACGATAGTGGCAAAGAAGCCTATATTGATGATGATACACCCATATTTAGTGATGAATGGCTCGCTTTGGATTTGGACGCATTGGAAAGGGAGCTATCTCAAAAACGAACTGATAAAAATATCAAGAACTCTATGGATATGGGATTTGTAGTTTCTGATGGTAACAATAAGGCATTTGTTTTGGTTGAGATGCGGTATAATTTCTTGAAATTCAACAACATTACAAGAGATGATTTAAACAATAAAGTATATTATTCTACTATTTGTGTAAAAAATACTTTAAATATAAAAATTTATACAAAAAAATATTTTTTATTTGCTAAAAACAAAGTAGAACAAGGCAGAAATAGATTAAATCGTATGAATCCAGAATGTTCGCCAGATTATGAGACGTTAGGAACTCGTGATTTGTACGAGTTGTTTTTTCAATAATTTTTTAAATAAGGCGTTAAAATGAATTTAAATCCCAACATCAACATCAATGCAGGGCGGTTATATACCGCTTTGCAGGACAATAGTGTTTTTGTTAAAAATAAAACTGATGATGACATTATAAAAGTTGCCTTAGAATTAGATTATTCTACTTTTGTGCAACTACAAGAATTATTGTCTGATTTATCGCCAAAAAAACCAACAAAACCAAAAACCTTATATGATGTGTGTATGGAATATAAGGCGATTGGTGATATGGATTTTGATATTCCTGAATTTAAAGATTTACCACCAGATTTTAGCGAATTGGAAACTTTATTTGATGATTGAGAAAGCATAATGATTTTACTTGATGCCAATGTGATTTCCGAAATCAGAAAAATAGAACAAAATAAAGCCAACGCTAATGTAGTGGCTTGGGCAAACACTTTGGATTTTTCAAAAGTCTATTTAAGTGCGATTGTGATTGGGGAATTAAAACTTGGGGTTTTACTAAAACGCCATAATCACGATTTTGTGCAAGCAGATGTTTTGGAAGATTGGCTAAATAACTGGGTTTTAGCAAAATTTGCCAATAGAATTTTGCCAGTTGATGAACAAGTGGCTCAAATTTATGCCAGTTTAAATGTTCCAAGCCCCAAAAGTACCAATGACGCTTATATCGCTTCAACCGCCATCGTCCATAATTTAACCATTGCCACTCGCAATGTTAAAGATTTTGATGGTATGCCCGTTAAGTTAATCAATCCTTTTGAATTTCTAGCATAACCACTTAGGAGACCTTATGAACATCAAATACCCTGCTTTGATACTGTGTGCCATTCTAGCCCAAAGTCCTTTGACCGCTACCGCCTTTACTCACACACCCACCCACAGCACCACATCGGGACTCACCTATCGCATCATCCAAGATGGTCATGGCAAAAAACCCGCCTTGCACGATGAGGTAGAAATTCGTTTTACTTCCTACAATGCCAAAGGTGAAGTCTTAGAAGGCACATTAAACGGCGTGCCTGTGATTTTGCACGTCAGCGAAATGTTTGTAGGATTGCAAGAAAGCCTGCTTTTAATGCCCGTGGGTGCAACTTATGAATTTGACATTCCCGCTCATTTAGGCTACCAAGAAGAAGGCAAAAGCGGTAGGCAAGCCGCCAAATACCGCATTGAGCTTTTGCGTATCAATCCTTAATTTTAGTACATAAACATTATGTGCGATAATGCCTATTATTTTTTAAAAGGAACAGCTATGACCACTCAAACCCGCATTAACGAAATCCAAGCCATTTATAAAGAATGGCTTGCCGTCCACGAACGCCTACAAAGTGCCAAACAAGATTTGGCAAAAAGTGCCGATCTGATGGGCAAATTGGAGCATTTTTATTTTGATGGCGAGTATCGTGAGTTTTTTGAGCAGATTGAAAACGGCTTGGCAGTGGATTTGACGACCGATGGTGAGTACAGCGTGATGAGCGAAGATGCGATTTGGAATGCCATTGCCGACCATGACAGCACGCTGTGGGATTTTATGCGATTTGCCGTGAAACACTTGGACAAAGCTGGCGAATAATGGCACTAAAAATCACCGCCGAGTGCATCAACTGCGACATTTGCGAGCCAGAATGCCCCAACGATGCAATCAGCTACGACCAAAAAGGACAAAAAACCTATGTCATCAACCCCGACCTATGCACCGAGTGCGTGGGTTTTTATGATGAGCCAACTTGCGATAAAGTTTGCCCGATTGACTGTATCATCAAAGACCCCGACCGCCCTGAATCGCCTGACGATTTGATGGCAAAATATAAACGGATTTGGGGGAGGTGACCCCCATTTTACCTTTACCGTTTTAGCTCTCCATGCCCTTTTTGGCGTCCTTAACCGCTTTTTTGCCCCGACCATACCAATGCCAGCCTTTTTTGGCAAGTCTGACCGCTTTGGTGATGTTGCTCTCGGTAAAACTCGCCTCCCCCATTGGCACGACCACACTATTGCCATGCTCATCCACCACTGTTTTGGCATCAGCATTAAAGCCGTCTGTGTCGCTGTTGTGGTCGGCATTTTGGGCAGTCATCCGCACCACAGACTCTTTGGCTCGTAGCGGGGCGGTCTTAAACAGCTCTACCAAACTCATGTCCAGCTCATCTTTGGCAATACCCTCAATCCGCTCCAAGTTACGATACAGCTCCACGCACCATGGGTCATATTCCGCTTTATTTAAGGCACTCATCTCATCTTTGATGGGCAGAGGATAAGGCATGATTTTATAAAACTGCCACAAGCTCACGGTGTTCAAGTCCGTGCGTAGGGTGTATTCATCATTTTCAGTGCGAGTGATGAGTTCGTTGGTCGCCAACTCATCGATGTACAGATTCCATTTTGGCGTCTCTTTACGTCCCAGCACGCCCCGCAGTTCAGCTTCGCTTGCTGTCTCGCCCACTTGATATTTTTTATAAATCAAATTAAGCATGTCAAGCAGGCTAAGCAGTGGATGACGTACCGCCACTTCTTTGCTGTCAAAGATGGTAAGCGTGTAGCTCATCTCCACCCCGAGCAATATCAAGTTCCACGACAGATACAGCCACATCAAAAACACAGGAATGGCAGCGAACGCCCCATAGATGGCTTCATAACTGGTGAAGTTGGTCATGACTGTCCCAAAGACCGTCTTTAAGGTCTCAAAGAGTATCGCCACGACCACGCCTGCAATGGCGGCATTTTTTAGGGGAACTTTAACCTTGGGGATGAACCAGTACATGGCGATAAAGCCACCGACCGTGAACAAGAATGAGATGATTTTTGCCCATATCCCCCAATCAATGCCATAGCCTGCCACTTGCTGATTTAAAAACGATAGCCCCGAGATGGTACTGGACGCACCAAATGCCACGCCCAAAATGATGGGGGCGACCGTAATCATCGTCCAATAACGGACAATGCTTGCCATGCCCCCTGTGCGTTCTGAGACTCGCCAAATTTGGTTAAACGCCGTCTCAATGGTGATGAGCGTCATGATGGTCGTCACAAAAACACCCGCCACCCCGACAATCCCTAGATTGCTGGATTTTTCGGCAAAGTTGTCCATGTGCTGAGAAATCGCCGCCCCCGATGACGGTATAAGATTGCTATAAATGGCTTGCTGTACCTGCCCACGCACTTCCTCTAAGGCAGGCACGCTTGAAAAAACCACGAGTATCACCGTCAGAATCGGCACAAGCGACAACAGCGTGGTATAAGTCAAGCTGGCAGCTTTTTGGGTGCAGTTATCATCCAAAAAGTGACGCACCAGCAGGCGAATATACATAAACCAAGAATGATGGGCAAACGGCAGTTTGTTAAGAAGTTGAATCATGAGCTTTGGGGTGGTTTTCGGTATAAATCAATATTAAAATTTAACGTAGTTTAACAAATATTACCACAAAATTGCTTTATGTTTGTGTAATTTTTTAAAAAAACATCAATGATAACTTTGGCTAAATTTTGGGTATAATAGGATAATTTATCACGCCATCATTATCATGACAAAGCCCACATCAGACAAAGCACCCAAGCCCATTATTCCCATACAGTCCACCCTTCGCCGAGCATGGGTGGTGTGGCTGTTGTATTGCCTTATCATTTATCCTGTGCTTGCCAGCCTAGCGTTTGGTAGTACAGGTCGTGCCAATCTGGGCATGAATGGGGGCGTGGGGACTGGCATGGTGTTTGGCGTGATATGGCAATTTGCCAAACTCATCCCCGCCCTACTACTCACCCCCACCATCAAGCGGGCGGACGCCCCTTATGGGCTGATTGTAGCAAGTTTGGTCATGCTTATTTATTTGGGCTTTGTGGGCGTATATTGGTTTATTCATGTCTTTGAGCATTCGCCCATGTATATCAGCGTGGGGTTTGGCTTTGAGACGTTATTACTGCTTATCATCAATGTCTTATTGTTTATCCTGTTAAGACGCCTACCGCCCATGCACAAAAACAAAATAAGAAAATAGTTGAAAATAGTTGAAAATAGTTGAAAATAGTTGAAAATAGTTGAAAATAGTTGAAAATAATCAGGCAAAATCATGATAACTTATAAAAAATACCTACCCCTACTCATCGGCTTATCACTTATCCCAACCGCCTTTGCCCATGACACACCGCCCGAGAGCAGCACTCGCACATCGCTCATCTATGATAGGCACGCCGAGCAGTTGGGGTATCATGGCACCAGCATGGGGCAGTTTGGCACGTCAGGGCATGACAGACCACGCTCACAGCCCCTAGCTCCGAACATCGTTACTGGCACTCGCTTTAACGAGCAGTACATCAATCGCCAAATCGCCCTGTGGTCATTACGCCAAATCAACAGCTCCATGCCACTCATTGACGACCCATGGACAAATCAAGTCATCAATGACATGACTGCCCAAATGAACGCCATAGTTCGCACCCAGTCGCTCATCGCCACGCCCATCATCAATGACAGCAGTATCAACGCCTTTGCCGTACCAGGGGGCGTCATCGGCATGAACACAGGCACGATACTATCGGCAGGCGAGCTTGATGAAGTGGCAAGCGTCATCGCTCACGAAATCGCCCATTTATCCCAACGCCACTACGAACACAGCCAAGACAACAACAAAAAACTCATCGCCCTACAAATCGGCGGACTACTGGCAGCCCTAGCCGCAAGCTCGGTCAGTGGCGACATGGCAGCAGCTGCCATGATAGGTTCACAAACCGCCACCGCAGAGACGGCAGCCAATCACAGTCGTGAGCATGAGCGAGAAGCGGACAGAATGGGTCAGCAGATTTTGGTGCAGGCAGGCTATGACGCTGCCGCCATGCCCCGCTTTTTTGAACGCCTATATAAACAGCTCTCTCTAACCACCTACAAAAACGCCTTTGTACCGAGCTTTATCCAGTCGCACCCCTTTACTGCCGAACGCCTGAGCGAATCGATAAGCCGTGCCAAAGGCTATCCTGTACCAAGTATGGTCGCCCGTGAACAGCAAGCCCGCCTCTTTGACAAGCTGACATGGCGACTTCGCTATCTGACCAAACAGTCAGGTCTGGATGAGCTGACCATTCACGCCAAACGCAGTGACGGGGCAAGGCTTACTCTTATCATGTATCTGGCGGACAACGCACGCACTGATGAAGCCCTACGCCTATTTACCAACGCTTCTTTTGACCCGTCTGACCCACTTGTCTGCCTAACCCACGCCCATGCACTCACCAAGATGAACGACCACGCCCAAGCCGTGTCGGTGCTGTCATCTTGCCAAGCGATATACCCCGAACGCCGAGATTTACGCCTACATTTGGCGGACGCATATGTCAGTACAGGCGAGACTGCCAAAGCATTGGCACTGCTAAACCCCTTGACCGAGCGTACACCCCACGATAGGCAGGCGTGGCAAGGGATACAGCACGCCTACGAAAAATCACGCATGGACAAAAACATCGCCACCATACACGCCCTACACGCCCGCTCGCAGGTAGAGCTGTGGGGTGGTAAATATGACGGAGCCTTGCAATCCAACGCCCAAGCCACCAAAGTCGCCAAAGCCTACCACCCAAATCTACTACCCATGTTGGAGCAAAGCAAGGTAATGATGATACAGGCTAAGGACTATAAGCCTTGATTTGCGTTGTAATTTGGGTTATGATTGATGTTTTTAAAAATAAGGACTGATAAAAGAGTATGATTTATTAAAGGTGATAAAAAAGCATTGCCAATATAGCAATGCTTTTTGATAGATAAATTAACCTTATAAATACGCCTTAATCTTCTCCACAAGCTCATCCACTTGCTCTTTGGTGGTGTCAAAACTCATCATCAGACGTATCTCCCCCGTTTCATCATTCCAATCATAAAAATGAAAGTCATCGTGTAGTTTTGTAACCACATCGGGTGGCAATATGGCAAATACAGCATTGCTCTGGACTTTTTGGGTGATGACAACGCCGTCTAAGTCTTTGATTTGGCTGTATAAATAGCTTGCCATGTCGTTACTATGTTTAGCAAGCGACAGCCACAGTTCTTGTTCAAACCACGCCACAAATTGAGCTGAGATGAACCGCATTTTTGATGCCAGTTGCATGCTAGATTTGCGTAAGTGCAAAATATCCTTGTCCAGTTTGGGATTTAAAAACACCAAACATTCGCCCATCATCATGCCATTTTTGGTACCACCGAGCGAGAGTACATCAGCAAACTGGGCAATGTCCACCAAACGACAACCCAAGTGGGCAGCCGCATTTGACAGCCTTGCCCCGTCAATGTAGAGATACAGCCCAAACTCATCACAAGCTTGGCGGATATTGGCAAGCTCATCAAGACTATAACAAGTGCCAAGCTCAGTGGTTTGACTAATATAGACCGCACGAGCCTGTGGGTGGTGCTCGGATGGGCGAATAAAGTGGCGGATTTTTTGGGGATCTAGCTTGCCATCATCACTATCAATCACCAACAGCTTAATCCCTGCAACATACTGCGGAGCGATACTTTCATCATTGTTGATGTGGGCGTGATTGGTGCAGATAACCGCACCAAATCGTGGTAATATCGCCGACAATCCCAAAACATTCGCCCCTGTGCCGTTAAAAACAGGATAGCCAACTGCCTGCTCGCCAAAGGTTTGTTTGATATGCTCTGCCAGAGCTTGGCTGTGGCTATCGTAACCGTATGCCTTGTCATGTCCGTTATTGGCACTAATAAGTGCGTCCATGATGGCAGGATGTACGCCTGAATAGTTGTCGGAGGCAAAAGCAAAATTATGTTGGGCGTTCGTACTCATGCGGTCAATGCCTTTTTGACAAGTACTGAGATGACAGCAGGGTCAGCTTGCCCTGCGGTCTTGTCTTTGACAGTGTTCATCACACGCCCCATGTCTTTCATGCCAGACGCGCCAAGCTCGCCAATGGTCTCATTGATGATGGCGATGAGCTTGTCATCGGACAACTGCTCGGGCAAAAAGGCAGAGATGACGTCAATCTCAAACTGCTCTTTTTGTGCCAAATCATCACGCCCATTGGCGGTATAAATACCCAAAGACTCTTGACGCTGTTTGATTTGTTTTTGTAAAATCGCCAATACATCTTTGTCGTCAAGCTCGGTTTGTCCATCAATCTCTACTTGTTTGATGACGGCTTGCACGTTACGCAAAACCTTGACTTGCTCCATGTTTTTAGCTTTCATGGCGGTTTTGATGGTGTCGGTTAAGGTAGTTTTTAGGGTCATGAGTGTCTCCTGTTAAATGGTATATTTTAGCAAATTTGGGTTAGATTTGCGATAAAATTAATCATGATTTGGCAACTTGCAAAACAAATATTCATATTATATAATCAAAAACCCCAAAATTTATCATATCATTTAGGAGAAAATGATGAGTATGTTGTCAAAAATCTATGATAAAAGTTTATGTAAAGTTCGTACGGTTACCGCTTTTATTTGTTTGTCTGATGATAAAAATGATTGGGAAAATATTTTAAATGTCGCCAAATTCAATTGCCAGAAAGTCGCCAATCAATTAATGGAGCATGGCTATATTGTACAATCCCTTCGTTTGGTTACAAACCCATTTGGTGAATACATCAATACGGATAATTTTGATTTTGCCAAACAAGATTTGTCTGATTTGACAAATATTTTAAATAAACTCAATCAAGACAATCCTTTACGCCTAAGATTTGCCATCGGTGAGGCTAAAACCGCCAAAGAAATCGCTTTATTACCAGAGCTGATTAAAGATTATGGCGATTTATGCAATGCTTGTGTGAATATTGATATTGATGAGCATGGGTTTTTGGACAATGAAAAAATCAGGAACAGCGTTCACGCCATTAACCACATCGCCAACATTACCCCAAATGGACAAGGTAATTTTAATTTTACTGTCAATTTTAATTGCAATTCTTTCATTCCTTATTTTCCTGCCAGTTATCATCGTAACGAATTAGGCAATGTGTTAGTAGTGGGACTTGAAACGCCTGATTTATTAGTTTCTGCCTTAAATGACATTCAACACGAAAAATCACAATTAAGCCACGCTGATTTTATGCAATTGGCATATCAAACCATGCACCAAGCCCTAAGTCAACATATTTTACCAATCAACGACATTGTCAATAACACCACATTAACGGATAATTATCGTTTTATTGGCATTGACACTTCTGCTGCCCCATCAAAAAATTGCTCATCAATGACAAAACTTTATGAATTATTGGGCGTGCCATTTTTTGGGGCATCTGGTACGGTTGAGATTTCAGCATTATTAACTAAAGTATTTAAAAGTATTGCGGTTACACAGGTGGGATTTAGCGGACTTATGCTTGCTGTTACCGAGGATACAGGATTGGCGATTGGCACACAAAGGGGTGATTTTGATATTCATGGATTGCTGACATTTAGTAGCGTTTGTGGTATTGGACTTGATACTGTGCCAATTGAAGGTAATACGCCATTTGATACAATCGTACATATCATGCGTGATACAGGCACAATGGCATATCGTCTCAATAAACCTTTGACGGTGCGTTTATTTCCCGTGCCCAATCTCACACAAGGACAAATGACAACATTTGATAGTGATGATTTGTGTAATTGTGCGGTGATGGCATTGCCTTAATTTAAAACCCAATAAAAATCACTTTTATTGGGTTTTATTTTGTCTTAATTATTTGGTAGTAGTCCAAAAAGTATGCCAAACTAGGTTTTCCGTTCGCCCTGAGCCTGCCTGCGGGTAGGAAAACCGTTAGGCTTCCCAAGCTTACCACGAACGGTTTTCTTTGTATCATACTTTTTGAACCAGAGCCAATTATTTTTGTGTTAATATGAGTAATCTGTCATAAACCTCACTTTTTTTAATGCCTAATACATCCGCCACGATTGCACTTGCTTTTTTTGGTGGTAATTCTTTGGCAATGGCAAGTAGCCAGTCATCATAATCCGCCTTTTGTTCTTTTTGGGTATTACCTGCCACGACCAGCACAATCTCGCCACGTTGTTGGTTGGAGTCATTTTTTACAAATTCTAATAAATCAGCCAGCGGTAATTTTTTTATCGTCTCAAAGGTTTTGCTAATTTCACGGCACAACGTGGCTTCTCGCTCACCGCCAAACACGTCCGCCATGTCGGATAGGCAATCTGTAATGCGGTGCGGTGCTTCATAAAAAATAAGCGTCTCAGTATGAGCTTGATACGCCTTTAAAGTCTCTATCCGCCCATGTTGTTTGGCGGGCAAAAACCCCACAAAACTAAACTTATCAGACGGCAAACCCGCCACAGACAACGCCCCGATGACCGCACACGCCCCGACAATCGGCACAACGGTGATGCTCTCATCATGGCACGCCTTCACCAGTCGATAACCAGGGTCAGAGATAAGCGGTGTGCCAGCGTCCGAGATAAGAGCAACCGATTGACCGCTTTGCAATCGCTCTATCAGCCGTGCCGTCTGTGTGTCGGCATTATGCTCATGATAGGCGGTGGTGGGCGTGGATATGTTAAAAAAACTTAATAATTTGGAACTTGTGCGAGTGTCTTCGCAGGCGATCACGTTCACGGATTTTAGGGTGTCAATCGCCCTTGCCGTCATGTCGTTTAGATTGCCAATAGGGGTGGCAACGATATATAAAATGCCTGTCATTTTTTGCCTTTTTAATTTAAATAATGAGTGTTAATTTTATTTGGGCGAATGTGATTTCCCCCTACAATAATTCACAAATTTTTAATTATCATTATTTAATTCTGTATTATCCAATTTATCATTTGCCAAATTTTCATTATCAAAATCCGCATTTTCTAAATTTAAGGTTTCGCCCAAATGTAGCCAATTGCCCAATACGTCCGCCAACTCATCAAGCCCTTCTTTATTTAATGCCGAAAACAGCTGAATGGAAAATGGCAAGTCTAAGGCTTGCAGTTGTTTTTTGGTTTGTAGTAGAGCGGTTTTTTGAGCCCCACGTTTTAATTTATCCGCTTTGGTGAGTAACACATGAACGGGCAAGTCGCCGTCCTTTGCCCAATGGAGCATTTGCTCATCAAAATACTTCAACGGGTGGCGAATGTCGGTCAGTAGAATTAGCCCCGTCAGACTTTGACGGTTTACCAAATAATTTTCAAGCTCTTTTTGCCATTTGATTTTCATCCCTTCTGGCACTTGGGCGTAACCATAGCCCGGCAAATCCACGATACGACTATCAGGCGAGCCGACATTAAAAAAGTTAATCATCTGCGTTCGCCCTGGGGTTTTGGACGAACGAGCGAGCTGTTTTTGGTGGGTGATGGTGTTAATGGCGGACGACTTGCCTGCATTAGACCGCCCTGCAAACGCCACTTCAAAGCCTGTATCAGGCGGGCAGAGTTTTAGGGTGGGGGCGGAGAGCGAAAAGGCGGTTTGGCGGATGATTTTTTGGTAGTCGGTGGTGGTCATGATGTCAAATATAACTGCTAAAATGATAAAATAGTGTATCATGAAAGCCATAAAATAGCGATAAAAAACCCAAAGGGTAAATAAGTCGCATTCGGCATAGTTACCAAATATCTCTTGCAACTTGGCAAAAAACTTGCATAATACTTGCATAATAAAAGCATAAAGAGAAACAACCATTCTCACATTTATCCCAAATTACCCTTAGTGAGAGTTATTATGTCAAAATTATTACAAATCGCCATTGCCAGTCTTACCCTAGTCACCACAGGTGTAAGCCATGCCGATGTCGCCACCACTTACCAGAAAACCTGTGCCACCTGCCACGATAGCGGTGCCTTAAACGCCCCCAAAAAAGGCGACAAAGCCACATGGGATAGGCTAAAAGCCCAAAAAGGCATGGACACCTTAGTCAAAAACACCAAAAAAGGCATGCCCCAAATGCCCGCCAAGGGCTTGTGCCAAACATGTAGCGATGATGAGTTTCGGGCATTGATTGACTACATGGCAAAATAAAAAAACTGGGGCATGTTTACCCAAACAGCAACATCATCTTTGGGTACATGCCCCAGTTTTATGGCTTTTGTCAATCATAAGTTGATGATGGCTTGATTTGATAATTTTTTGTTAAAATCTCATCTTTTTGCAAAAAAATGTTGCCAAAACCACAATTTTTGTAGGAAAATTTAGCGAAGTCTTGCTATAATAAGCAAGATTTACCCATTTGACTTTTAAAAGCCAAATAAAAAGATACAAAACCCAAGACACGGGGATTGCCCCGAAGTTAGTAGGAAATTGTTATGAAAGCCATGAATTTGTCAGCCAAAGCCATGCTAACCAAAACGTTGCTCGCCACAGGTTTTGGTTTTGTCGCCTTGACCGCCACTGCCGCTCCAACTGTTCCTGCCTTTGACATCGAAGCAGGTAAAGCCATCGTAGATGCCAACTGTGCCGCTTGCCACGGTGCCAATGGTGTCTCGGTTGCCCCAGCTCAGCCAAATTTGGGCGGTCAAAACATCAAATACCTATACAAACAACTGGTCGATTTTAAAACAGGTGCCAGAAAAAATGGCATCATGCAGGCACAACTTGCAGGACTTACCCAGCAAGACCTTGCTAACGTAGCAGGATACTATGCCAGTCAAGCCCCGTGGCTACCAGGTTATGGCAACAAAGCCACGAACGCCGCCGCCCAAAAACTCTACCTAGGTGGCGACAAGAGTCGTGGTATCATCCCTTGTGCAGGGTGCCATGACCCCAAAGGAGCAGGCAATGGCTGGGCGGCGTTCCCACGCATTGGCGGTCAGCATGCTACCTATATCTCAACTCAGCTAAAACTGTTCCGTGCCGCAGGTCGTGAAGATGAAGGTCTCATGGCAGAACAGGTTCGTACCAACGACTCTGCCAAAAAAGACGAAAAAGGCATGATGCAAATCGTGGCAGCCAAACTGTCTGATAAAGACATCAAGATGCTTTCTGAATTTATCAGTGCCGTTCACTGATTTGTCAGACTTAGACTTGTGTGTGATAAAACCCCTTGATTGGGGTTTTGTCGTTGCTTGATTTTGCCCCTATTTAGTTTTTGCTTACCCTTATCCATCCTAATCGCCCAACCAGAGCTTGCTATGTTATCTCGTTATACCGTGTTTTTTGTGGCATGTGCCTTACCACTCTTATTTGCCCATCAGATTGCCCCGAGCATGGCTCATGAGCTAGATTTTTGGCTGTTGTGGATGATTGCCATGCTCGTGGTGGGTCTGCCCGTGTTATTTGCCGAGCTTGCCCTATCTGCTCGCAGTGGCGATGGTGTGTGGCTTGGCATGCAAAAGCTTACCCGTGAAGCCGATGCCAAGATGACATGGCGAGCTTTTGCAGGGCTGTCGGTGTTGGTCTCACTACTCATTAGTGCGACCATGACCGCACGCATTGGAACAGGACTTCATCAGCACCTACCCCAGCTCAACCTTAGTGTGCCAAGCGTTGGGCTTAGTGCAGGGGCGATGATAGTAGCACTCATCCTAAGCCTGCTCAAAACTCGCCTACTTGGGGTCGGGGTCATCATCGTCATCATCGGTGGGCTTATCTCGCTCTTTGATGGCGGTCTAGCTAGCGGTGTGAGTGTGCCAACCATCACGTCTGTATCGCTTAGCGAGTGGGCAAAGGCGGTCTCTTTGGCACTACTCTCGGTGGGCGTGGGTACAGGTCTGTACTGGTTCTTGGGCGTGGACATGACCCGACAAGTCATGGATAAGAACAACAAAAAGCCCTTATCGGGATTGATATTGCCCATCTGGCTCACTCAGCTTGTGTTTGGGGCGTTTGCTCTGATGGTCGGCAGTGCCTTTGTCACGCCAACATCCTTTGCTGTGACGAGTGTGGGCATGCTGTTCATCGCCAGTTTCTTGGTGTACTATGCCATCAGTCAGCTCAAAATCCGCTTTGGACTCATCAAGGGCGTATCTGCTGGTATCGTGCTTGCCATGCTGTTATCCACCCTACCTGCCAACATCGCCCTAATGGCACTGGTCGTCATCAGTCTCTTGACGGTCGTTATCTTGGCGGTGTTCTCTGGCTTTGTGATGAAAATCAGCCATTTACGCAAAACTTTTAACTTTAAAAGCGAAGGGCGTTATAACATCTGGCGAGTGCTGGTGCGTATTGGCGTGCCACTTGCCATCATCATCGCACTCATCGGCTGGGTCGGGCAATGGCTACAATAAACATCGCTTTGGCGTATGCAGACGGGGACAGGCACTACTATCAAGAACTTATCCTGCCCCACGGAACAACCCTATACCAAGCCCTAGTTCATGCAGGCTGGCTGAGTCTGCCGACTTTTATCGACTTTGGGGCATGGTGCGACACGCACATGACTGCCGACCCTAGCCACAAGGCGTGGTATGTCGGCATATACAGCCAAAAAAAACGCTTAGACACGGTGCTGTCAGATGGCGATAGGGTGGAGATTTATCGCCCCTTATACTACGACCCGATGGCACGACGCAAATGCAAATCCAAAGTTCGCCTAAAAAAGCTTGGCTATCGCCCGTTATAGCTTTTACAGATAATAATTCTAAAAACCACATAAAAAATCAGGCAAAGCATCCCACTTTGCCTGATTTTTTATCTAGCTTACTAGGGCGTACTTGCCCTTTGTATTTGCAATGAAAAATGCCTGTTTAAAAAAGCAGGGGAATCGCACGTTTTTCAAGGAAAAAACAAAGGCTGTGAGTTTTCTATCAATCAAGTTTTTGACGATGAAAAACAAGATTTGGCCATTTTTCATGCAAAAACGGTTGATTTATTTGTAAAATATACCCCACTCTCAACT
>NZ_MUXV01000034.1:0-60202 GCF_002014975.1 Moraxella bovis
GTGATTGTCATGGACAATGCTCCTTTTCATAAAAACAAAAGAATCCAAAAGCTACTAACCAGGCATGGACATCGTTTATTGTTCTTGCCTCCTTACTCTCCTGACTTAAACCCCATTGAGTATCAATGGAGTCAAGCTAAGTCTTTAAGACAAGGCTGGATGACTGATGATTTGGATGAACTGTTTTGGAACATGGGGGTGTGTGGTGATTTTGTGGTTTGGGGGGTGTAACTTAATAATACATTAAATTGATGAACACTTCTTTATTTTATTTGGTGTTGCGGTTGGGTTGTAAATTCAAGACATAAAAAGTTTCCTCTTTCCACAATTTGCCTGTATGTATATCGTAAATATGCACTGGGGTTAAATCGTTTTGCCCCAAATTGAATTGTTTAAAAATTTCGCCACATTGTTGATTTAAAACTTTTTTACCATAAGCTAAAAAAGATACTTTAAAATCTGGCTATCAGGATGATGGGGATTTTGAGCAATCTTAATTTCATTGAGCCGATAAGCACGATAATCAAATAAACCATCATAGCTTGACCCTATTGGATAAACTTTCATACGCCCCAAATCAATGGATGCTGACCAAACTTTTTTCATATATACTCCAAAAATAAGATTGTAGGTTGGACTGAACCGCCGTTCCACCCAACATTTAAACCTAAGCCTTAATTTTGTTGGGTTTCATAAACTCAACCCAACCTACGGTCTTGTAGGTGCGTATAACGCACCGTTTTGGACTTAGGCTTTGAAATGGTAGGTGTTACGCACCTTACGCCCAAAAACAAATTTGTAGCCTTTTTAGGTTGTTTGGGTATAGTTAATGTAGCTCCAATTTGACAACTCTTTGATTAAAGTTTTTATAAAAATAAGGCAATTTATATAATAAATTAAAAGGAAAGGGACAGCGATTACCATAATAATCGCTCATATGGTATTCTTTGACAAAATGAATTTTGTGATGCCAGTGTTCAATATCCCGACTATTTAACATTGACCAAAGATATTCAGGTTGGTCTTTTGTTTTTGAGACGGCATCGGTTTTTTTGACATTACCGACACCTTTATAATACAACATATCAAAAACAACTTCAAGATGATTAAAATTATCACATAACAAATCAAAAAATTGACGCACCTTACTTTCATCAAAATACATCAGCACGCCCTCAACAATCACCAAAATTGGCAAATCTTTATTTTGAATATACGCCACCCATTCTTTATCAAGCATTGAAAAATCAAGCATATGCACATTGTCTTGGGGTGCGATTAGTTTGCTTCTATAAGCCATAGCCATTGACACATCAATATCATACCAAACAATATGGCTTGGACAACCAAGCCGATAAAATCTGGTATCCAGACCTGCACCAATTTGAATAATAATTGCCTGCGAATGTTTGTTAATAAAGGCAAGTGTCTCATCATCAATTAGTTTTGCTCGTGTGGCAATACCAACTTGTGAAAATGCTGACCGTTTAAATTTGTTAAAATCATAATCAATTTGTTGAATAAGCTCTAAGGCTTTTTCGTCTTTGATGATGGGGTTTTTGTGCTGGCTTTCAATCGCTTTTGCCCACAATGTAATCAGCATCGTTTCAGGAATGCCTGCAAGCGTTAAAGTACTTTGTTGGTTCATTGTTTTTTCCTTATGTTGCGTCTGTATTAAAATCTTGGTCGTATTAGGATTCATATACTAAACAAAATGAGCAATGAATGATCCATATTTGTAGTATAGCATAGTTGCTAATCTATGTCAGCCCCATTTTTTACCCTTGAATCATCAAACTAACTGCAACACCTTTTGATAATAGACCTCATAAGGTGTTCGCCAATTTAAACATTTTCTAGGTCGCAGATTGAGTTTGGCGACCTTTGTTTGTATGTATTGATTGTCCCACTGGTTAATATCAGACCCTTTGGGGAAATATTCTGTTAATAACCCATTGGTGTTTTCATTGCTTCCTCTTTGCCAGGGCTGTCTTGGTGGTGGAAAGTGGATACACCCCACAAACCCCAAATATGCTACAATACCCTAACATTCATTAAATAGAGGGCATTGTTAAATCAAAATACACACCTCAAACTACCATTCCACTTAGCAAACAGTAAGCTCAGTGTATTTTCTATCATCTTTTGGCATTTAGAATAGCATTTGGTTTTACGTTTAAACCTTGCGGTAAAATGCCTAATCAGACTGTTATAGCCCTCTATGGTAAACGTTTGAGCTTTACTGGTTAGGTGTTTGTGTATGGGTATGATTTCTTGATAAGACTTTCAGTAATCAGAGCAAAACAGTTTTATGTTGTTTGGGTTTAGGTTGTTGTACAGTCTTTCAAAGGTTTTACTGTCTCGCTTACCACAAACAAAGCCTAAGAGTTGTTTGGTGTCTTCCGTCAATGGCAATCCACGTCTAACGGTAGTTTTTTAAACTTAGTGTAACTGTGAATCTCATCAAGTTCGACAATGTCAATAAGCTTGGTATTATCGGAGGTGATTTCATGTTGTTCACCTAATTGCTTAACCCATTGATAGACTGTACCATACTAATATTTAGCACTCTACCAATGGAGCGAAAGCCTAAGCCTTCAAGATACATATCTATTGCCATTTTTTTAATGTCATCGCTCTTATATGAGGCATGTTTGTGTACAGAGAAATAACAACAGTCTTTGCACTTATAGCGTTGCTTACCATTATTAAAACCTGCTTTAACAAAAGAGGGTGATTGACACTTAGGGCAATGGGTGAATATTTGGCTCATTGGGTGTTTGCTTTGCTTATGATAGACTGAGTGGGTATTTTAGCTTGGGTATTGTTGTTTAACAATGCCGAATAATTTTTACCCAAAGATACTAGAGTTCTTGCGAAATTCAAAAATTTTGGCTTGCAAACCTTGATTTTATTAGATTTGGAATTTTGACAAGTTCAATAAAATCGTAATTTCGCAAGAGGTCTACTTTATGGATTTTTCTATTCATGCTCTCGCCAAAACCTTGCTGTTATTTGTCATGACGGCGCTTTGTGAGATTTTGGGGTGTTATTTTCCTTATTTGATTTTAAATAGACTTCCTGCAAAACCCTAAATTAAAGAAAACCGTTCGCCTTGAGCTTGTCGAACCATAACGGTTTTCCGCCACCCGCAGGCATAGCTCAGGGCGAACGGAAAACTAGTTTTGCAGGAAGTTTAATGAGTAAAAAACATTGACTTTGGGCACTGACCGCTATGAGTTCGCTTGCCTTTGTACATCTTTTGATCTTGCACCCTGATGCATCGCAAGATTTATGTCATGTATGGTGGTGCGTATGTTGCCGCAGCATTGGCATGGCTAAAAATCTCTTTGACAGCATGGGGTATGGCAGGCGGATTTATGGTGCCACTTAGGGTGTTGATTATCATTGTTCGGCCAAGATGAGTTTGGGGAAATTAAGACACGCCAAAAGGGATGTAAAAATTATATAAAATTACCATTGATTTTTGGGCGAATTGCAATTCGCCCAAAAATCAACACTTTACCACAGGGCAAATGTAATTTGTTCCTACAAATCCGCCCAAAGGTATGGTTGATTAACAATACCGAAAAATCAATCACTTTCCAAGAACGAACGCAAATGCTCAGAGCGAGATGGGTGGCGAAGTTTGCGTAGGGCTTTGGCTTCTATCTGACGGATACGCTCACGAGTAACATCGAACTGCTTGCCCACTTCTTCTAAGGTGTGGTCGGACGCCATGTCAATGCCAAACCGCATTTTTAACACTTTGGCTTCACGTTCGGTTAGGTTGTCCAGCACTTCTCGGGTGGCTTCACGCAAGCCTTCGGCAGTGGCACTCTCAACAGGACTTGAAATGGTGCTGTCTTCGATGAAGTCGCCTAGGTGGCTGTCTTCATCATCACCGATGGGGGTTTCCATGGAAATCGGCTCTTTGGCGATTTTTAGGACTTTACGTACTTTGGCTTCGTCCATATCTAAGCGTTCGCCCAGCTCTTCGGGGGTGGGTTCACGCCCCATTTCTTGGAGTAGCTGACGGCTGACACGGTTGATTTTGTTAATCGTCTCAATCATGTGTACAGGGATACGAATGGTGCGTGCTTGGTCAGCGATGGAGCGAGTGATGGCTTGACGAATCCACCATGTGGCATAGGTTGAGAATTTATAACCACGGCGGTATTCAAATTTGTCTACCGCTTTCATAAGACCGATGTTACCTTCTTGGATAAGGTCAAGGAACTGTAAGCCACGGTTGGTGTATTTTTTGGCGATGGAGATAACCAAACGTAAGTTGGCTTCGACCATGTCTTTTTTGGCACGACGGGCTTTGGCTTCCCCGATTGCCATTTGGCGAGCCACGGCTTTCATGTCTTTGATGTTTATTTGTAGGTTTTCTTCGTGTGCCAAGATTTTCTTTTGCAAGGCAACAACATCAGGCATCACCGCTTCTAAGGTGCCAGCAAAGGCAGGTTTGCCATCAATACGGTGAGCCAGCCAGTCAATGTTGGTCTCGTTACTGGGGAAGGTTTTTTTGAACTCATCAAAGGGCATTTTGCCTTTACGGATAACCAAACGCATGATTTGGCGTTCGGTGGTACGCACGTCTTCATAGACTTCACGCATGAGTGCCATGATTTGGTCAGATAGGCGGTTGTTGAGTTTTAAGAGCATAAAGCGAGTGGCAAGCTCATCATAGGCGGCTTTGGCTTTTTCGCTGTTACGCCCATGTTTTTCAAGCATTTTTTTGGCATTGTCAAACAGGCTTTGAATTTCATCAAAGCGGGCTTTGACTTCTTCAGGGTCAAGACTGCTGTCATCGCTGTCAGCGTCCATACTCATGCCGTTGTCATCATCGTCTTCGTCTTCGGTGTCGCTGTCATCATCGGCTTCACTGATTTTTAGGTTAATCTCTGTGTCGCTCTCTTGGATTTCAAAATCGCTGTCATCTAGGGATAAAAAGCCTGTGACCACATCGGAGATTTTTTTCTCGCCCGTTTGTACTTGTGCGTATTCATCAAGCACAAACTTGACCGTGCCAGGCCAGTACGCCATGATGTACTGTACTTCTCGAGTGCCTTCTTCGATGCGTTTAGCAATGCTAATCTCGCCATCTCGAGAGAGCAAGTCCACTGTCCCCATCTCACGCATGTACATCCGCACAGGGTCGGTGGTACGCCCCGGTTCGGTCTCAACGCTGGCTAATACCGCCGCCGCTTCATCGGCTGCCATGTCGTCATCACTGCCCGAGTTTGCCAAAATGATGTCGTCTTCATCAGGGGCGACTTCATAAATGGCAATACCCACGTCTGTCAGCATGGCGATGATGTCTTCTACTTGGTCGCTTTCGGTGACGGATTCGGGCAGTTGGTCGTTAATCTCGGCATAGGTCAGATAGCCTTGCTCTTTGCCAAGCTGAATAAGGGCGGCTAATTGGGAAGTAGAATGTTCGCTCATGGGTTCTCGCTCATGCCTAAAAGTGATTGAAACGGTCAATTATAACACAGTTGAGTGCTAAATGGGGGTTGGGCTTGATTTTTTAAAGGGGGTATAAAAGGCGTGTGATAAATTTTAAAAATCATGCTCTAATCTCGACTTAAAATGCATCGTTTTATAAAAGCAGGCACGTCAAACCATCAAGATTTTAACCCCATCGCATAGGTAGCAACCATCGGTTTGACAAAGGGGATTTTGTCAAAGGCAATCAGTCCGACATTGCGAGCGACTTTCATGACAGGGTTGGTGCTGGTAAAACTGCCAACAACGGTATCGCAGAATTTAATCACTCGCTTTTGGTCGGTTTGGCGGGATTGCTCATAACCTAGCAGGCGGGTCTGGCTGCCAAAGTCGGGGGTGGTCATGCCAAATTTACCGCTTTTGGCGTTTTGTAAGTTCTCGCCCAAAAGTTTGGCAAGAGCGTAGGCGTCTCTTAGGCATAGATTAAAGCCTTGACCTGCCACAGGGTGTAGTGTGTGAGCGGCATTGCCCATGAGTACACAGCGACCGACGACCTGCCGATGAGCTAATACTTTGGTCAAAGGGTATGCCCCACGCCTGCCTGCTTGTACAAACTGCCCTGCATCTGTGCCAAAGACTTGTTGCAATGTCGCCAAAAAGTGAGCGTCATCATGCAAGTAGGCGTGTTCATCGCCTTTTGGGCAGATAAAGACGACCGAACGGCGATATTTGCCATCTGCACTGTCGGGTAGGGGTAGCACCGCCAACGGTCCGGCAGGGCTGAATTTTTCAATGGCGACATGCTTGTGTGGCGTGTCTGTCTCAACCACACCAACGATACCCACTTGCCTATAATCATGACTGTCCGCTCCTATGCCGAGCATGTAGCGAGCAGGCGAGTGCTGACCATCGCACGCCACAACCAGTGGGGCGGATAGCTGAATAGTACCGTTGTCTGTTTTGTCATCTTGGCTGATGGCAGTAACATGAGCCATGTCGTCATCTTGGTCGATGGCGGTCACTTGGGTGTTATCATGCAGGCGGATATAGGGGCTTGCCTTGACCGCTTGGAGCAGTACCCGTCCTAGCCATGCGTTTTCCATGACAAAACCAAAGCTCTCAACGTTCTCCGCCTGTTTATCAAGTGTCGCCCGCCCAAAGCTACCAAGCTCGCTAATTAACACCTTGTCAATACGGCAGGCATGGCTGTCCAATTCATCCCACAGCCCAATCTCATGATAAATCTGCACGCTACGCCTAGACAAAGCGGTGTTGCGACTGTCCAGATAGGATTGGCGTTCATGGTCTTGGTCGGGGGCGATGGTCGGGTATTTGACCGTCTCCAACAGCGTGCTATAAATGCCTTGATGAGCCAAAAGCAGGGCAAAGGACAGTCCGACATGACCGCCACCGATGACGATGACGTGGTTATGCTCGGGTGGGGTATCGGGGTGTGGGGCTGTCATGACTGTCTCGCTGGATAAATGGATGGTGTATTAGGGCGTGTTGAATGTTGGTATTTGTAATGAAAATGCCTGTTTAAAAAAGCAGGGGAGTCGCCCGTTTTTCAAGGAAAAAGTGAAGTTTGATGGTCATTCTATCAAACGAACGTCTGACGATGAAAAAAATCCGACCACTTAATTTAAAGAAATTAAGGTAAAATCTTGACAATTTACACGATCAAGTGGTCGGATAGCCATTTTCATGCAAAAATGGATTAAAGCGTTAAATTATACCATATTCTACAAAAATGTTATCAATGTTCAACACGCTCCATGATAACAATTTCCCATTAAGTTAAAATTTTGTTATAATGGCTAACCATATTACCCAAAATTTATTATCCTTTGGAGTTTATGATGAACATTCAAGCACTCATGCAACAAGCCCAAGCCATGCAAAAGCAGGTTGAGCAAAACGTCGAATCCGCCAAAAAAACCCTTGCCCAAAAAGAAGTTCAAGGCGAAGCAGGCAACGGACTGGTAAAAGTGACCATGACAGGTCGCCATGTGGTCAAACGCCTATCTATCGACCCAAGTTTGATGGATGATGAGCCTGACATGATTGAAGATTTGGTGGCGGCCGCCATTAATGATGCGGTACGTCAAGCAGATGAGCTATCAGAGGAAATCATGGCGGGGGCGACCACAGGCATGGGTCTGCCCAAGGGCATGCAAGGATTGTTCGGTTAATGCTCACCCCCAAATTTGACCAACTGGTCAAAGCCTTACAAATCCTACCATCTGTCGGGCAAAAGTCCGCCCAACGCATGGCGATAGAACTATTGTCCAAAAAACGTCCCCAAGGCTTGGCGCTTGCCTATGCCTTGGAGATTGCCATGAATGAGATTAAAGAATGTCAAATCTGCCATTCATTTAGCGATGATGACATCTGTCCCATCTGTGCCGATGTCCGCCGTGATGACAGTCAGCTGTGCGTGGTGGAGCGTGCATCCGATGTGGTGGCGATTGAGCAAAGTGGAGCGTATCGTGGGCGGTATTTTGTGCTGGGCGGTCATCTGTCGCCCTTGGACGGTATCGGGGCGGATGATTTGCACATGGATGAGTTGGTGGCGTTGGTCAAAAAGTCTGCCATTAGCGAGCTGATTCTTGCCACGGGGGCGACGGTCGAAGGTCAGACCACCGCCTTTTTTATCCATGACGCCCTAAAAGCCTGCGTGGATAATATCACTCGCTTAGCCCAAGGCATTCCCATGGGCGGGGAGTTGGGTTATGTCGATAGCCTAACCTTGCACCAAGCCTTACAGAATCGGGCGTTTTTATAGTTGATTTTTGATAGTAGTCCAAAAAGTATGCTGAACTAGGTTTTCCGTTCGCCCTGAGCCTGCCTGCGGGTAGGAAAACCGTTAGGTTTCCCAAGATCGCCACGAACTGTTTTCTTTGTAGCATACTTTTTGAACCAGAGCTGATTTTTTACTATATTGCAAACAAAACGGTTGGGATTGCCCAACCGTTTTTTTAATGCGTGGGTTACTTGAAATAAAAAATATACCCAAAAAATTTGAAAATTACTACAAACGCAATAATGTTTGGATGTAGGGGCGTGCTGAGCACGCCTTATATGCGATAGATAAAACACCCAAAACCCTAAAACCGCTCTTGTGCATGCTCCATGATTTTATCACGTAGAGCATGGCTTAGATATGCCATGGCTTGGGGGGTGGTGTGTCTGATGTGGTTTAGGATTTGGGTGGTGGCAAGAGCGTGACTGTTGGGCAGGCGAGTATAGTTATCGCTGGGCGTAATGACAAATTCATCATCAGACAAATCAACGCTCACCAGCTCCTTGGCGGTGTTTTTGTGCAGGACATTGACGTTGCCTGACAGTAGGATGTTACCAATCTCGTCAGCGACTGCTTGGGTGAGGTCGCACTCATCGGTGGTCTGGCTGTCTTTGGCGGTGTTGGTAAATTGCAAATGCAGGGCAAGGGGAAACTCATCCCACACGATGACACTCGTGCCTGTGATTTTGATGTGGGTGGCAGGGCGTAGGCTGTCGGGACTGACCCCAAAAATCGCACACGCCTGTGCCGTGGTTACTTTGTCGTTCATCTGCCCAAAAAAGTCGGTCAAAGGCTTTTGAATCTTTAGCTCATCGCTTAGGCGGTCATAATGAGCCAACAGCATGAGTGGCAAATCCTGCTCGTAGATGAATTTGTCTATCTTGACATTATGTACCCGAAACGGCACATCATCGGTCAATACTTCTTGTAAAATAAAACGGTCAGTCATGTTAATACGATTGGTAAAAATGCATAATATAACACACTATTGGCATGGTTGCATGGATGTTATGTAACTCTTTGTTTTTTAGATTGTTTTTAGATATGGGTACTAGGATTGTTTTGCTTTGCTTAACGCCACACACATATCAAGCAAGCGATTGGCGTAGCCAACTTCATTATCATACCATGCTAGGATTTTAAATTGGCAACCCGCTTGCATAAGCTGAGAGCCGTCTATGATGAGCGAATGGGTATCGCCGATAAAGTCAGATGAAACAAGCGGTTCATTGGTATAATCCATAATCCCACGCAGACGGTTTTGGCTTGTGTGTTTTAAGAGTTTTCTGATGTCGTCAAGGGTAGGGGCTTTTTCAAAGATGATCGTGATGTCAATGCAGGCGACATTGACTGTTGGCACTCGGATAGAATGCCCGCTTAATTTGCCTTGTAAAAATGGTAACACCCGCACACTGGCATTAATGCTACTTGACGTGGTGGGAATGATGTTTTGCCCTGACGCTCTTGCTCGCCTTAGGTCTCGGTGGGCTTGGTCTAGCACCGTTTGGTCGGCGGTTACGGCATGAATTTCAGTCATCATCACGCTGTCTATGCCATAGACTTGCAAGGTGTGCAGTAGGGGGACTAGGGCTTGGGTGGTGCAGGACACGCCTGAGATAATCGGTAAATTGGTATGCAGTATCTCATCATTAACCCCCATGACCACGCTGGCATCCACCGTATCAAAGGGGGCAGAGCCGATGATGACTTGTTTTGCCCCTGATAAGCGGTGCAGGCTTGCATCATCATAGGAGCGAAAACGCCCTGTGCATTCTAACACCACGTCAATGTCAAGCTCGCCCCATGCGATGTCAGTGGGGCTTTTTTGGTTAAGTAGTAAAATCCGGCACAGGGTTTGCCCGTTTTTTTGTAAAATCAAATGGTTATCTTGTAGATGTGCATCCACACCCAATCTGCCGTGCGTGCTGTCAAATTTTAATAAATGCAGGAGCGTGTGGGCGTCTGCGATGTCA
Organism: Moraxella bovis; assembly: GCF_002014975.1. Classification (GTDB taxonomy): domain Bacteria; phylum Pseudomonadota; class Gammaproteobacteria; order Pseudomonadales; family Moraxellaceae; genus Moraxella; species Moraxella bovis. The sequence continues at coordinate 10,231 of NZ_MUXV01000034.1, forward strand.
TTGATGGCGATGATGTCAAGGCGGTCAAATCTTGTGATGTCGGACAGATACGCACGCAGTAGCATTCGCCCAATACGTCCAAAACCGTTGATGGCAAGGCGAAGGGTCATGGCTTATCCTTGTTGGTGTTAGCTGTTTTGCTGTCATCTGCCGTGTCTGTTGTGTCGGCTTTGGAGATGTCCAAAAATGCCAACGCCAGCCTTGCGATGTTGTAATAGCCATTGCCTTTACCACTCATCTCCACGATGGGTTTAAGCTTGACACCGCCTTCAAATTCGCCTTGGGCGTCGAGCTTATCATAGATGGCTTTGATGGCGTGTAGTTCATCATCACTGGGGGCAAAACGCAGGTAGTCGTCTTTGCCATCACGTTCGATGAGCTCGGTGATGTGGCTGATGATGGTAGATTTGGCAAGCTCACGTTTCTGTGCTATCTCATCAAGACTAAGACCTTCTTTGATGAGTGCTAGGGTCTCATCTAGGGTTTTGCCGACTTGGGTGGGCGATTTGCCTTGGGTTTGGTTGGCGTTGATGTGCTGTTTGCGGGCTTGTTCATCTTTGACTTTTTGTAAAAGTTTTTCTTGGCGAGCGATGATGGTATCATCAGTAATGCCATCACAGGCGATGATGAACTGTTTGTGAATCTCGCTTAGGGTGTCATCATCTAAGGCGTAGAACTTTTCGGCTTGTTCTTCTGCAATCTCTAATAGACGGTTATTGACGTGAAACACCCATTCATCTAACAGCAGACTGTTTTTGTTCATGCCAAGGAGTTTTAAGCCGTCCAGCGACCGCAGGCGAGAGAGAGCAACATAGCCTTGCCCCATCTCAAAGGTGCGAGATAAATCAATCTCGGCAGCATCTAGGGTCATGCCTTGGCTTTTGTGAATGGTGATTGCCCATGCTAAGGCAAGGGGGATTTGGCTGTAACTGGCTAATATCTCGCCTTGGTTATCTTCTATCGTCCATTCATCAGGCTCGGCATAGACCATGCGACCACTATTGAGTCGTACCATGGGGTATTTGATGGTGTTGGCGGACTCGTTACTACCATCAATGTTTGCCTGTGGTAGGGCGACAAAATCAACCACTTCGCCCATCGTGCCATTAGAGACACTAAGGTTTTGGTTGTTTCTGACAAACATGACCCGAGCCCCGACTTTTAGGGTCAAAGATGGGGCGGCTTTGACGTTTTTAGCGAGCATTTCTATCAAGGCTTTATCGCCATAGGTGGTGCAGTCAAAGGTGTGAGCATCGCCATCTAGCAGAGCAAGCTGTTCTTGGTTGATGCTGTCCACGTTGCCATTATGAGTGTACAGACGTGTACAATTATCGCTGATGTCGTTATGGCGAGTGCCAAGCAAGATGTCTTGGGCGAGAGCATCCACGTCCTGATGGCGGATTTGGTTCAAGATGTCGTTTAGGCTCATGCCAAACCGTTCACGCTCATCATGCCCTGCTTGACGGTGTTGTTCTGATAGGTAGCAGATTTGAAAATTGGCACTTTTCCATGCCTTCGCCATAAAGGCAAACTTTTCTTTGTTGCTTTCGCCTTTGTTGCCAACAGGGGGTAACTGAAAAAAATCGCCCGAGAAAATCACCTGCACCCCACCAAAAGGGGTGTCATTTTCACGAATGGTACGTAAAATCTCGTCCAACAAGTCCACTTGCTTGGCATGGAGCATGGAAATCTCATCGATGATGAGTACCTTAGCGTCTCTTAGGCGGTCGGTCACGGCTTGGCGATATCTTAGACGTTTAAAATCTTCATCGGTAAAGCTGTCCTTAATGCCCATGCCAGACCATGCGTGTATCGTCATGCCGTTCATGTGCGTGGCGGCAATGCCTGTACTGGCGGTAATAGCAGCTGAGATGCCACGCACTCGCAGATAGTGAATGTACTGGTTTAGGACATAAGTTTTGCCTGCTCCTGCCTGCCCTGTCAAAAAGACGTTTTGTCCTGTTTTTAAAATATCAAGTGCAATACTTTGTTTCATGGTATTTACTTTGGTAGCTGTGGCGGTTTGTCGGGTTTGGGTAGTGGGTTTTTGGCATTGGTCTCGCTATTCATGTCAAGCCCCATCTCGCCTGCTTCACTGTGTTTGGTCTCTACTTTGACTTTATCAAGCGTGCCTTGGCTTAGGTCGGTTTTGGCGACATTGACTGCATTTTGGATGTCTTTTAGGGGGTCGGTTTTTTTATTGCCTAGACGACGGACGACCGAACCGCTAGGAATGGCAGTTTCTTTGACATTGTCATCATAGATAATCCGCCCTTCGCTGTCAATACGTGCGTATTTAACGCTTTCATTTCTAGGAATGAAAAAGTCCCTTGGGTGTGTGATTAAGTGCTTGAACATCAGCTCGCCCAAATCTTTCCACTGGCTAAAATGCACTTCTTTGGAACGTAGGGCAATCATGAGTGACAGTGAAAAACTAACAATCAGGTTCACCATGCCGATGAGCAATACTCCAACAAAAGCATACAGGGCAAGTTGCCATGTCAAATCATCAGGGGATAAGAAAAACAGCCCATGCACAAGGTTGGCGGAGGCAAAGGCGATGTGGCGAATGTCAAGTGGCAGTCCGAGCATGTAGCCGATGGTGGCGGTACTGCCCAAAAAACAGCCAAAGATAAAGTTCCCCATAATCGCCCCAAGATTGGCTTCTACAAAACTGCCAAGGCGGTTTTGCCAGCTTTGGGGCATGAGACGAGCAAGCAGGTGGTGACGTTTGACCCGTTCGCCGATTTTATTAAAGGCGGCAAGGTTATCATAATACCCTGAGATAAGTCCTGATAGGAACAAAAACACCCCAGCGATGGCAGCGTGTGGCAAGGAGAGTGAACGCAAGGGGTCAAGCTCGTGGAGCAGGTAGGCGGCCTTTTCGGTGCTAATCATCGGCTCACCATAGAACTGCACCCAGCCAAAGGCGATGAGTAGGGCGATGGGCATGGCGATGGAGATGTTACCCATGATGGCGATAAACTGCGTTCGCATGATGTCCACGACCAACTCAGCAAGTTTGGTTAGCTGTTTTTTCTTACTAGATCCTTCTGAGATGGTGGAGGCGATGGCGGCGGCGGTCATGGCGGGCTGTTTGGTGGCGACTGTCCCCCCTGCGATGTGAATGCCAACAAAGCCAAGTCCATAAATCATGCTGTTCATGAACGCTTTGCCAATGGGGGCAAGCACGAGCGATGAGCCTAGGATTTTTAAGGTTGCCATAAAAGCGATGAGAAAACCACCAATGGCCGCCTTTTTGTACATTTTTTTGTAGCCAAGCTTGTCGGTACTGATGTAATGCTCGCCCACTTGACCTGAGTTTTCGGTGATTTTACGAGACAGCAGGCGGGTGTTATTTTTGATGAGATAGCCAAAGCTGTATCGGGTTTTGGCGGTGCGGACAATCTCTTGGGTTAGCTCCACGATGGCTTTGTCGCGGTTTTTGTTTTTGTCAGAGACGAGTTCAAGCAAGATATGCATGCGGTGAATGCTCTGCTCAAGTCGCACAAGCATATTAGTCATACGAATGGAAATGCCCGTTTTGTACACCCGTTTTCGAATGTTATCAACAATGTCTTGGCACTGCTCTAGCATGACAAGCAAAGGAGCAGGGTCAATGTCCACATCAGGCATGGTGTCAGTCATGGCGTCCAAGTTATGGGACTGGCGATACTGATTGACAAACAGGACGGTCTCTTGGTTTTGGGCGACAAAGGCGGCGGTGTAGTTTAATATTTGTGGATAGGTATCCATCATCTCAGTGTGCAGTCCGATGCCACTGATGCGATAAGATAAGATGACCAAAGCGTTTAGGATGCTGTTTTTGGCACTGGCGACCAGCTCTAGGTTCTGCTCATCAACCTTGATAAGCTCCACCAGCTCATCCCAATACTCAGGCGTGATGAGTGACAGCCATTTCTCATCGGTTGCCCCGTCAAACAGATAGTGAGCAAGCTCTACCACGGAGTCTTCTTTGGGCAGTAAGGGCAAAAAACGATGTCCTATCAAGCGGTTAATGCTGTGTGAAAAGCTGTCATCAGAGATGATGCCCGTATCTGCATAGAGCGTGATACGCTGATAGTTGTCTGTTAGACGCAGGATAAACGCTGCCAGCCCTGCACCGTATTCAGGATTTTCTTTTAAAATATCAATGAGTTCACGGATTTTGGGATTGACCGCTTCTTCGTCATCGCCCGTCACTCTTAGTGCGTCAATGAAACGTTTCAAAGACGAAGGCTCGGGCAACTCTTGGAGTAGGCTGATGTATTGTAAAATATGGCGTAAGTCAGAGCTGTGATCTAGCAAAGGTTGTCCTTAAAAATACAAGATAACTGATAAACGGACTATTTTAGCACAGTTTTTGGGGGATAATTTAAAATGGCGGAATATTTTTTGTGGTTTGATAAAATGGCAAAATAGGTTGTTTTACCTATTTAAAGAGAGTTATTTGAAAAATAATGACAAAATAAAAATCGGGACATTCGCCCGATTTTTATATGGTGCAAATTTATCGCATAAATTTACCCAAAAAACCCTTCATCAAACGCCATGATGCTATCCGCCCCATTTTTTGCCATGACCGCATGGGCGTGCAGGCGTGGCAGGATACGAGCGGTAAAATAGTCAGCCAGACGGACTTTATCAGCATAAAAATCCCCATCCTTATCCGCACACGCCTTGACGGTCAGCACATACATATAGGCATAGCACAGATAGCCCACCGTGTGCAGATAATCCACTGCCGAGCCGTTAATGGCGTTGGGGTCGGCAGTTGCAACCTTGATAAGCTCGGCGGTCAAATCCGCCACCGTATCGCACGCTCTTAGGGTCTCATCCTTTAATGGGCTATCGGGCAGGGCATTAGCGGATGCTTTGATTTCATCAATAAACGCACTCATCGCCAGTCCGTTGTCCTTGACGACTTTTCGCCCGAGTAGGTCAAGGGCTTGAATGCCGTTCGTGCCTTCATAAATCTGGCTAATACGAGTATCACGCACGATTTGTTCCATGCCCCATTCACGGATATAGCCATGCCCGCCAAACACCTGCTGGCAGTCAATGGTGGCACCAAATGCCATGTCGGTCAAAAACGCCTTAGCAATCGGGGTGAATAGGGCAACCTTGGCGGAAGCGGTTTTTTTGGCATTATCATCGTCTGAGAATTTGGCGGTGTCAAGTTCACGAGCGACATACATGGCAAAGGTGCGAGAAGCCACGCTGTTTGTCTTGGCATTTAAAAGCATACGGCGGACGTCCGCATGATGAATGATGGGGTCGGCAGGTTTATCGGTATTTTTGACACCGCCATCGGCTCGCCCTTGTAAGCGGTCGTGGGCATAAGCACAGGCGTTTTGGTAGGCAAGCACGCTCGCCCCAAGCCCTTGTAGCCCCATGGTAACTCGCTCATAGTTCATCATGACAAACATACTTGCCAAGCCTGTATTCTCCGCCCCTACCATATAGCCTGTGGCGTTGTCAAAGTTCATCACGCAAGTGGCAGACGCTTTGATGCCCATTTTATGCTCAATGGAGCCTGCCGATACGCCATTACGCTCGCCCAAACTGCCGTCTGCATTGACCAAAAATTTTGGCACAATAAATAGTGATATGCCTTTTGAGCCTTTTGGGGCGTTGGGCGTTTTGGCAAGTACCAGATGAACGATGTTATCTGTCAGGTCATGCTCGCCTGCGGTGATAAAAATCTTAGTGCCTGTGATGGCATACGAGCCGTCAGCGTTGGGGACAGCTTTTGTCTTGATAATCCCCAAATCCGTCCCTGCGTGCGGTTCGGTCAAGCACATCGTCCCTGACCACTCGCCACTGTATAGCTTGGGCAAATATAGAGCCTTTTGTTCATCGCTACCGCTCGCCAGTAGGCACAATGTCGCCCCTACGGTGAGATTGGGATATAGGGCGAATGATTGGTTGGTGGCAAACAGCATCTCTTCGGTAAGCATACTCACCATTTTTGGCATGCCTTGTCCGCCATACTCAGGGTCGCCCCCAAGCCCTATCCAGCCAGCATCGGCATAGGCTCTAAATGCGTCCTTAAAGCCCTGTGGCGTGGCGACTTGTCCGTTTCCAAGATAACTTGCCCCTTCTTCATCGCCCAATTGGTTTAGGGGCAAAAGCGTGGATGTGGCGAATTTTGCCATTTCGTCCAAAATCATGTCCACCGTGTCGCTATCCACATGGGATAGGGCAGGCGTGTTTTGCCAAAAGGTTGGGGCGTCAAAAATGTCGTTTAACACAAAACGCATTTCATCAATGGGGGCGGTATAAGATAGGGTCATGGCGATGTCCTTGTGTCCGTTAAACATAGAAAGTGAAAAATTATGATAAAATTTAACCAAAAAATGGTCATTTGGCAAGGGCTGATTTAAACTGATGAGTCATTTATAAAGATGCTGATAAACACTTGAAAAACATAACAATAATCAAAAATCATTATCATTTAATGAATATGAACAATTGTTTTATAATTTTTAATTAAAATTCTAAAAAGCAAAACATGAATTTTTTGACTGTTTTATGATATAATCTGATGAAAAGCATTGATTTTTATTGAAATTTTAAAAATGACTTATTAGTTTATACATTAGTATTGCAATTTTCATTTTTAAAAAATTATCAAGAAACGATTTTACAATAATGATGGTTTTTGTGAATATTTGCTACTTTATGCTATTTATCTATAAATTAATACCGTCTATCGTCAGTTTACAATGTAATGATTGACCATTTAGCCAAATCGCCTATATTAAAACTAAGTTTTTTATTCTAACCTTAATTTACTTTTTGCTTAATCATGGCATATATGTCATTATCATCATATTGGCATTATTGATGGTTAAGCCACTGCGAAGAAACTGCCAAATTTTAGTTAAACCGTTTGGTTGTTGCGTGATGATGTCCCCTGTGATGATTGGCTAAACTTGTCATCATGGGTAAATCCAAGCCATGAGCTTGATGGCGATATCATCATGATTTATCTGTCTTATCCATTGATGTCAAGTAACCCTAAGCGTAATGGCTTAGAAGTGCTTGAAGACCCATCATGGATGACATGGATATCTAACACAGCAATCGCACCACATATTATTGCATTGTGTTATTTATGATGTAAATCGTGCGGTGTTTACGGTAAGATAGGAGAATATTATGCAAATCATTCGCACCAATAATCACCGATTTTATTATTCATTTTATGCCAATAACCCAGCAATATTAGACAATAATAACACCAATCCAAATTTTAAAGCGACAACATTTAAGCCATTTATCATTCAAAAATCCGCCCTATGCTTATCGGAGCTTAACGAACAAACCAAAAAAAGTCTTTTTGGTAAATTTGCCCAACGACTAAATACCCCAAACAAACCCGTGGCAACGCTTGCCAAATGGGTGCTGTGTCTTGGCACGGTGTCACTGCTTTCTTTGCCCGTCAAGGGTTTTTTGACGCCAAGCATGGATTCTACGCCATCATCTGCCATGTCTGCATTAGATGGCGTAAAACAAAAGGGTGAGATTGTCATCGCCACGACCAAGGGTGACAGCACGGTGTTCAACCATGGCGACATTCAGCATGGTTTTGGTCATGACATTGCCGACCGCTATGCCGATAGACTTGGCGTTAGCCTAAATCTTAAAGTCTATGACACTGAGCAAGAAGCTCTAAATGCCTTTAAAGCAGGCGATGTCGATGGACTGCTTGGTGAGAGTTACGAAGGCATGGCAAGCGTGCCATTGGCGTGTAATGATGACACAGCAAAAAAAGTCTCAGGGTATGGTCTTAATGCCAATATGTCGCTCATGTTTCATACCAAGGATAACAGTCTGGTACAGCATGCCAAAAATTTTTTATGCAGTCCTGATGAGCTGGCAATCACAGGCTCTACGGCACGTTTTTATGATCAAACGTTGTTGGCAAATGAGTACAGTGATAAGCATTTTAAAAGAGCGTTAAAACAGCGTTTACCGTTGTATGAAAATGCCTTTAAACGTGGGGCAAAAGCTCATAACCACGACTGGCAAGTTCTGGCGGTCATCAGCTATCAAGAATCGCACCTTGACCCTAATGCCATCTCACGCACAGGTGTTGAGGGGCTCATGATGCTAACCCAAGACACCGCCAAAGCAATGGGCGTAAAAAACCGTACCGATGCTGTCCAAAGTATCCAAGGCGGTGCCAAATACCTAGAAGTGCTAGAAAAGCTCTATACAGATGTACCAGATTCGGAGCGTTTGTGGTTCGTGCTGGCGTCTTATAACATGGGACCTAATGCCGTCAAACGCATTCAGAGTGAGCTAAACGCCAAAGGGCGAGATGGTAATAGTTGGGCAGAGGTTTATGGTTATCTGGCTCGCAATGCCAGTAAAAATGGGCGATATGTACAGTGCATGCACTATGTATCAAACATTCGTGCGTATCTTGAAAGCATCAAAACCATGCAAGTTTGATTGATGGTAAAGATGCCATTTGGTGATATTAGGGCGTCCCTACCATTTACGCCCTAATTATTAGAAAATTATTTTTTTAGATTGCAGGAGTGAATTGCAATCTGCCTTTGATAAATCAATTGCTTGTATAAGTTGAAAATAGGGCTAAAAAGCCTGATAAAAGGTGTTTTGAGTGTGTCTAACACGATCAGCATACGCCCTAGACAGCCCAAGTGGCTGTCATTTTTATGCCCATGTCCCAACCTACCCCTAAAGTAGCATCCGCCCCCTACCTTATTCATCATTAGGATAAGCGAAAAGTTGCCCAATTCCCCTTAAAATAACCCCAAATCTTAAAATTTCCCTAAGGGGGCAACATGAGTGCAAAAAATGAACTAAAAGGCGGGGGCGTGATTCACGACTGGCGACCCGAAGATGATGAGTTTTGGGAAAATGGCGGTAAACAGACCGCCAGTCGCAACCTATGGATTTCTATTCCTGCTCTACTGCTAGGCTTTGCGGTGTGGGTGATTTGGTCGGTGGTGGTCGTGCGTATGCCTGACGCTGGCTTTAATTTTACCAAAGACCAGCTGTTTTGGCTTACTGCCTTACCTGCCTTATCAGGGGCGACTTTGCGGATTTTTTATTCGTTTATGGTGCCTGTGTTTGGCGGTCGGCGGTGGACGGCTCTATCCACGGCAAGTCTGCTGATTCCCATGCTGTGGATGGGCTTTGCTCTACAAAACCCCAATACGCCATTTAGCGTCTTTGTCATCATCGCCCTGCTTTGTGGATTGGGTGGGGGCAACTTTTCGTCTAGCATGTCCAACATCTCGTTTTTTTATCCCAAATCCAAGCAAGGCACGGCTTTGGGGCTAAATGCAGGGCTTGGCAATCTAGGCGTATCTACCGTGCAGTTTGTCGTGCCTGCGGTCATCGGCTTGTCAATCATCGGCACAGGCGTTACGCTTGACAACGGCAAGAGCCTATATCTACACAACGCCGCCTTTGTGTGGGTGCCGTTTATCGCACTTATGGCGATACTGGCGTGGTTTTTTATGAATGACTTATCGTCCGCCAAAGCGTCTTTTAAAGACCAGTCTGTCATTTTCAAACGCTATCACAACTGGGTCATGTGTATCCTATATCTTGGCACGTTTGGCTCGTTCATCGGCTTTTCGGCGGCGTTCCCCATGCTTATCAAGCAGTCTTTTGCTGATGTTGATCCGCTAAGAGTCGCTTTTCTTGGACCTTTGGTTGGGGCGATGTTTCGTCCTGTTGGGGGTTGGCTCGCTGACAAGATGGGCGGAGCTAGGGTTACGTTTTTTAACTTCATTGTTATGGCGGCAGCGACCATTGGCGTGATTGTCTTTTTGCCAAAAAATGGCACAGGCGGTAGTTTTGCAGGGTATTTTGCGTGCTTTATGGTGCTGTTTATTACCACAGGTATCGGCAATGGCTCAACGTTTCGTATGATTCCTGTCATCTTTCGCACCCTACACGAACGCAAAAACTCGCCCGACCTTGTCAATGTCGCCAGAAAAGAATCGGCGGCGGTGGTCGGCTTTACAGGGGCGTTCGCGGCTTATGGTGGGTTTTTTATTCCCAAGATGTTCGGCTGGTTTGGGGCGAACAGCACGCTTATCATGCTTATCGTCTTTTATGTGATTTGCCTTGTGATTACATGGTGGTATTATAGCCGTAAAGGGGCCCAATATCCGTGCTAAGGCTGACCAAAAAAACGCTACTTTTTAAGTGGCGTTTTTTGTTATTTTTTTGTTGTAATGGGTGGGGGTTTGATAATCTTACTAACTTTGATAATAAAAGGTGCGTATTACGTACCTTACGTCCTTTCTTAAACCCCACCACAATAAACCAACCACACACTCTGCAATAAATGGGATAATTCAAAACAATGTGGGACAAGTTAAGATAGACCAAATTGCAAGAGCGTTACACTGGGTGCAACAAGTTGGGTGGGGTGTAATTTTGAGTTTTGAGAAAAGACAGGTAAAAATGCCTGTCTTTTTTATTGCCTTATTTTAACACATAAACTGGCGGGTGGGTTTTTAGGTGCCAGATGTCAGGGCGGATAGGGCAACCTCCATTAACCGTCTATCGCCATCGCTTTGTAATTGCCCGTCAGGGGAAATGGGTAAAAATGGGCGGGCTGGTAGCGTTACTGATTTGACTTTTACAAAGCCATTTGGTGTAGCGAAAACAAGATGTGAGTGGTTTTTGGGGGGGCTTATCCTTGAATGCTTGGATTTTGAAAAGCTACTACAAAAATACCAAGACACCCCAAATTGCTTGCTTCTGCTTGACCCACCTTATCTATGCACTGCACAAGGGGCTTATGCCAAGCACGGCTATTTTGGTATGACAAAGTTTTTAAGGCTTATGCAGTTTGTGCGTCCACCTTTTATCTTTTTTAGCTCCACCAAAAGCGAGTTGATGGATTATATGGCTTATGTAGAACAGTACGAGCCACCCACTTGGCAAAGGGTTGGGGGCTTTAAGCGGATTGTTGTCAATGCTCGCATTAACGCACAAATTGGCTATGAGGATAATATTTTGGTTAAGTTTTAAAAAGTGAAAATTCATTGCAAAAAGACTGGACTACGCTCTATGAGTACGGCAGTATGTGCCCTATAAATTAACAAGTTAAAGGTAAATGCGATGTTGGACATTCAAGCGGTTTCAAATTTTGTCCAAGAGTATGGTGTGGTAGATTTTGGGTCAGAACTAGACGATGGCAATGCTTTATGGTTTCGTGGCTCTGATGACCATTTTATCCTAATCGCTCTAAGCGATGACAAAGAGGTTGTAATGAGTGTTTGGGATAATGAAGAGTGTGGCGAGCTGATTGATGAGTTTGGGATTGGCAACATTGATGAGCTTGGTGCTTACCTAGACAAATATGCTCTAACAAACAAGACAGCCACTGACACTACAATGATTGACATCTATGTCAAACTTATCAAAGAGAAGCTGGCGGAAAACAACATCAGCTTAAACTTTGAAGAGTGCAACCAAGCTGAGAGACTCATCATCAGGCACATTGAAGGTGAACTTGCCAAGATTGTGGAGTTTTTAAGATAATCCAAATCTAAAAATAAAAATACCCCAAGCTGTGAAGTTTGGGGTATTTTTTATGGGAATTGGTCAAAATGAAATTGTTTTGCACCTAGTGAAAGGAAATCAAAAAGGGATTTATTGCAAAAATGGACGAGATTTTTCGCGGCGGGCATCACTTTCTAACAACAAACAGAACATAACAACCTCGCACCCGCCTAAAATTGACAGTTATCATCAAAAAACCCAACCCCACGCCACACCTACCCCCTTAGTATTATCCCCCTAGCCGTCAAGTTAATACCTTAATTTGGCGGTTTTCTTTATAGTGAGCTCATCAATTTAGCCAAAAACTTTTTAAGTTTAGCCAACCCATAAGGGGGATTTATGAGCCATTTATTAGACCAATTTCGTTTTTTTAAGAGAAAAACGGGCGAATACGCTGACGGACACGGCGAGATTCGTGATGAAAACCGTGATTGGGAGAACAGCTATCGCAGTCGTTGGCAGTTTGACAAAATCGTCCGCTCAACTCATGGCGTGAACTGTACAGGCTCATGCTCATGGAAAATCTATGTCAAAAACGGACTGGTAACGTGGGAGACTCAGCAAACCGACTACCCACGCACACGCCCAGACCTGCCCAACCACGAACCCCGTGGCTGTCCCCGTGGTGCGTCTTATAGTTGGTATATGTACTCTGCCAACCGTGTCAAATACCCCAAAGTGCGTAAACCCTTGCTAAAACTTTGGCGTGAAGCCAAGGCAGCCCATAAAAACCCTGTGGACGCATGGGCAAGTATCGTAACTGACCCAACCAAGACCGAGCAGTACAAATCCAAGCGTGGCATGGGGGGCTTTGTCCGCTCGTCATGGAATGAAGTGGTGGAAATCATCGCTGCTGCCAACATCTATACCGCCAAAACCTTTGGTCCTGACCGCATCATTGGTTTCTCGCCCATTCCTGCCATGAGTATGATTAGCTATGCCGCTGGCTCTCGCTATTTGTCGCTTATCGGTGGGGTGTGTTTGTCGTTTTATGATTGGTATTGCGATTTGCCACCTGCATCTCCGATGACGTGGGGTGAGCAGACAGACGTGCCAGAAGCTGCCGACTGGTACAACTCTGACTACATCATCGCATGGGGGTCAAACGTACCGCAGACCCGTACCCCTGACGCTCACTTTTTTACCGAAGTGCGTTATAAAGGCACAAAAACTGTCGCCATCACCCCTGACTATGCCGAGATTGCCAAGCTGTGCGACCTATGGCTAAACCCAAAACAAGGCACAGACGCCGCTCTTGCTCAGGCGTTTTGTCATGTGATTATCAAAGAATTTTATCTAAAAAATCCAAGTGCCTACTTTACCGATTATGCCAAACGCTACACCGATTTGCCCATGCTTGTCATGGTCGAAGGCGAAGGGCAATCGGCACGAGCAGGGCGGTTCCTGCGTGCGTCTGACTTGGTGGACAACCTAGGTCAAGACAACAACCCCGAATGGAAAACCATCGCCATCAATAATAATGGCGAGCTGGTGTCGCCTTATGGGGCGATTGGCTACCGTTGGGGCGAGAGCGGTCGTTGGAACTTGGAGAGTAAAGAAGGTAGAAACAACACAGACGTGGATTTGGCTTTGACCCTAAAAGGCTCAGGCGAGGCGGCAACAGTTGGCATGGACTACTTTGGCGGTGATGAACACCCTTACTTTACCGCCGCCGAAGGGGACAATATCCAGTACAAAAATGTGCCTTGCAAAACGCTTACACTAGCCAATGACAAAACAGTCAAAGTGGTAACAGTCTTTGATTTAATGCTTGCCAATCTTGGCGTGGACAATGGCGTGGGCGGTCAGCACGTAACTGATGATTATAATGATGAAACCGTGGCAGGCACGCCTGCTTGGCAAGAGAAAATCACAGGCGTAAGCCGTGAAAAAGTCATTCAAATCGCTCGTGAATTTGCCGACAATGCCGACAAGACTCATGGCAAATCGATGGTCATCATCGGGGCAGGCATGAACCACTGGTATCACATGGACATGAACTACCGTGGCGTTATCAATATGCTTATGCTGTGTGGCTGTATCGGTCAGTCAGGGGGCGGTTGGGCTCATTATGTCGGTCAAGAAAAACTAAGACCGCAGACAGGCTGGGCTCCTGTTGCCTTTGCCTTAGACTGGCACAGACCGCCACGCCACATGAATGGCACGAGCTTCTTTTATAACCATAGCTCACAATGGCGACACGAAAAAGTCTCGGCTCATGAGATTTTATCGCCACACGCTGACAAATCAGAGTTTCCTGAGCATATGCTCGACTACAACGTGCGTGCCGAACGTGCAGGCTGGCTACCGTCTGCCCCACAGCTTAACATGAACCCCTTGGAGCTTGGTCGTCTTGCCAAGTCATCAGGGCAGGACATTGAGAGCTATGTCGTGGACAATCTGGCAAATGGCAACGTTCGTTTTGCTGCTGAGTCGCCTGACAATCCTGCCAACTTCCCAAGAAACCTATTCATCTGGCGGTCAAACCTGCTTGGCTCATCGGGTAAGGGGCATGAATATATGCTTCACTACCTACTAGGCACCAAGCACGGTATCCTAGGCGAAGAGACCATTCATGATGGCATTCGCCCAACTGAGATTGACTTTGAGCCAAATGGGGCAACGGGCAAACTTGACCTTGTTACCACGCTTGATTTTAGAATGTCGTCCACCTGTCTGTACTCAGACATCGTGCTACCGACTGCCACATGGTACGAAAAAGACGACTTAAACACGTCCGATATGCACCCCTTTATCCACCCATTGACCGCTGCCACCGACCCTGCGTGGGAGTCCAAGACGGACTGGGAGATTTATAAGCTTATCGCCCAAAAATTCTCCGAGCTGTCAGTCGGTCATCTTGGTGTGGAAACAGACATCGTAACCTTGCCCATGCAACACGACTCAGAGGGCGAGCTGGCTCAGCCCTTTGGTGGAACCGACTGGAAAACCCAAGGCGTACGCCCAGTACCTGGTAAGAACTGCCCACACATCAAAGTTGTGGAGCGTGATTATCCGTCCACTTATGCCAAATTTACATCGCTTGGCACGCTCATGGATGAGCTCGGCAACGGCTCCAAAGGTATCACATGGGACACCAAGGAAGAAGTCAAACTACTTGGCGAGCTAAACTACACCGTTACCGAAGACAACGTAGCTCATGCTCGCCCCTGAGACCAACGGACACGTGGCGGTCAAGGCATGGGCGGACTTGTCAAGCAATACAGGAAGAGACCACACGCACCTTGCCAAATCGTCTGAGCATGAAAAAATCCGTTTCCGTGACATTGTCGCTCAGCCCCGTAAGATTATCTCATCCCCAACTTGGTCAGGACTAGAATCCGAAAAAGTCAGCTACAATGCAGGCTACACCAACGTGCATGAGTTCATCCCTTGGCGTACCATCACAGGTCGTCAGCAGTTCTACCAAGATCACCCTTGGATGCAGGCGTTTGGCGAGCAGTTGCAACAGTATCGCCCACCGATTGACACAAGAACGACAGACGAGCTAAAACGCTATAAGTCAAACGGCAACAAAGAGATTGTACTAAACTTCTTAACGCCACACCAAAAATGGGGCATCCACAGTACTTACTCTGAGAACCTGCTCATGCTAACGCTGTCCCGTGGTGGTCCTATCGTGTGGATGAGTGAGATTGATGCCAAAAAAGCAGGTATCGAAGACAACGACTGGATTGAAGTCTTTAACCACAACGGCACCATCACCGCCCGTGCGGTCGTCTCTCAGCGTGTCAAAGAAGGCATGACAATGATGTATCACGCCCAAGAAAAGCTTGTGAACATCCCTGGTTCTGAAAACTCAGGCACCCGTGGTGGTATTCATAACTCAGTAACTCGGGCAATTCTAAAACCTACGCACATGATTGGCGGTTATGCCCAGCAAGCGTACGGCTTTAACTACTATGGTACGGTCGGCTGTAACCGTGATGAGTTCGTGGTGGTGCGTAAGATGGCGAACATCGATTGGCTAGAGGGCAAGCCTGATGACAGACTGCCACGTCCACTGCCTACTACTTTGGACTGATAAACCGCCCTGTTTATCCCTTTTGGTAGGATAGCAAGCCTTTGACAAAAGGGATAAACTAAACCAAATTTTGACCTACCGATGTTCTTTTAAATTAATTAAAAAGAACTAGGCATAAGGGGAATCCTATGAAAATTCGCTCACAAGTTGGCATGGTGTTAAACCTTGATAAATGTATCGGTTGCCACACCTGCTCTGTTACCTGCAAAAACGTTTGGACAAGCCGTGAAGGCATGGAATACGCATGGTTTAACAATGTAGAGTCCAAGCCTGGTATCGGCTACCCCAAAGAGTGGGAAAACCAAGAAAAATGGAAGGGGGGTTGGATTCGTAATGCCAACGGCTCCATCAATCCAAAGATTGGCGGTAAATTCCGTGTGCTTGCCAATATCTTTGCCAACCCTGATTTGCCAACGCTTGACGACTATTATGAGCCGTTTGACTTTGACTATCAGCACCTGCACACCGCCCCATTAGGCGACCATCAGCCGATTGCACGCCCACGCTCGCTCATCACAGGCAAGCGTATCCAAAAAATCGAATGGGGACCAAACTGGGAAGAAATCCTAGGCTCTGAATTTGCCAAACGCCGTGCCGATAAGAACTTTGACCAAGTCCAAGCCGACATTTATGGTGAGTACGAAAACACCTTTATGATGTACTTACCACGCTTGTGCGAGCATTGCTTAAACGCAACGTGTGTGGCGTCGTGTCCATCGGGAGCGATTTATAAGCGTGAAGAAGATGGCATTGTGCTTATCGACCAAGACAAATGCCGTGGCTGGCGTATGTGTATCTCGGGCTGTCCTTATAAGAAGATTTATTATAACTGGAAATCAGGCAAATCCGAAAAATGTATTTTCTGCTATCCACGCATTGAGTCAGGTCAGCCAACCATCTGTTCTGAGACGTGTGTGGGGCGTATTCGCTATCTTGGCGTGCTTTTGTATGATGCCGACAAAATCAAAGAAGCCGCCAGCACCCCGAACGAAAAAGATTTGTACAAAGCCCAGCTTGATGTGTTCTTAGACCCCAATGACCCTGCCGTCATTGAGCAAGCTCTAAAAGACGGCGTGCCGATGAGTGTGATTGAGTCCGCCCAAAAATCGCCTGTCTATAAACTGGCGATGGACTGGCAACTTGCCCTGCCTTTACACCCAGAATATCGCACCTTGCCAATGGTATGGTATGTGCCACCGCTATCGCCAATCCAAAATGCCGCCGAAGCGGGCAAAGTAGGCATGGACGGACTTATCCCTGATGTGGACAGCCTACGTATCCCTGTCAAATACCTTGCCAATATGCTGACCGCTGGCGATGAAGCACCTGTCAAACTTGCCCTAAAACGCCTGCTTGCCATGCGTTCTTATAAGCGTATGCAACTTGTCGATAAGGTTGAAAGCCAAGCGGTGCTTGATGACGTGGGCTTGACCAAACACCAAGTTGAAGAGATGTACCGCTATTTGGCAATCGCCAACTACGAAGACCGCTTTGTCATTCCGACCGCTCACCGTGAAGAAGCGTTGTCTGATGCCTTTGCCGACAAAAACGGCTGTGGCTTTAGCTTTGGTAATGGCTGTACAGGCGGTAATGACGTCAGTATGTTCGGTCAGCGTAAGTCCAATCGCCGTGAGATGATTGAGACCGTGCAGACGTGGGATAACTGATGGGGGCTAGTATGAATCATCTTGATTTTAAATTATTAAAAGTGATAAGCCTGCTGATGGATTATCCGTCTGATGAGCTGTTTGCCGATGATACACTAGATGCGTGTAAAGACATCGTAGCAACATCAAAGTTCATCAGCCCCGAGGTTCGCCAAGAGATTAACGCCTTTGTTGACGAGTTATCAAGCAAAGGCTCGATTGAAGCTCAGTCGGTGTATGACAGTCTGTTTGAGCGTGGGCGTTCGTTGTCGCTTTGGCTGTTTGAACACGTGCATGGCGAGAGCCGAGACCGTGGGCAAGCGATGGTGGATTTGATGGGACAGTACGAAGAGGCGGGCTTTGCCATTGATGTCAAAGAGTTGCCCGACTATTTGCCCATGTATTTAGAATTTTTGTCTTATAAGGCAAGCTTTGCAGATGATGTTGAGATTCGCATGGACATTGCCGATGTTAGCCACATCATCGCTCTACTGGGGGCGAGACTGGTGGACAAGGGCAGTAGCTATGCTGGGCTGTTTAAGGCGTTATTGCAAATTGCAGGCAAGCCTTTGACCGTCATTGATGAAGAGCTTGCCAAGATGGGCAAAGACAAGGTGGATGATACGACTTTTGATGCCATTGACAAAGAATGGGAAGAAGAAGCCGTGGACTTTTTGGCAGCAAAGCAAGAAGAACGCTGTCCGTCAAGCCAAACCGACATTCGCATTGCCGAGACCTTGGCAAGACAAGCCCAAAACGAGAGCGAAATCCCTGTGCATTGGGTGGATTTTAAAACCAATAAAACTGTTAACGAAGGAGTGTCGTCATGATAGCAAAAGCAACAGCAATCACAGCAGTAACCCCCGAAAACTGGATACATATATTTTTGTACGGCATTTACCCTTACATCGCCTTGACAGTATGTATTTTGGGCTGCTGGGCAAGATTTGACCTATCGCAGTATACATGGCGTGCAGGGTCAAGCCAAATGCTAAACGATAAAGGCATGAGACTTGGCAGTAACCTATTTCACATCGGTATCATTGTGGTACTGCTTGGGCATTTCTTTGGTATGCTAACCCCGCACTTTGTCTATGAACGCTTTATCTCGGCGGCGGACAAACAGCTTGTGGCAGTCATTGTCGGTGGTATTGCAGGCGTGATGTGCCTTGTGGGACTACTGATTCTTATGTGGCGACGTTTTACCGACCCACGTGTGAGCCATACATCCACGTTTAGCGATAAGATGCTACTTGTCATCATTTTGGTGCAATTGTTGATGGGTCTTGCGACCATTTGGCACTATCCTGACCATAAAGACGGTGCGTTAATGCTGTCATTGGCAGGCTGGGCACAGGATTTGGCGATATTGCGTCCGATGAGTGCTGCCGCTCGTGTGGTGGATGCAGGGCTGATTTATAAGCTACACATGTTCTTAGGAACCACGCTTATTCTGCTTGTGCCGTTTACTCGTCTGATTCACATCATCTCAGCACCGATTTGGTATTTGGGCAGACGTTATCAGATTGTCCGTCAAAAGACATCGCAGTAAGCACTTGTTTAAAAAACCATTTTTTCGGTTTTGCCACAAACATCGCCCTAGTATTTGTGGTTTTTTTATTTTATAATTTATTGATTTTTATAATAATTTAAAAAATTAATTCTAAAACTGTGCGATATTCATAAGTCTAATATAGAGTGTTTAGACCGAATTTGGAGAGACTTAACGGTGAAATTAACATGAAATTTGATAAAATATATTGACAATAATAATAATTATTATTATAATTATCAATTATAGTACGAGGAGCTTTGTTTTATGTCTAACAAACAAAGAGATATTGAGCGATTATCAATACAAAATCTTATAAACGCCTACTGTATTGAAACCAGTCGCTTTAAAATTTTACAATCAAGCGAGCAAAGCGACATTTGTCGAGGATGTTGTGAGGGGCACTCTGCCCTGTCTTTGTTTTTAGAACCCTTAAAAGTCCGCATAGTTGTTCCATTGCTATTTGTCAGTGTGCTAGGACATCATCAAATTTTTGATAAAATATATATTGAACAAGCTGATGGTTTTGTAGAGACTAACTCTTTAATGCTGGCAAATTTATTGTTACAAGATATGCTATATTGGCATTCAGATAAAGAAAGTATAAACATCAACAGTGTGTTGTCAAGATGGATGGATAGTTCAGAAAAATTGCAGATAATTCTTGATAGTCGACAACAAAAAATTGACAGCATATTTAAAAGAAAAAAACTTAATTTTGTTGATACGGAGCAAGCTCTATTCTGTGGGCATACCATGCATCCTACTCCGAAAAACAGAATTGGTTTTGATAATGTGCAATGGAAAAATTTTTCACCAGAAACTAATGGTTGCTTTAAGTTGCATTATTGGTTGGTTGAATCAAGTATTTACGTTGAAGAGTCAGAGAGTGGTCTGATATTAGAAAGGATAAAAAGTGATATTTTAAATGAAATTAAAATTCAAAAAGAATATGAATCAGAAGGTTATAATAACTTTAGGTTGATTATACTACATCCTTGGCAGGCGAAATATTTACAACAAAAAGATATTTATAAAAAATTATTAACAGAAGAAAAATTAATAGATTTAGGTCAAATGGGAGATGATTATTATGCCACCACATCAGTTCGTACGGTTGTAAACTTAAATAGGGAGTGGATGTTTAAATTATCTTTATCTGTTGCAATCACAAATTCAGTACGCATAAATTTACCGAAAGAAGGTCGTAGAGGTTTGTTGGCTAATAAAATTTGGCACAGTCAGTTTGGAGAAAATATAAAAAATTCATACCCAATGTTTGATGTTGTTAATGATCCTGCTTGGAATGGGGTAATTGTAGATGGAAAAATTATAAATGAAACCATTTGCATTATTAGAAATAATCCTTTTAATGAAGAAGGTAACATTACAAATTTGGCAACGTTATGTCAAGATCATCCATTCCAAAAGAAAAATCGCCTATATCACATTATCAAAAATATTAGAGGTAGTCAAAAAGAATTTGGTGTCTGTTTAAGAGAAATTAGTCAAAAATGGTTTGAAGAATTTTTGAAAATTTCACTAATTCCCATGATTGATATGTATCATAATTATGGTATGGTTTTTGAGGCTCATCAACAGAATTGTCTCATAGAAATAAGAGATAATTTCCCTTATAAATTTTGGGTAAGAGATAATCAAAGCTTTGGATATGTTACTGATTATGCAGATGAATTGATAGATGAGTATACAGATCTTATTGCTAGAGCAAAGTGTGTTGTTTCTATTGATTTTGCTAATAGTCGATTTATATATTATTTTATTGGAAATACGGTTTTTTCGCTAATTAGCAGTATTGCAAAAACTGGATTTTCAACAGAAGAAAATCTTCTCAATATACTACGGGAGTATATTGAGAATCTGTTGAAAAAGTATCCAAATAGTAAGCTACTAAATACTCTGTTGTTTAGTAATCAATTACCCTACAAAGGAAATTTGTTGACTCGCTTACACGATTTGGATGAACTGGTTGCACCAGTAGAGACCCAATCTATTTATGTAAAGATAAAGAATCCTATAAAGCACAAAGAGGTAAACCATGTTTGATATCATAGGTATTGGTATAGGGCCATTTAACTTAAGCTTGGCAAGTTTGCTAAACCATAAAGATTGTCATTTAAAAACAGTATTTTTCGATAAAAAAGAAAAATTCATATGGCATCAAGGAATGTTAATGCCTGATACCACACTACAAGTTCCGTTTTTAGCTGATTTGGTAACAATGGTAGACCCAACAAACAAGTACAGTTTTCTTAATTACTTGCAAGAAAAACAAAGGTTGTTTCAATTTTACTTTAAAGAGTCTTTTTTCCTACCAAGAATTGAGTATAATAGCTATTGCCAATGGGTATGCAGTCAATTAGAAAATTTAAATTTTGGCTGTTTAGTAAAACAGATTCTTCCTATTAATAAAGGATTTAATGTTATTGTTGAATGTAATGGGAAAATTAAAAATTATGAGTGTAAAAATTTAGTTATTGGCATAGGAACTTCTCCAAATATTCCCGATTGTACAAAAAATATTGTGAAAAATTTAGAAAATCAGTGCTTCCATTCATCGGATTTTATGAAAAATTTTGATGAATTTTTAAAGAAGAAAAAATCCGATATTATCTTGGTTGGTTCTGGACAATCAGCTGGCGAGATTTTTTATAAATTAATTCAAAATGATTTTAATAATATTCATTGGGTTACTGATGATGAGGGATTTTTTCCCATGGAGTATACGCCATTAGCTTTAGAGCATTTTAGCCCAGACTATATGGATTTTTTTTACAGCCTATCAGAAGAAGCAAGAAAAAATTTATTGAAAAAACAAGATTTTTTATATAAAGGAATTAATTCAAACTTACTAAAAAATATTTACAGCATGCTTTATCAAAAAATAATTTTGAATAATGAAAAATCAATAAAATTAAATTCAAATTTAAAACTAATACAAACTTGTCAGAATCAAGGCAAGATTTGTTGTGATTTTGTACATAATTATACAAATACTTCGTCAAAAATAAGTGCTGATTATGTTATTTTGGCTACTGGATATCAGCAAGCGTCACTGGATTTTATGTCAGAATTAGATCCTTGTATCAAAAAACAACCTTGTGGTAGTTATGATATTGATCGAAATTATGAGGTAAATTACCAACACCCTAATGGTATGGGGAGGATTTTTGTGCAGAATATGGGACTTTGTACTCATGGAGTTGGGACGCCAGATTTAGGATTGAGCGCTCATCGCTCAGCAACCATAATCAATCGGATTTTGGATAAAGAGTTTTATAAGCTAAGTAGAAACAATATTTTATCAAATTTTTCATAGATGAGGTTTTGCAATGAATACATCCAATGCTTATCATTTAAATATAGAGTTGTCGCAATTAAAAAGCGCTGGCCAGTCTTTGATGAAGATTGCTATATCTGAGCTGCTTTACGAAGAAATTATTAGACCAACAAAAGTGGAATATTTGCCAGAAAACAAGCAAAGAATGTTATTTGTTTTTGATAAAATTAATTTGGAAGTAATTATCAAACCAAAGAAATTTGGTGGCTTTATCGTCTACTCTATTAATGACAAAAAAACAGGTGATTCTTTTTATAATCTAACTGATTTTTTTGTTGAGTTGTGTGAAAGTCTGAATATGGATAATGGCACAAAAGCTTATATGGTAAAGGAAATTAATCATACTTGGTTGGCGGAGGCTCATTTATACACAAAGCATAGCTTAACAAGTGAAGCGTTATCAAATCTTAGTGGGTCAGTTGTTGACTCGGCTTTACGTGGACATCCTTGGATTGTTATGGGGAAAGGTCGCCTCGGTTTTGGCTATGAAGATTATAAACAGTATGTTCCAGAGGTTGCTATTGCAAGAAAACTTCCTTGGTTTGCTGTTCACAAAAGTCTTGCGGTACTCTCATTAATTCAAGGGCTGACTTGTGATTGCATTTATAAAAAGACGTTGGGGGAAGGTCAGTATAAATCTTTTAAAAACATTTTGATGAATAAAGGATTGGACAGTCAAGAATATTTATTTTTACCAATACATCCTTGGCAATGGTCAAATTGGATTAGCTTAAATTATGCACTTGAAATCTCTGAACAAAAATTACTGTTTTTAGAAATGTCTAAGCATGAGTATTTACCTTTACAGTCTATTCGAACTTTTTCAGATATGACTGATAAAACAGCATATCACATTAAACTACCACTTAGTATTTTAAATACAGCAGTATATCGTGGCTTGCCAAACAAGCGTAATTTTTTTGCTCCGCAAATCAGTGAATGGCTGTTGAGAATACTTAAAAACGACCAACAATTGCAAGAAACCGGTGTTGTTCTATTGGGAGAGTTAGCAACAGTTACTGTAAAACAGCCCGCCTTTGATAAATTAAGCTCTCCACCTTATCAATTTACGGAATTACTGGGTTGTTTGTGGCGAGATAGTGTTGAAAATTACATCACTGATAATCAAAAAGTGATCTCTCAAGCTGCACTTATTCATAAAGATAGACATGATGATTTTTTGTTGCCACATTTAATCCATCGGTCGGGTCTTACGGTTGTTGAGTGGCTAAAAAAATTCTTTAAAGTTTGTGTAACACCATTATTGTATTGGTTGTATCGTTATGGAATTGTATTTTCGCCACATGGAGAAAATAGTCTATTGATACATGAGAATGGCATACCGATAAAAATGGTTTTAAAGGATTTTGTGGATGATATTAATTTAGTTGATGACACTTTTTTTGAACAAGAGCCTAAACCAAAAGAGGTGGGTATTTTATTAAAACACTCCCCAAAAGATTTGAGTCATTTTATTTTCACTGGGCTTTTTGTTGTGCATTATCGCTATATTTTTGATGTATTACATCAATATTATAATATATCTGAATTTGAATTTTGGAATGAGTTATCAAAGATTGTTGATGAATTTCACCATCAACATCCAGAGCTAAATGAGAGGATTGCTTTATTTGATTTAAAAAGACCAAAATTTGAAAAGGTGTGTCTAAATCGTGTTCGCTTTTTTACAAGAGGTTATCAAGATAACGCCAACCGTCCAGAACCCGTGGTTTGCGAACCAATTTGCAATCCAATATCACCACAGTTTCTAAGGTGTGTTGAACATTGATAACATTATTTGTAAAAACGATGAAAATTTTAACGCTTTTATTGGTTTTTGCATGAAAAACGTGCGATTTTTCNNCAAATACCAATATTCAACACACCCTAATGAGAGAATAGAAATGCTAGAAATCTATACCGATTCTTTTAATCAAGATCAATGCAGTAAAATCAATCGATTGCCAACTTTATCTCAGGGGCTGCCAAACAACTACATTTACAGAGAAAATGGGGTTGAATTTGGGTTGGTGCAAATACGCTACCCTGAACATATTGAATTGTTGCATCGTTGGATGAATATGCCCCATGTTATCCCTCAATGGCAACTCAATAAATCATTGTCTGAGCTGTCTGTTTATTTTGAAAAAATGTTGGCTGATGATCACCAGCGTTTGTATTTGGTTAGTATTAATGGCGAATGGGTTGGTTACGCCGAAGTTTATGAAGGGGCAAGGGATAGACTATCAGGGTATTATACGGCTGACAAAAATGATTTGGGTTGGCATTTGTTACTAGCAGAGGCACAGGCTGTTGGCAAAGGGTACTTGCGTGCCATTATGCGTCTACTAAGCTTTTTTATTTTTGAACATTCACCTGCTAAAAAAATTGTGGGTGAACCTGATGCAAGTGTAAAACCCTATGAGGTAGTCGCTCAAGAATTAAACTATATGCCCCAATATCAAATTGTAATGCCTGAAAAAACTGCAATGTTATATTTTTGTGACAAAGAAGGGTTTTATTGTAAGTTTGCCCATTATTTAAATGCCAGCATTAAAGAGTGATGTTATGCCTATTTTTCTAAATGCTATTCAGAACCCAAATAGCTCCTTACCTGTATTTTTACTCGATTTTTCAGGCGAGATTAGTCAAGATGCATTTGATGGTTGGTTGATTGCTATGAGTGATTTGTTAGCCAGTGAGCAGAGTTTTGCCTTGATTTACCATAGTCGGACAGGGTTGACACTCCCTGATAACTACCGCCAGACTGAGGCGGTTTGGTACAAGACGCACAAAGAATCGTTCTTTAAATATTGCAAGGGATTAGTTAGAATTGTTGATGATGAGACTCAAAGACAAGCCTTAGACAGTCCTGCTTTTCATAAAGCATGGCGAGTGCCTTATGCGGTGGTGTTATCACTGACTGAAGCCAAAGCATGGATAAACACTAAAATAGGGGCGGTCTGATGATTGTCTCACAACAAAAAAATCGCCATCTTTTGACGATGGTGGCACTGTTATATGTTGCCCATGCCTTGCCTTTGTATTTTTTTAATGTGGCATTGCCTGCCATTTTAAGACATCAAGGCGTTGATATTAGGGTGATTGGCATGCTTTCACTTTTATATTTGCCGTGGGCGTTTAAATTTCTGTGGGCAAGTTATGTGGACAATTATTATTGTGCCAAAATTGGCAAACGCAAAACTTGGTTATTTTTTACTCAAATTATCGTGGTAGTCGGGCTGTTTGGGCTTGGCTTTTTACAGTTTTCTGAGATTGTATTATTTCTGAGCATAAGTTTTTTGGTGTCTTTGGCAAGTGCCACCCAAGATATCGCTATTGATGGCTATACAGTGGAACAATTTGATAAGTCATCCTTTGGGCTGGCAAGTGCCATGCAAAGTTTTGGAGTGGCGTTTGGTAGTATGGTAGGCGGTGCTGGCACACTGTGGCTATATCAGAGATTTGATTGGCAAATGGCGACAATCAGTTTGGCAACAACTGTTTTGCTTATTTCGTGTTCACTATCGTTCTTAAAAGATCAAGACAATCCCAAACATGCTACCAATCTTTCCAGAGCAAGTCTTATTAGGCTTATCAAACGCCCGCAAACCAAATGGTTACTAGCTTTGATTGTGGTGTTTCGCTTTGTGGAAGCTCCGATGATGGCAATGCTAAATCCAATGCTTGTGGATTTTGGTTTTTCACTGTCTCAGATTGGGCTTTTGTTTTCGGTATTTGGAGCGATTGTTGGGATTGGTTCAGCACTTTTGGCAGGGGTATTAATCAAATATATCGACATTGTACGTTGTCTTATATTATTCGGATGGCTAAGAACGGCAGTTTATGCTTTGTTGTGTCTAGGATTGCTATATCCTTTATTGGGTGATTTTTTACCTGCGGTAGGTTTATTAAAAACAGGATTTATGAGCTTGATGGCAATTAGTGTTTTGCTAATTTTATCTGTTCGCTATTTAACAATGACTGCCTTATATGCTCTGTTTATGAATGCTGCCAATCCCGACCAAGCTGGCACGGACTTTACTTTGTTTGTGTGCGTGGAGTTGCTTGTGTATTTTATCGGCGGGGCGATGAGTGGATTTTTAGTACATCAGTTTGGCTATGACAAGCTATTTTTATGGCTTGCGATTGGTTCTGGGGTGTCAATGCTTATTTTGCCGACATTGATAAAAAAATTTTTCGTAACAGACTGTTAAAATTTTACTTTTCCATAAGCATAAGGAGTAATTTATGCGTCATTCCCACTATTCTCAATGGTTGTCTTTGCCTTTACTAAGTGTGGCAGTAACTCAGCAGTTGTACGCTCAACCCAATGAGTCATTACCAACGGTTGAATTAGAGCCTGTGGTTATTACCATTGATAAGAGCGGTATGGCACTTGCCAATCGTATCACGCAAATGCCCCATACCACTAAAATTATAGATGAAGAGCAAATTCAAGAGCAAGCAACAGGCTCTCGACAGCTTGCCGATGTAATGGCACAGCTCATTCCAAGTTTGGGGGTAAGTAGTGGCACCACCAGTAACTTTGGGCAAACCATGTACGGTCGTCAAGTGCAATTTTTGTTAAATGGCGTGCCTTTGACAGGTTCGCGAGACATCTCTCGACAGCTTAATAGTATCAACCCCAGTCAAGTGGCTAGAATTGAAGTTTTATCAGGAGCAACCAGTATTTATGGGTCTGGGGCAACAGGCGGTTTGATTAATATCGTTACTAAGTCGGATTTGGAAAAGGAGCAATTTGAAACCCGCATCGGTGTACATGGTAGTAAATTATCCAGTGAAGGTATCGGTTATCAGGTAGGTCAGAGTGTAGCAGGTGTCAGCGAAAATGGCAATGTCCTTGCACGACTTGATGTCGACTATCGCACCACAGGAGGGGCATTTGATGCTAACGGTAAACGCATCGCTCCTGAGCCTGCCCAAACCGATAAACAAGACAGCAAAAGTCTAAGTATTAATGCAAATGTTGATTGGCAAATCGGTGATAAACAAAACATCAATTTAGCATTGACACATTATAACGACAAACAAGATACCGATTATGCACCTGATTATGGTAATCGCCTTGCGGTGTTGTTTGGAGAAAAGCCTTCATTAAATGCCATCAAAGGCTTATCATTATCAGAACAGCCAAAAACCACCAAAAGCACTTTTAATATCAACTATCATCATGATGATTTGTGGGGTAACACCATCAATACCAATGCTTATTATCGTAAAGAAGAAGGGCGATTTTACCCCTTTGTTGCCCCGTTTTCGACCGCCAAAGCCCTGCCTATTTTACAAAGCATGAATTTGCCACCCGCCACTTTGGATGCTTATACTAAGGCCCTACAAGCTCGCGCGTATGGGGTGTTACAATCTGAATCTAAGGCAGAGGTACTAGGAGCAAGATTGGCTTTGCAACGTAAATTTGACCTTACTCAAAAGCCTGTGCTACTTAGTTATGGAATTGACTATGAGCAAGAAAAAGACCGCCAAGGGGCAACAGGTTATGATTTAACCACCTTTATGCAAAGCAACGGCTTGGCATTTAAAGACACTGGCAACCGTTACACTTATGGGCCTGACACCACCTTAAAAACCTATGGTGTTTTTGCTAATGCCAATATTGCTTTAACAGATGATTTAAAAATATCAGCAGGCGTGCGACATCAACGTATAGACAGCAAAACAGACGATTTTGTGCCACCCAGTGAGTCGCTATTGGCTGATTTATTAATCCAAAACAAAGTGCCGTATCAAGCAGGGGTTGTCAATTCTGGCAAAGTAAAGCATCACAAAACTTTGTTTAATCTTGGGGCAAATTATCAATTAACGCCAAATCACAGTATTTTTGCCAACTTTGGGCAGGGATATAGTTTGCCTGACCTGCAAAGGGTGCTACGAGATGTTGGGGCAGGTTTTGTGGTTAATTCTGATAATGTCGAGCCAATCACGGTCAATAGTTATGATGCAGGGTGGGTAGGAGTATTTGGGGGTAGCCGTGCCAAGTTGACAGGTTTTTATAATACATCAGATAAAGTAACCCAGTTTTTAAAAGATTATAGCGTGGTGGTTGCTGATACTGATGAGCGTATTTATGGGGCGGAGTTTGAATTAAATCACAAGATTAATGATAACTGGGCTGTCGGTGGCAGCATTGCCTATACACGAGGTCAATACAAAGATGCAGGTGGTCAGTACAGAGAGCTTGGGGCGTTTCGTATCAGTCCTACCAAAGCCACCGCTTTTGCTCAATATACTACGCCAAACGAACATAAGTTACGCTTACAACTACTTGCCATTGATGGTACACAAAGAGCTTACAAGGACAGCCTGATTGCCAAAACCAATCAAAATGTCCGCAAAACCCCGGAGGCTAGAATTTCAGGCTATGTCGTGGCGGATTTATTGGGTGAGATCAAACTGCCCAAGGGTCAGCTAAATTTTGGGGTTTATAATTTGATGGATGCCGATTATAAGAGCGTATTTAGTCAAGCTGCCAAAGCAACTTATGGTGAATTATCCAGCTTATCTGCACAGGGGAGAAGTTACGGGATAAGTTATACCTTAAATTATTGATTAGCATTATGTGCCACAATACCATAAACATCGCCCTAGTGTTTGTGGTTTTTTTATTTTATAATAAAATTTAATTGATAAATAGAAACTCCCACGAAACGACACCCCGCCTTACAGCCCCTATCTCGCCAGCACCATTTGGGCTTGGTCATCGCCAACAAAGCCAAATCCGTCACCGATGACGACAAACTTATCCACCATCAAGCCTTAGTGGAGTGTCTGACCACTGCCATTCTCACGTATTTTGAGATTGAGCGGACACGCCTTGCTGATGTTATTTTGACAAAATTATCCGATAACAGGGCGGTTAAATTGGCAAAACAAATGCTTGATGAGCATGAATACATTGAGAGCCTACTTGCCAACACCGACCCAAGTGTGGACGATGTCAAGGAGCTTGCAAATGCTCTGTATGACCATATCCGCTTTGAAGAGCGAGAGCTTTTTCCCATTGCTGAGACGGTGCTAAATGATGTTGAGCTTTTTGCCATTTATGAGGCGATTGATGAGAATGTAAAGTGAACGAGTTAAAAGTTGGGCAATGGAATTAAAAAGCCAAACACCACGTTTGGCTTTCGTTTAATTTTAAAATTGCTAAAAGTTATTTAAACCCATCTTTTAACCCCACAATCTGATTAAATACAGGCTTATCGGTGCTATGCTCCACGCTGTCCGCCACAAAGTAGCTTTCACGCTCAAATTGGGATTTGTCATCGCCTGTTGCCTGTGCCAATGACGGCTCTACAATGGCATTGACAACCTTTACCGAATTTGGATTGACGTGGGTTAGTACCCATAGCGTATCATCATCGGCATCTGGGTTTTGTGTTTTAATAGTGGCAATATGCTCGTCTGAGATTTCATCATCTTCAAATAATAAATGCTCATACAGTCGCACGGTGGCAGGCACGCCATGACTTGCCGACACCCAATGAATCACGCCCTTAACTTTACGCCCCTCAGGGTTATTGCCCAGCGTTTGTGGGTCAATGGTGGCGACAAGCTCCACCACATCGCCATTAGCGTCCATGATATGCTCTTCTACTTTTAGCACATAGCTGTTACGCAGACGAATCTCAGGATTCTCTGGCGATAAGCGTTTGTATCCGTCTGGGGGCGTGATTTCAAAGTCAGATTTATCAATATAAATGGTTTTGGTAAAAGGAATCTCACGCTCGCCATTGTCTGCCTGTGGGTGTTTGGGCTGAGTAAGCCACAATACGCCATTATCTAGGCGAGCCTTGACCGTGTCTTTTTTTAGATGTTCAAAATCAGCAACCGCTTCATCAAAGTTGCTAATGGTAACTTTTAAGGGGTTTAGCACTGCCATACCACGACTGGCGGTATTTTCTAGCACGTTTCTAATGCTAAATTCCAACTGGCGAAAATCTACCACACCGTCTGCCTTGGATACGCCAATGCGTTCACAAAAATCCCGCAAGCCTTCGGCAGGGTAGCCACGTCTTCTCATGCCTGCAATGGTTGGCATGCGTGGGTCGTCCCAGCCCGATACCACGCCCATGTCCACAAGGCGTTTGAGTTTACGCTTGGACGTTAGCGTGTGGTCAATGTTTAGACGGCTAAATTCGTATTGGCGGGGTGGCACCTCAAAGCCCACTTTTTCAACAACCCAATCATAAAAAGGACGGTGGTCTTCAAATTCAAGCGTACAAATCGAGTGCGTGATACCCTCATAAGCGTCCGACAAGGGGTGGGCGTAGTCGTACATCGGATAAATGCACCATGTATCGCCCGTTTGGTGGTGGCTTGCGTGCATGACACGATAAATCACAGGGTCTCTCATGTTCATGTTGGCGTGATTCATGTCAATCTTGGCACGCAGTACCGCCTCGCCTTCTTTGTATTTGCCGTTTTTCATGTCGTCAAAACGAGCCAAATTCTCATCAACAGTAGCGTTACGCTGTGGCGATTCCACAGATGGCTTACCAAAACCGCCACGGTGTTCACGAATCTCATCAGGCGTTTGAAAGTCTACATAGGCATCGCCTTGTTTGATAAGCTGTACCGCCCATTCGTGTAATTTGTCAAAATAGTGCGACGCATAACGTATGTCTCCTGCCCAGTCAAAACCAAGCCACTCCACGTCCGCCTTAATGCTGTCCACATAATCCTGCTTTTCGGCGGTGGGGTTGGTGTCGTCAAAGCGTAGGTTGCACGCTCCACCGAACTCTTGTGCCACGCCAAAATTTAGGCAAATGGACTTGACGTGCCCGATGTGCAAATAGCCGTTTGGCTCGGGCGGAAAACGGGTCAAAATGCTGTCGTGCTTACCGCTTGCTAGGTCATCACGAATAATTTGGCGGATAAAGTCGTTTTTTTCGGGTAGGTCGGTCATGGGTTTTTCCATCATTTATTAAAGGGTAAATTCTGTTATTTTAGCATAATTTTTATAGGGCGTGTTAAACTTTGATGTTTGCAACAGACCGCTCGTACTATAAAATTTTACATAAAATTGATTAAAAATAAAGCAAATTTAGTGCTTATAATTAGGGAGTGCCTACCTTTGGTATTTGCAATGAAAAATGCCTGTTTAAAAAAGCAGGGGAATCGCACGTTTTTCAAGCTTGAATTGTCAAACCAACTGCAACATCTTTATAAGTAATGCCAAACATCTTTTCACTGGTTGTGGTTGGACTGTTTGTTTAAGATCAGATGAGTCCAATCACGCCAACACCCGCCACACCGCAAACCCCAATGCCAATACATGAAACACCACGCCCACCCACCAAATCGGCACGGTCAACCCAATGGCGATAAAGGCAAAAAATCCGCCCAACGCTATCCAGTCATGGCGTTTTTGGTTTAAAAAATCGGCTCGTAGGGCTTGGACTTCTCTTAGCTGTTTGTCCTGTCGTCCGCCAAGCATGGCAAGTGATTGGATGCTTTGGGTAGTAAGTTTGGGCAGGTCAGTGGCGGACAGTAGATGTTCGGGCAATTTGTCATAAAAATCATTCAATAGACGTGTGGGGTCAAGCTGTGATTTTACCCAATCGGTCAAAATCGGCTTGGCAAGCGACCAAATATCAAGGTCAGGATATAGTTCACGCCCAAGCCCTTCCACGTGGACGAGCGTTTTTAGAAGTAGCATAAGCTGTGGCGGTATGCTCATCTGATGACGGCGAGCGATGTTTAAAATCTCAAACAATATCCCTGCAAAATCAAGCTCACTCATGGGCTTAGACACCATGGGGGACACCGTGCGAGCCATGTCGGCGATGAGTGCGTGCTTGTCAGCAGATGGCGGTATCCAACCTGCATGACTGATGATGTCCACCAGTGTGGTGTAATTGCCATTCATGACCGATAGGAGCATACGAGCGACAACAAGTTGGTCATCGGGAGCAAGTTGCCCCATAATCGCACAATCTAGCCCCAAATAGCGTGGATTTGCCACCGCTTGACCGTCTGGCAGGGTCTCCACAAAGATGTTACCAGGGTGCATGTCAGCATGAAAAAAGTTATCCCGAAACACTTGGGTAAAAAATATCGTCAAACCATTTTTGGCAAGGACGGCACGGTCATAGCCCAAGGCGTCAAATTTATCCGTCTGGCTAATAGGCACGCCAAAAATCCGCTCCGAGACCATGACCGACTTGTTTGCCATATAGACTTCGGGGACATAGATGAGTGGCGAGTTTGTGAAGTTAGCTCTCATGCGAGTGGCGTTGGCGGACTCCAAGGTCAAATCCAGCTCATTTAGCATGATTTGGCGGTAGTCTTCCACGATACTCACGATATGCACCGCCCGAGCCGACTCCATACGAGCTGATAGGTAGCCTGCCAGCTCCCGAAGCAGTTCAAAATCCTTGATGATGACAGGGCGAATGTCAGGACGGACGACCTTAACGACCACTTCTCGACCGTCAGGCAAGCAAGCGGTATGCACTTGGGCGATACTGGCGGCGGCGAGTGGCTTTTCATCAAATCGGTCAAACATCTCACCGATTGGCTTGCCTAGCCCTGTTTTGGGGTGTTCTATTTCACGTTTTAAAATCTCAACGTCAAAGGGGGCGACTTTATCTTGTAGTAGCGATAATTGGGCGATGATATCAGGGGGCAGTAGGTCAGAGCGAGTGGAGAGCAGTTGCCCGAGCTTTAAAAACAGTGTTCCCATCTCTTCTAAGGCGAGCTTGACCCCCAATGGGTTGTGCGATTTGCCGATACTGGCAGGGTGCATTTTGATGAGCCGTACCAAAGGGGCAAGCTCTGGTACGTCCGCAAAATGCGTGTCAAGGCGGTATTTGGCACAAATGCGATATAGGTCAAACAGGCGGTTTTTATAAGAGATGAGCATGGTTTTGGTAAAAATGGGTTTGATAAAAGGAGTTTTAAAAAGAAAAAAGGCAAATGGGTAAAATCTACCTTTCGGGGCAGGCATTTAAAACCTTTAATTTTAAATGGATTGTAGGGGTAAATGACATTCGCCCACAATTTTAAAATGCTTTTGTAGGGGCGCGCTTTCCACGCCCGAGTATATTTGAAGTTAAATGATATAAAAAATCAACGAGCCTTAAAGCCACGATGTACTGCCACGATACCGCCTGTGAGATTGTGATAATCGCAATTGACAAACCCTGCTTGTTCCATCATGGCTTTTAGCGTGGCTTGGTCTGGGTGCATGCGGATACTCTCTGCCAGATACTGATAGCTTTCGCTGTTATTGGCAACAATCTTCCCCATGAGCGGTAGGGCGGTAAAAGAGTACAGATCATACGCTTTTGACAACGGCTCAAACACAGGTTTGCTAAATTCTAGCACAAGCAGTCGCCCACCAGGTTTTAGCACACGCCACATGGCTTCTAGGGCTTTTTGTTTGTCGGTAACGTTACGCAGTCCAAAGCTGATGGTAACTAAGTCAAACGAATTATCGGCAAAGGGTTCTAAGGTTTCGGCATTGGCAAGCACAAAATCCACGTTGTTGCACCCCGCATTGATAAGGCGTGTGCGACCCACTTCTAGCATGGCTTCGTTGATGTCGGACAAGACCACACGACCCGAGCGACCGACTTCTTTACTAAATACTTTTGCCAAATCGCCCGTACCGCCTGCGATGTCAAGGACACTTTGCCCTGCACGCACGCCACTCATCTTAATGGCAAAACGCTTCCAAAGCCTGTGAATGCCAAAGCTCATCAAATCGTTCATGATGTCGTATTTAGTGGCAACCGATGTAAATACTTGTCCGACTTTGGCTTCTTTTTCACGAGCATTGACGGTTTGGTAACCAAAATGGGTGGTTTCGCCAATGTTTTCAGAATAACGGTTGTCAGTTTGGGTGTTGGCGTGGGCGGTTTCGCCATTGGCGGGGGTTTGCATGGCGGATTGTCCTTGGGGTTTGCCTGTGGGTAGGATGTTAGGATTGGTGAAGTCGTTGTCGGTCATGGCTATTTTTCCAAATTTAAAAACACGCCCTTATTATACGCTAATTTGGGCAAGAATGGGCGTGTTTTGGGAAAAATTAAAAATTCATTCATGAATTTTGTGAATAACGACAAGCTCATTTGCCACAAACGGCACGGTAAAATCATCAATGCGTTTTAGGGGTTTCATGGCAACCAAGCCGTCCCCGATGAAGTCGTATAGGGGCTGATAGCCGTTGTCGTATGCCATGCCTTTGGCAAGTTTAAAGGCGTTTTGTAGGATGAAAGAATTAAAATATTTATAAGACTGCTCGCACACGTCTTTGATGGTGTGGATTTGGGCGATGCGTTCGTCTTTGGCATTGACGTGCCGATACACGTCATGCATGAGTGTGTCATCAATGCCTCCATTAGCGTAACGCTCGCCAAAGTCAGCCAGTAAGGACGTTGCCAATGCCAAATCAAGACTGATGGCATGAACTGCCGACTGCACGCCAAGCACGCCTGCCCCTAAGGCGTTGGTAGGGATGAGCTTTTCAAGTTTGCCCGAGCCGTTTAGGGCGTTCGTCCCTGCGGTCAGAAGCTGATTGGTAAGCACGTCAAAATCATCATCACCATAAATCCGCTCAATGAGATAATTGGCAAGTGGGGCGGTTTTGTCATCGGCAAATAGGGCGTGATTGGTGCGTTTGATGCGAGCCTTTTGCCATGCTTGCACATCGCCAAGTGCCTGTTTTAGGGCAGGGTTGGTGTGATGGGGTAGGGCTTGATAGGCTTTTAGCATATCGACTAGGGTCTGGATTTGGGACATGGTGTTAATTTTGTTGGTGGGTTAAAGTGGGGTTAAATGGGTTAAGACTGAGTTAAAAGTTGGGTTAAAAGGTTGTGTTTGTGAGCTTGATGGTATTGTTTTTCACAAGGTGTGCAGAGCCAATCCCTGCACTCCCATTTTATTTAAAATCATGGCGATTTAAACGGTTGTGTTACTATAAAACATACCAACTGGTCGGTTTTTATTAAACGCTCTCGCCACGCCACAAATCGTCTAAGCTCTCACGCTCACGCACAACCCGATGAGAGCCGTCATCACACATAATCTCGGCAGGTCTGGGGCGGGTGTTGTAGTTGCTTGCCATGACAAAGCCATACGCTCCTGCCCCTGTGATGGCAAGAGTGTCGCCCACGTTTAGGGCAAGCGTACGATTTTTTGCCAAAAAGTCGCTCGACTCACACACCGAGCCGACTATGTCCCACACTTGGGGGGCGGTCGTGGCGGTCAAATCAGCAGGGATAACCGCCATAACCGAGCCATATAGGGCAGGTCGCATGAGTTCGCACATGGATGCATCCACAATGGCAAAGTTTTTGTATTCGGTGGGTTTTAATGCGTCCACATTTGTGAGTAGTACCCCTGCATTGGCAGAGATGTTTCGCCCTGGTTCTAGATGTAGCCCTAAGCCGTATTTTTCTTGTAATGTCAAAAGTTTGGGCAGTAGGGCGTTGGCGTATTCGCTCACGCTGGCAGGGGTCTCATCGGTATAACGCACGCCCAAGCCCCCACCCAAATCCACATGACGTAAGCTAATGCCCTGTGCGAACAGCTCGTCAATCATCTCAATGACTTTATCCAAAGCGTCTACAAAAGGCTGGGTGTCGGTCAGCTGTGAGCCGATATGGCAGTCTATGCCGATGATGTCAAGGTTTGGCAGGAAGCTAGCAAAACGATAAGCGTCTAGGGCGTTATCATGGCTGATGCCAAATTTGTTATCTTTTAAGCCTGTGGAGATATAAGGGTGAGTTTTGGCATCTACATCAGGGTTGATACGCAGGGCAATGGGGGCGGTCTTGCCAAGCTCGCTTGCCACTTGGCTGATGAGTTCAATCTCACTCACCGCTTCGACATTAAAGCACCCAATCCCTGCATTTAGGGTGGTGGCGATGTCGCTTTTGGTTTTGCCCACGCCCGAATAGACGACTTTGTCCGCTTGCCCGCCTGCTTTTAATACGCGGGCAAGCTCGCCTGATGACACGATGTCAAAGCCTGCCCCTGCATGGGCAAGTGTGGCAAGGATGGCAAGGTTTGAGTTGGATTTGACGGCATAGCAAATTTTTACGTCTGACAAGGGGGCGAAACTCTCCACATAGGCACGGTAATTGGCAAGTAGGGCGTTTTTGCTGTACACATAAAGCGGTGTGCCATAGGTCTGGGCTAGGGTTTTGGTGCTAACGTTGTCAATAAATAGCGTGTCGTCTTGGTAATGGATAAAAGGCAAATCCGCCACGTGCGTGCGTGGGTCTATCGTGAGTGCTGGGTGTTCGGTGCTGTCTGCCATGGTTTTTCCGTTAAAAAGTATTTGGGGCTTATTTTAACAAAAAATTTTGGTTTGTCATTTTTTATTTTAAAAATAATTGGGGTTTGGGCAGAATGTATAACGATTTTTTTTAAATATAAACCATTTTTCATTGTTATATAAAAAAGGCTTTATGATAAAATACCCCAAAAATTAACCATTTAACATCATGACCGCAACCACTTACACTTTTAAAGACAAACTCATCGCATGGCTACAACTGACCCGTTTTGACAAACCTGTGGGGACGGAGCTTTTGCTATACCCGACCTTGTGGGCATTGTTTTTGGCAAATGTAGGCGTAGGGCGACTGCCGAGCATGGCTCACATCGTCATTTTTACGCTTGGGGCGGTGCTGATGCGAGCGTCAGGCTGTGCCATCAATGACTTTGCTGACCGCAAGGTGGACGGGCAAGTCAAACGCACCAAAAACCGCCCACTGGCAGATGGACGACTGTCCGCACGCACGGCTGTTTTTACCTTTGTGGGATTGTCGGGATTGTCGGCGTGTTTGCTGTTTTTTTTGCCGATACAGGTGTTTTATTGGTCGCTGGTGGCGGTATTTCTTGCCTTTATTTATCCGTTTATGAAGCGTTACACGCATTTGCCACAGGTTGTTTTGGCAATGGCGTTTGGCTGGGCGGTGCCAATGGCATATGTGGCGAGCATTGGCACGGTGGATAAATGGGGCTGGCTTGTCTTTGTTGCGTATATGTGCTGGACGGTGGCGTATGATACGATGTACGCCATGTGCGACAAGGACGATGATGTTAAAATTGGGGTCAAATCCACCGCCATTTTGTTTGGTAAATATGACGTAGCAATCATCATGGCACTGCAGGCGTGCTTTGTGGGTTTGATGGAGCTGATTTGGTGGCATTATTTTTATGAAAGCATGGGGCTTTGGGCACTGGTGGGCGTATTGCCTGTGGTGGCGATGGTGGTGTATCAGTATGGGCTGATTAAGGATAGGGAGCGACTTGCTTGCTTTAAGGCGTTTCGCCATAATGCGTGGGTAGGGCGATGGGTGTTTTTGTGGACGCTGATTTGTGTATGGGTTGCGGTGTAGTTTGATCGGGATAGTTGATTTAGATTGTGTTATTAAGCGGTTTGCAAAAAGCGTTCGGGATAGATTGGGGCTTTAAAGTTAAAAAGCCGATTTTAATCCCAACTGCTCACAAAATGGCAAAAAATCCCTATCCAAAAATAATAAAATTAAATACAAGATAAATATAACAACCTATAAATTATCAATCATTAAAAAGATGGCATAGCACCAAACCGATTTTCGCCTTTACTTCCCTTTCTAAACATTAACCCCAAAAATATCAATGAACCAATGATGGGAATAAAATTTAAGATAAACCAATAACTAGATAAGTTACTGTCGTGCAATCTGCGACTGCTGACCGATAATTTGGCTAAGGTTAAAAGTGTAAATACGGCAAGCAATATGACATTGTTTAACACAACATCTAATTTTAAGCTTTCTAAAATAAAAGCAAGAACAATTAAAAATAGCCAATAAAAAATAAAAAAAACTAAAAAATTCCAATCGGCTTGCTTCCAATCGGCTTGCCCTGTCTTCATAATTGTAAAAATTATCAAATAAAGCAGATTTTAAGCCAAGCGTCATTTTTTGTGGAAGTGATGTCATTTTATTTTTCCTTAGCCCACCTTCGCATCACACCAATCAATCACACCCCCACCCAAACACACATCACCGTCATAAAAGACCACCGATTGTCCTGCCGTTACCGCTCGTTGGGGATTGTCAAAAACTACCCGTATGGTGTCATTTTCAAGATAAACGGTACATTCTTGGTCAGGCTGGCGGTAGCGGGTTTTGGCGGTGAGTTTTGTGCCGTTGGCAGGTGCATTGACGACCCAATCAAGTTTATAAGCAGTCAAGGTGGTGGACATGAGATAAGGGTGTTCGTGTCCTTGCCCGACAATCAAGCGGTTATTTACCAAATCTTTATGCAAGACAAACCACGGCGCATCGGGGCGATTTGCCACCCCACCAATGCCAATGCCCCCACGTTGCCCAATGGTATAATACATCAAGCCGTCATGTTTACCTAGCTTGACACCGTCATCGGTGTAGATGTCGCCTTGTTTGGCGGGTAGGTAGGTTTGTAAAAAGTCTTTAAACTTTCGCTTGCCAATAAAGCAAATGCCCGTACTGTCTTTTTTCTTGGCGGTGGCAAGCTCATACCGCTCAGCAATCGCTCGTACTTCTGACTTTTCTAATTCGCCCACAGGAAACAGCGTTTTGGCGATTTTGTCGCCCCCGACTGCATGCAAAAAATAGCTTTGGTCTTTGTTGGTGTCTAGTCCACGCAGTAAGCACGCCTTGCCGTCCACTTCAAAACTTCGGCGAGTATAATGCCCTGTGGCGATGTAGTCCGCCCCCAGCGTCAAGGCATAATCCAAAAAGGCTTTGAACTTGACTTCTTTGTTGCACAAAATATCAGGATTGGGTGTGCGACCTGCTTTGTATTCTTCCAAAAAATGCTCAAAGACATTGTCCCAATACTCCGCCGAAAAGTTAGCGGTGTGGAGCGGTATGCCCACTTTGTCGGCAACGGCTTGGGCGTCAGCTAGGTCCGTCATGGCGGTACAGTATTCGGTGCCGTCATCTTCTTCCCAGTTTTTCATGAATAAGCCTTCAACGTCAAAGCCTGCTTTTTTTAATAGAACAGCCGACACCGAGCTGTCCACGCCGCCAGACATACCAACGATGACTTTGATTTGATTGGGATTTTTGCCGTGAAATTGGGCGACATCGGATAGGCGGTAAGGGGTCATGATTGTCTCTTGTTATAAAATTGTGGTAAACTTGCCATTATATAAGGCTTGCTAATTATTTTACAAGCCTTGTTTAAGACAAACTAAGATAAAGCAAAAAGGCTCAATCATGATAAAAATCGGTCAAGGTATAGATGTTCACGCTTTTACGACAGGCGATTTTGTAACGCTTGGCGGTGTGCGTATTCCTCACACGCACGGCATTAAGGCTCATTCGGACGGCGATGTACTACTTCACGCTTTGGCAGACGCACTTTTGGGGGCGTTGGCGTTGGGCGACATTGGACAGCATTTCCCCGACACCGACCCTGCTTTTAAAGGGGTGGATAGTAAAGTGCTATTAAAACACGTCTATGAACTTGTCAAGTCGCACGGCTATACGCTTGGCAATGCTGACATGACGGTTATTTGCGAGCGTCCAAAAATCGCCCCACACAACACCGCCATGCGTGAGACCATCGCAGGTGTGCTTGGCGCAGGTGTGGACTGCGTGAGTATCAAGGCGACCACCAATGAAAAAATGGGCTGGATAGGGCGTGGCGAGGGCATTTGGGCGAGTGCGGTGGTGTTGTTGGTTAAAAAATCCTAGCTTAACATAATTGTAAATTTAGTTGCCAATAAATACAGGAAAATCAAATGATTGTCAAAAACACCGCCTTATTACTCATTGACTTACAACAAGGTTTTTATGATGAAGCCTATTGGGGTGGCAATCGCAACAACCCAAACTGTGAGCAGGTTTGTTTTGAATTATTAAACCATTGGCGAGAGCAGGGTTTGCCGATTTTTCACATTCGTCATTCATCAACCACGCCCCAATCACGCCTACACCCTACACACCAAGGCTTTGACTGGATTGAGCTGACCAAACCGCAAGCTCATGAAACCGTCATTACAAAGCATGTCAATAGTAGTTTTATCGACACAGATTTACATAAGCAACTGACCAAAGCGAACATCGACACCCTTGTTCTTGCAGGGCTTACGACCAATCACTGTGTATCCACGACCGCACGCATGGCAGGCAATCTAGGCTTTACCACTTTTGTGGTATCGGACGCTGCAGCGACTTTTGATAGAATGGGGGCGACAGGCGAGCGGTTTGACAGCCAGCTTGTGCATGAAATCAGCCTTGCCAATTTGCATGGCGAATTTGCGACCGTGCTGACAAGTGATGAGCTTTTACGCAAAAAATTCTTGTAAAAATCCCCATTTGCCCCCATAATAACTCAAATTTTCCAAATCGGAGCAATCCCATGACCGACATCAATCCCCAAATCAAAACCTTGATTGAAAACCAAATCAAAGACCATGCTGTCCTACTATATATGAAAGGCACGCCACAATTTCCCCAATGCGGATTTTCAGCCCGTGCCGTGGAAGTTTTGACCCAAATCGGTAGACCATTTGCCTTTGTTAATATCCTAGAAAATCCTGAAATCCGTAGCACCTTGCCACTCATCGCCAACTGGCCAACCTTCCCACAGTTATGGGTAAATGGCGAGCTCATCGGCGGTAGCGACATCATCCTACAAATGTACCAATCAGGCGAATTAAAGCCACTGATTGAAGAGCATAGCCCAGAAGTATGATGGAGATAATCGGTTATTTGAAATAACCGATTTTTATTGATAACCACAAATAAGATAAGTAGCAAGGTGATGCAATGTTAGACGAAGGTTTCATTCATAAAAACAGCCAAGAAATTGTAGAGTTATGCCAAGAGCCTGACACGGCATTGAGTGCATTGGCATATTGGATAAAATATGAAAATATTGACAAAGATGCCATCTGTGCCATCCATAAGCGAATCTGTGCGGACATGGATATACAGTCGGCTTATTATTTGGTGAGAATCATGCAGGCTATGCCAGAGTCGGAGCGACCTGTAGATATAAAGCCGTTAATGGAGCTGGTGGGCGACCTCGGTGGTGAGCTTAATGACTCATTACCCACACTGGTTGATCGAGAGATGTTGGGGCAAATCCAACAAGAGAGCGGTGTATTTTTATGAGCATGCCAAGCATTTCTGAGCAAATTATCAGCCTTTGCCAAAATCC
This sequence comes from Moraxella bovis, assembly GCF_002014975.1. GTDB lineage: Bacteria > Pseudomonadota > Gammaproteobacteria > Pseudomonadales > Moraxellaceae > Moraxella > Moraxella bovis. Next base: position 51,591 of record NZ_MUXV01000034.1, read on the forward strand.
TAATACTGCCTTGCAAGCCATTCATCTTTTGATTGCCAATAATGGGGCGAGCGAATCGGCTTTTCGTGCTGTTTATGATAGGGTCATGGTGGATAATGACGTGGACGGGGCGTATTATTTGGCAAATTTCGCCCAAAAGGTCGATGATTTGCCTTTTGAAGTGTTGCCTTTGGTGCGTTTGGTAATGGCAAGTAATGATGAGCTGATGAAGCAGGCGTTACTTGACAAAATGCCCGATGAGGCTCGTGCCAATCTTGACACTTTGCTTGCCAATGATGCCCAAAAAGACCTTAATTTTTAAGATCTTTTTGTCTTTGTGTGATGATAATTTAGGACGACAGATGAAATACTTTAACAAAAACTGGATGATGATTTTGATGGGCGTGCTGTCGGCAGGGCAGGCGTGGGGGTGTGAAAAACCACAGACCGAAGTTGAATATCATTTTGTGGATTGTTTATCAGAAGAAGGGCTTACCCAAGTTTGGCTGTTTGACGAACAAGGCTCAAATGCAAAACACGGCTTTGTTAATAAAGCTGGAAAATTGGTTATGCCATTGCAATATGACCGAGCGTGGGGTTTTAAAGATGGCTTGGCAGGTGTTCAAAAAGATGAAAAATGGGGCTTTATTGACATAACAGGCAAGGTTATCATTCCATTGCAATATGATTATCTTTATAATTTTAATGAGCAATTGGCAGGCATTCAACAAGACGATAAGTGGGGGTTTATTGACAAATCAGGAAAAACCATTATCCCTTTTATGTACGATTGGGCTTTGGATTTTACAGAAGGTTTGGCAGGCGTTAGGAGAAATGATGGCAAATGGGGATTTATTGACAAATCCAATCGTGTGGTTATTCCATTTATTTATGATGAAGTTGATGTTTTTGTTGATGGTTTGGCAAAAGTTGAGCAAGACGACAAGTGGGGGTTTATTGACAAATCAGGCAAAGTGGTTATTGAGATAAAATATGATTATCTTAATAATTTTAGTGAAGATTTGGCAGGTATGGAAATAGATGGAAAATGGGGATTTATTGATAAAAGTGGAAACATTGTTATTCCTGCCAATTATGACAGCCTTTATGTTGGATTTAATGATGGTTTGGCAGGTGTAGAAATAGATGGCAAATGGGGGATGATTGACAAAACAGGAAAAATTGTTATTCCAATACAATACGACCAACCCTTTTCTTTTTATAATGATGTCGCCGAAGTTGAATTAAACGGCGAAACTTTTTCTATTGATAAACAAGGCAATCGTTTGCCTTGATTTGCCCAACCGCTTTATTTTGATTATAAAGCGGTTATTTTTTTGCCCAAAACTGCAAGGTGCGTACCACGCACTGTTTTAGGTTCAATTGCTCAAATGGTGCGTCATACGCACCTTACCAAAACTCAAATTTTTCCCCAATTTTCCCAAAATACACCCCAAATCTGCTATAATACCCCAATTTTTCCTAAATTTTTAGACAGATTAACAACTATGACAACACTCTATACCCACCCCAAATCTTATGATGTCATCGTCATCGGTGGCGGACACGCAGGCACAGAGGCCGCTCTTGCGTCCGCTCGCATGGGGGCAGATACCCTACTTATCACGCACAACATTGAGACGCTAGGGCAGATGAGCTGTAATCCTGCCATTGGTGGTATCGGTAAATCGCATCTGGTGCGTGAAGTGGATGCACTGGGCGGGGCAATGGCACTCGCAACCGACAAGGCAGGCATTCAGTTTCGGGTGCTAAACAGCCGAAAAGGGGCGGCCGTGCGAGCGACCCGAGCCCAAGCCGACCGTATTTTATACAAGGCAAGTATCCGTCATACGCTTGAAAATCAGCCAAATTTGACGATTTTTCAGCAACCTGTGGATGACATCATCGTAGAGAATGGACGTGCGGTGGCGGTGGTTACAGCCACAGGCATTCGCCTAAATACCCGTGCGATTGTGCTGACTTCGGGGACTTTTTTGGGTGGGGTGATTCACATTGGCTTACAGCACCAGTCAGGCGGACGGGCAGGCGATATGCCGTCCATTCGCTTGGCTGACCGTTTGCGTGAATTAAAGCTCCCCGTTGGACGACTCAAAACAGGCACACCTGCTCGTATTGACGCTCGTACGGTGGATTTTTCCGTGATGACTGTGCAACACGGCGACACACCGCTCCCTGTGATGAGCTATATGGGCGATGTGTCTATGCACCCCCGCCAAATCCCCTGCTACATCACACACACCAACGAACGCACGCATGATATTATCCGTGCCAACCTTGACCGCTCGCCCATGTTTAGCGGTAAGATTGAAGGGGTGGGACCCCGTTATTGCCCAAGCATTGAGGATAAGATTCATCGCTTTGCCGAAAAAGACAGTCATCAGATTTTTATTGAGCCTGAGGGCTTCTCCACGCATGAGCTATACCCCAATGGCATCTCAACGAGCCTGCCGTTTGATGTGCAAATTGAGTTTATCCATAGCATGAAAGGGCTTGAAAATGCTCACATCACACGCCCCGGTTACGCCATTGAATATGATTATTTTGACCCACAAAATCTAAAACCCACACTAGAAACCAAATCCATTGACGGCTTGTATTTTGCAGGGCAAATCAACGGCACGACAGGCTACGAAGAGGCGGCGGCGCAGGGGCTACTGGCAGGGCTAAATGCAGGACGCATGGCACTTGGCAAGGCATCGTGGACACCACAACGGCACGAGGCGTATCTTGGCGTGTTGGTGGACGATTTGATAACTCACGGCACCAAAGAGCCGTACCGTATGTTTACAAGTCGTGCCGAACATCGCCTCTTACTGCGTGAAGACAATGCGGATGAACGCTTGACTGCCATTGGGCGAGAGCTTGGGCTTGTGGACGATGAACGCTGGGCGAAATTTAATCAAAAAATGGAGTCCATCGCCAGCGAAACCGCCCGCCTAAAAGACATCTGGGCAACGCCAAATAACGCCATTGGTAAAGCCTTTATGGAAAATACAGGCGAGATTTTGACCAAAGAAAACAGCCTGCTTGACCTTTTAAAACGCCCAAATATCACGTTTGCCGACATTGCCAAAGTGTCAGACAGTACGGTGGGCGATGACGTGGGCGAGCAGATTGAGATAAGTGTCAAATATCAAGGCTATATTGACCGCCAAAATGATGAGATTGAGCAGATGAAACGCCTTGAAAACACGGCTCTACCGCTTGATTTTGATTATGCAGGCGTGTCAGGCTTATCCAACGAAGTCGTGCAAAAACTCACCCAAGTCCGCCCTGCAACACTAGGGCAAGCAAGCCGTATCAGCGGTGTTACCCCTGCGGCGGTGAGTTTACTTGCGATGACGGTTAAGAAGATGAAGAGAATGGAGAAAGTGGCGGAGTAAGGATTTTTGATAAGAATACGCACCATTTAGAGTTTATTTTAAATGGTGTGTGATATTATATGCCTAATACTTTAAAAAATCTTATGGCAAACGATTTTGAAAAATTATCACAGCTTATTCAAGCATTTGAACGCACGGACTTTTTGGACGAACAATATAAATTCCAAATTCAATCCCTTGCCAAAAAGAAAGTGGATTGGTATTTGGTTGAAAATTATTATAAAGGCATTTCATTGGAAGATTTGTGCCAAATTTTATTAACGCCTAATATTGAAAATTGGCAAACATTAACCGATGATGAATGCTTAAATCTCATTCAAGAAATCTTGGACGTTGTCTGCAATGTAGCGATTGTGGATAGGAATATGGACGCATTGCATAAACGCTATCCCAATCTTTCAGTTTGTGATTTGATTTTTTGGCAAGATGAAACCAATCCAAAAGTGATATTGGAGAGATTAAAAAATTCTTAAAAATTCGTCAGGTGTGTATCACGCACCATTTAAAAATGTTAGCCACTTTTAATAGTGCATAATACGCACCTTACATTCAAATAAGGAAAAATAAAATGAACACCAAACAAATCGCCCAGCAAGCCCTACAAATCAGCCAAACAGGCAAATTACCAACTGATAAAGGCGAAATTGATTTTTTGGATAAACAAACATTTGCCCAAAGCAATACTTTATTATATCGCCCAGATGACTTGGCGCAATTATTTGCCAATGACAATCAAATTGGTAATGGTAATTTAAAGTTAAGCGTAACGCACGAAAGTAGCCAGCAAGCAAGCAATTTATCGTTTGATTGTCAAAGAACAAAAAGACAATGTTTGCTTATTAAATTTTGCGTCCGCCAAAAATGCAGGCGGTGGTTTTTTTGAGTGGGGCAAAAGCCCAAGAAGAAGATTTGTGCCGTTCGTCTGGGCTGTATTTGTGCCAATTAACCCAGCCTGATTATTATGAAATCAACCGCAAGCACAAATCAATGCTTTATACCGACCATATTATTTATTCGCCTGCCGTGCCATTTTTTCGGGTGAATAAAGAAACACTATTGGACGATATTTTTACTTGTTCAGTAATCACCGCCCCCGCTCCCAATGCAGGCGTACATTTACAAAGATGTCCCAATGATACAAAGAGCATTGAAGAAACTTTAATTCGCCGTGCCAATTATGTATTAAGCGTGGCAAAACATCAAGGGCATAAAATTGTGGTATTAGGAGCGTGGGGTTGTGGCGTATTTAAAAACGACCCTGTGCAAGTGGCAAAAATATTTAACGATTGCTTAAAACAAGAAAAGTTTAAAAATTTCTTTGATGAAATTGTCTTTGCCATTCATGACAGTAGCAAAACTTTAAAGGTTTTGACAGCTTTTGAGAGTGAATTTAAACAGTCATAAAACCATACCATAAAATTAGTGTTAAAATAAGGAAATTATTATGAAAAAATATGCGTTTTTAATGGCAATTTTAATGGTTGGCTGTGTTAATCCAACACAAAACACAACCAAACCAATGACCGCACAAAAACAAGCAATATTGGCGGATTTTGATGGTTGTGCTGATGTGTATAATGAAGTTCGTTTGGAAGATTTGTATTTTGAAAATACCAAACAAACCTTGCAATTTTTTCCAAAATTATTGGATAAAGACGATGCCCCTGTACCAAAATATAATAATGCTTATTTTAATATGGCGTGTGGTGGTACAGCTTTAACAGGTCAGGTAACAACCCAACAAAAACAAGGCAAAACTTGGGTAGAAATTAAAACCTGTGGCGATTTGACTTGGCAAAGTGAAAAAGACGCTTGTAGTGTTGATAAAGGATTTTATCATCATGGATTAAAAGGTCAAAATGGCGAAACCATTATTTTGAAATATGGCTATATTTTCTACATTGGAAAAGATAGTGCGGTAAATGCCTATAAAATTTCATCATTTTAATAACGAGCAGATTTTTACTTTATTTTTGAGTAATTTTTGGTTATGATAAGTCATTTTATCATAACCAGAATTTACCATGAACTCCCAAGAAATCCTCCAAGCCATCAGTTTTGCTTTTATGATTGTCTTTCCAAACCTAGCCTTGATGGGGCTGGGTTTTTATATGAGAAAATCAGGCAAGATTAACAGTAATTTTATTGATACGGCATCCAAAATCGTCTTTAATTTTGGTTTGCCGTGCTTACTGTTTTTTAGCGTGATAAAAAGTGAAGTGAATTATGCCGAGCAGTTGCCACTCATCATGGCAGGGTTTGTAACGACTTTTGTGCTGTTTTTTGGGGCGGAACTGTACGCCAAAATGCTCATTAAGGACGTGCGTGATAAAGGCGTTTTTGTGCAAGGGGTGTTTCGCTCGAACATGGCGATTATCTCGCTGTCGGTGGCAACCAACGCTTATGGGGCGGTGGGGACGAGTGTGGGGGCGGTGTACATAGGGATTTTGACGATTTTGTATAATATCTTGTCGGTCATTACGCTATCACGCACGAGCCAGAGTAAGGGGTTATCCGCCCAAAGTCGGGATATTATCATCAAGATTTTTCAAAATCCGCTCATCATCGCCTTGGTGTCTGCCTTTATTTATAAGGGGGTAGGCTTGCCTTTACCGCCTACACCGATTGCCAAAACAGGTCAGCTACTGTCAAACATTGCCTTGCCACTTGCCTTGATATGTGCAGGCGCGACGCTGGACATTAAGTCTATGTTGGGGCTGTCGGGTGTCTCCATGCAGGCGAGTATTGGGCGGATTATTGTCGCTCCACTGCTTGCAGTGGGTGTGGGCGTGGCGTTTGCCCTACCGCCTGTACAGTTTGGCGTGCTGTTTGTCATGGTGGCAAGCCCTGCCGCCGCTGCAAGCTATGTTATGGCAAAGGCGATGGGTGGCAATGATGTCTTGGCGGCGAACATTTTGGCATTTACCACGGTGGTGAGCATGATAGGCATGGCGGTGGGCATAGCGTGGCTTCGGGTACTAGGGTGGGTTTAGAAGCCTTTTTCTATCAGTGTTGCCACGTCTGCCTTGGTGTGCTGACTGTCCCATGTGATGAGTGCTTGTAAGCGACGTTTATAAATCTCGGATAGCACGATGTTTTTGACGTTTTCGCCTTGTTTTTTTAATACGTCTTGGAGACGTTGGCATAGAAGTTCGTTAAATAACAGTGCCATTTGTTCCAAATAATGGTGTTGGTTCAGATAGAAAAACTCACGCCACAGCCTGCTAAGATGGTGTTGTAGCTCCACATTGGGCAGGCTTGCCATGATAAGATGAGCCTTGCCGTCGATGGCGGGTGCGGATTTGTCATGTAGGTCAAACTGAGCGATAACCCCTGTGTCCGCCATGCCCAAAATCATGTCAATGGCACCAACCAACTCTGCCAAATCAGTATCAATGTCTTGCCAGTTGGGTAGGGCAGGCACGGACAGCCCTTGGTGTTCTAAGTGAGTCAGATACGGCTTGTGGGCATCCGCCACGCCAGAGTTGGTCAGTAGGGTGGTTAGGGGGTTGTCTTTGATGATGTGGGGGGCGTAGAGTAAGCACAGATACAGCTGAGTGCTACTGTCCGTCTCTTGGTGGTAGTTGGCGGTGTCCCGAGCGGTTTGTTTGTGGTTTTTACCACTGAGTCTTGCCCAAAAGTCGTTATTGAGCCACCAGCGAAAACTTGACCCTTTGGGCAGTTTGGCGGTCAGCTCTTTTAATTCAGCGACCGCTCGGGCTTTATTTTCGGGCAGGGATAAATCATAACGGTTTTGTAGCACGCCATGGATATAATCCGCCATGCTCTGAGCGTGCGTGATTTGGGCACGCATGGCATCTGCCCCATGAGCCTTGATGTAGGTGTCGGGGTCATGTCCATCAGGCAGGGTGAGAAATTTTAAGGTCTTACCATCGGGCAGTACCGGCATGGCAACTTCTAGGGTTCGCCACGCCGCTCGCTGTCCTGCGGTGTCGCCATCAAAGCACAGTGTTAGGGTGTCGTTATATTTTAATAGCCCTGCAATTTGCTTGTCATTGGCTGCCGTTCCCATTGGAGCGACTGCCCCATAAATTCCTGCTTGGTGCAAGGCGATGACGTCCATGTAGCCTTCCACCATGAGATAGTTTGCTGCTTTAGCTTGGCGGGCTTCGTACAGCCCATATAGGATGTGCTGTTTGCTAAATACGGGCGACTCCGATGAGTTGATGTATTTGGGCATCTCATCGCCCAGCGACCGCCCTGCAAAGCCAACCACTCGTCCCTGTCTGTCCTTGATGGGGAAAATCACGCGGTCTCGTAGCAGGTCAAAATTCCGCCCCTTTTGCGATGTTCTGACCAGTCCTAGAATACGCAAGCCTTCGATGTCGTGGGGAAAAGCCTGCTCCAAATGTTGCCAACCGCTCGGGGCATAGCCCAAGCCAAATGTGGCTATCGTCTCATCGCTTAGCCCCCGTGAGACAAAATATGCCTTTGCCGTGGGGTTTTGATGGAGCATGTTTTGATAAAACTGGGCGATGGCGGACAGCAGGGTGTACAAATCCCCTTCGCCATTTTGGGGGGGTTGATATGGTGGATTGGTGCTATTAAAAGTGTTATCCGCTTGATAAGGGAGATTGTTGTAGCTGTCGTTATAACCGCCATTAAAACTGCTGTCAAAGTCGGTGTTAAAGTCGGCATCAAAATCATTGCCATAACTGTCATTAAAATTATCAGAAAAATCAGGATAATCATCATTGGCTGACGGAGTGGTATTATCATGATGAGTGGATTGGTTGGTTGTGTGGGTGTTTGTGCTGTCTGTATTGCCTTGATTTGTCTTTGTGGGTGTTTGGCTGCTGGGGTTTGGGGTTTTGTTTTTGGCGTAGCGGATTTTTTGGGCGAATTTGTCGTCTTTGGGCAGTTCTATGCCTGTTTGTTCGGACAGATAATCGACCGCTTCTTTGAAAGTCATGCGTTCAAATTCACGCAAAAAGGTGATGGGATTGCCTTTAACGCCACAGCCGAAACAGTAGTACAGGTTGGTTTGGGGATTGACATAAAATGACGGGTTTTTTTCGCCATGAAACGGACAGCACCCCTTAAACTCACGCCCCGCAGGTTTTAGGGTGGTGTGTTTTTTGATGATGGCGACCAAATCGGCAGATGAGTTTAGTCGTTCGAGCGTGGTGTCAGGGATTCTCATGCGTGTATCAAATAAAGGGATGGGAATTTTCCAATTTCAATTTCAATTTTCCAATTTCAATTTTC
>NZ_MUXV01000034.1:60386-74153 GCF_002014975.1 Moraxella bovis
CAATTTCAATTTTCCAATTTCAATTTTCAAAGCGGTAAATAATTATCATTATTATAACCAACCTGCCTTTCTAAATTTATGATAGAGATATAGGCAGACTGCCAAGACCGTGCCGATGACCATAAAATAGCCGTATTTCCAATGAAGTTCGGGCATGAAATCAAAGTTCATGCCGTACACCCCCGCCACGGCAGTCGGCACGGCGGCGATACCTGCCCAAGCGGCGAGTTTTCGTACCACGTCGTTCTGTCCCATGGTGACCATTGCCATGTAGGTGTCCATGGCGACTGAGAGCATCTCGTTAAGACCGTTCACCGCATCAATGGAGCGGAGCAGGTGGTCGTTCACGTCACGAAAGTAGGGCTTGGCAGCGGCAGGAAAGGCGGAGACCAGCTCGTTTTTTTTGTGATTGATAAAAAAGTTACACACGTCTTGGACGGGCAGAATCACCGCACGCATGTGTACCAGTTGTGATTTTAGCTCGTACAGGCTTTTTAGGGTAGATTTGCTAAACTCATACGAGAAAATGTTACGCTCTTGCTCACGCAAATAGTTGCCCAAACGGTCGGTAATCGGCAGGTAGTTATCGACAATAAAGTCCAAAATGGCGTGCAGAACAAAAATCGGGCCTAGGCGAAGTTTCTCGGGTCGTCTGTGGCAATGCTCACGCACGGGGGTGTAGGAGTTGGACGCCCCACGCCGTACGCTGATGATGAAGTTTTTGCCCATAAAAATGGCGGTCGTGCCATAGCGGATGTAGTTGTCTTCGAGCTTGGCGGTACGCACGACCACGAAAATGGTGTCGTTGCCATAGCTTTCGACTTTGGGGCGTTGGTGGTCGGCAAAGGCGTCTTCTAGGGCAAGTTCGTGTAAATCAAAGGCGTCTTGGACTTCCTTGACTGTCTCAAAACTGGGGTCGTGTAGCCCAAGCCAGATGAATTGGCTGTTGTTAGTCAGTTGGCGACTGACTTCATCGATGGCGAGTGTAGCAACAGGCTCACCCGTCTTACGAGAGTAGGCGTAGCAGACGACAGTTTCGTTATCGCCCGAGTTCTCTTCTAGGTCTTCAAAACGGTCGGCATCGGGGTCATAGACCGTCATGGTCTCGATGGTGTCTTCATCGGTGGCGTCAGCGTCGCCATAGATGTAGCTGTCTTCTTCGTCGTGGAGATTTAGGTCGTCATCAGGCTCGCTGGGCAAATCGGCAGGCTCAAACAGCTCTTCTTGTAGGGGTGTGGTGGGTGTTTTTGTTGTGGGCGTGGTGTGTGGCATGCCGTCCCCTAAAAATCAAAATGAATAAGCAAATGCGATATTATAGCAAGATTTGCTTTATTGTGGCAAAAATTTGTTGATCGGTATAAACAAAATTTCATGGTTTTTTGTGGCTAATGGGGGGCTAAAAGTGGTAAAATAAGCCAAATTTTAACCTTGATATGACAACATGAAAATCTACCTAGCACGAAACAACGTCCAAGCAGGGCCTTACAGCTTAGATGAACTAAACCGCATGCTCCTATCGGGCGAAGTTGCCCTAACTGACTTGATGTGGCACACAGGCATGAGCGAGTGGCAGACGGTCGGGCAGATGACAGGTGGGGTCTATACTTATCAGCCGTCTGTGCAAACACCGCCCAGCCCAAAACCCCCCACTGCCAAGCCCGAACAGCGGGGCTTTGGTGATAATGTCGATTTTGTCAAAGACAAGCCTGAGCAAAAGCGGGTATCGGTTGCCGAACTCTATGGGCGTAAACCCATACAAGACCCCAACGCCAGTCAGAATAACGAACCAAAACGAACTGAGTCAAATACCCGTCCGACCAAAGAGCGGATGGCAAGCGTGCCAAAAGATGATGGTACGATAGAGTATGCCAGTATTTTGGCTCGCTTTTCGGCATTTGCCATTAATGTGGCACTGTATATCTTGGCACTGTTGCCACTCATCATGGCGTTCATGCAGGTGGTGGATGTCAATGAGATAGCACGCCACGCCCAAGATTATCAAGCTTTGCAAGCGTATAGCCAAAGTTTGGTGGATAAAGTGTCAAAGACTACGGTCATGATAAGTAATCTTATGTTTTTGGCGTTGCTTGGTATTCAGCTACTGCTCATCATCATGCGTGGGCAATCGTTTGGCAAACTGGTCATGGGTATTCGTGTCGTGGACGAAAAAACAGGCAAATTACCCAGTTTTGGCACGCTTGTGTTTATGCGGACTTTGTTTTTGATTGTGGTGTATGCAATTGGGGCGAGTATCATTTCAGGACTACCTGCAATGATAATGCTTGGGGCGAATTATATTATGGCAAAAGGCAATGATAAAAAACAAGGCTGGCATGATAAAATGACTAAGACATTAACGGTAAAAGCCAAACCTTCACAATTGGATAAAACCAAAAAATAATTCTTGATATTTTATTAAAGTGTAAGGTCGAATCACATTCGCCCTTAATTAAAAATTTAATCAAACCAATACAGGTTTTTAAATTTTATTTTCAAAAAATAAATTATCAATACCCATTTTTAATTTATCAACATAAAAATATGAATACCAATCTTACCCAAGACCAATTAACCGCCTTAAACAAAGTACAATTACCTGATGATTGGAAATTTGCTTTAGCGAATATATTATTATCGCCTGTTATGGATAATTTGCGCGCTTTTTTGCAAAATGAATATGACACCAAAACGATTTATCCGCCAAAATCACAAATTTTTAATGCTCTAAATACCACGCCCTTATCAGCGGTCAAGGTTGTGATACTCGGGCAAGACCCTTATCATGGGGCAGGGCAAGCCATGGGGCTGTCGTTTAGCGTGCCAAAAATCATTCCCAAACCGCCAAGTCTTGCCAATATTTTAAAGGAACTGGCGACTGATTTGGGCATTCCTGTCTCGGCTCATGGCGATTTGACCCATTGGGCAAATCAAGGCGTGCTACTGCTTAACGCCACATTGACGGTAGAAAATGGACAAGCAGGCTCGCACCAAGGCAAAGGCTGGGAAGAATTTACGGACACTGTGATAGACGTTATTAACCGCCAAACCGACCGCACGGTTTTTATTCTGTGGGGCAGTTATGCCAAGAAAAAAGGGCGGTTTATTGACACGTCTCGCCATTTGATTTTAACCGCCAATCATCCATCCCCTTTATCGGCGAACCGTGGCGGATTTTTTGGTTCTCGTCCGTTTTCGCAGACCAATGATTATCTCATAAGACATGGCAAAGGGGCGATTGATTGGGCGTTACCACAGTAATGGCGTATCGTGAAATTGTGCCTAAAATGGCGTGTGATTTGCCAAATTTTAGTTCCTTAACATTTTGGTTGCCTACCGATGTCGCCATGATGAACCACGCCCTAACCCTTGCCAGACGTGGGGCGGAGCGTGGCGAGATACCTGTGGGGGCGGTGGTGGTGCATGACGGACAGATTTTGGGCGAAGGCTTTAATTGCCCGATTAGCACGCACGACCCCACGCACCATGCCGAGATTGTCGCCTTGCGTCAAGCGTGTGAGCGGGTGCAAAATTACCGCTTGCCGATGGGTAGTACGCTGTATGTTACGTTAGAGCCGTGTACCATGTGTTTTGGTTCGCTCATTCATGCCCGTGTCAGCCGTGTGGTGTTTGGGGCGTATGAACCAAAGGCAGGGGCGGTGACAAGCCAATTAACCCTCGCCAAAGAGTCGTTTTATAATCATGTCATCAATATTCAAGGCGGACTGTTGGCAAATGAAAGTTCAATAATGTTGAGCCAATTTTTTAAACAAAGACGAGCCGATAAGAAAAAGGCGAAAATTGAAAATCGGTTAAATGGCGAGCATTGATTTTTAATTCTATTTTTATGAAATTTTAATTTATGAAAAACATAAAATTTTATAAATAATTTATTCGCCAAAGATGTGATTTTTAATCATAAATTTATTATGATATTTTAAAAAACTATTATTGGACTTCCTGCAAAACTGGTTTTCCGTTCGCCCTGAGCCTGTCGAAGGGTGGCGGAAAACCGTTAGGTTTCCCAAGCTCACCACGAACGGTTTTCTTTAATTTAGGGTTTTGCAGGAAGTTTATTTAACAAAAAATTTATTATAATTATGTTTTTATAGGGGCGAATTACATTCGCTCTATGATAAAACGCAATTAGCACCCAATTCCAATTTATTTTATAAAACGAGAACCCCATGACAACCCCAAAATCCATTACCCCAAAAATCATCACCATTGACGGCCCTTCAGGGGCAGGTAAGGGCACGGTAGCATATCGCCTTGCTGAGCATTTTGGTTTTGAGCTATTAGATAGCGGTGCGTTGTATCGCATTGTTGGACTAATGGCATTTAAAAACGGTTTGCTTAATAGCATAGAAATTGACGAGCAAAAAGTTGCCAAATTAATCCAGTCTTTACACCTATCTTTTCGCCCCAATACCGCCACAAAAACGGTGGAAATCCTAGTGGATAACACCCCCCTAACGGACGACATTCGCAACGAAATCGTGGGCGGATATGCGTCCCGTGTCGCTGTGTTGCCAAGCGTGCGAACAGCTTTGTTTGACCTACAAAAAAACATGGCAAAAGACAGAGCAGGACTTGTGGCGGACGGGCGAGACATGGGGACGGTGATTTTCCCCGATGCTCCTGTCAAGGTATTTTTGACCGCAAGTGCCAAGGCTCGTGCCGACAGACGAGTGCTACAACTACAAATGGCAGGCAAAGTGGCGGATTATGATGCGATTTTATCCGACATCATCGAGCGAGATGAGCGAGATGAAAACCGTGCCGTTGCCCCAAGTCGCCCTGCTGTGGATGCCCTCGTCATTGACAGCTCGGAAAAATCGGCAGATGCGGTGTTTGATGAGATTTTGACGTTTGCACAGGGCAAATTATAAATCATCAAAAAAGATGTGCATTTACCCAAAAACTTTGCTATAATATTACCGTTTTATTTTTTATTTGCCTATCATTTGCCAAAACCAGTATCGCAAACGACTGGCAATCATCTGAACCGTACTGACTGGACAGGCTACGGCTATTTTTAAGGTATACATAATGGTATCATTTGCTGAACTGTTTGAACAAAGCAATGCAAACGAAGTAAAAGTTGAAATTGGTGCAGTTATCCAAGGTCAAGTGGTTGCGATTGACAACGACTGGATTACCGTGGACACAGGTCTAAAATCAGAAGGCATCATCGAGCGTGGCGAGTTTTTAAACGAAGCGGGCGAGCTTGAAGTTGCTGTTGGTGACACTGTGGATGTGGTTATCGAAAAAGTTGATAACGGCATGGGTCAAACAGTGCTTTCTCGTGAAAAAGCAAAACGTGAAGAAAGCTGGCGTGCACTTGAACAACTTCATGAGAATGACGAAATTGTTACTGGTCTTATCTCATCTAAGGTTAAAGGTGGCTTTACTGTTGAGATTGGTTCTGTGCGTGCGTTCCTACCAGGTTCATTGGTGGATGTACGTCCTATCCGTGAGACCACTCACCTAGAAGGCAAAGAGCTAGAATTTAAAGTCATCAAGATTGACAAAGTTCGTAACAACATCGTGGTATCTCGCCGTGCCGTTATGGAAGCTGAAAATAGTGCTGAGCGTGATGAACTGCTTGCCAAACTAGAAGAAGGCATGGAAGTTCAAGGTATCGTTAAGAACTTAACTGATTACGGTGCGTTTGTTGACCTAGGTGGTATCGACGGTCTGCTACACATCACCGACATGGCGTGGAAGCGTATCAAGCACCCATCAGAAGCAGTAGAAGTGGGTCAAGAGCTTAAAGTTAAAGTATTGAAGTTCGACCGTGAGCGTAACCGTGTTAGCCTAGGTCTAAAACAGCTTGGGTCTGACCCATGGGGCGAAGTTGAACAAACTTACCCAGTTGGCACCATCACCAAAGCTCGTGTAACTAACTTAACTGATTATGGCTGTTTTGCTGAGATTGCCGAAGGTATTGAAGGTTTGGTACACGTTTCTGAAATGGACCACACCAACAAAAACATTCACCCATCAAAAGTTGTCCAAGTGGGCGATGAAGTGAATGTGATGGTTCTTGAAATCGATGGTGAGCGTCGTCGCATCAGCCTAGGTATTAAGCAAACCATGCCAAACCCATGGGAAGAGTTTGATAAGAAATACTCAAAAGGCGACAAAATCACTGGCACCATCAAATCAATCACTGACTTTGGTCTTTTCATTGGTCTAGAAGGTGGTATTGATGGTTTGGTTCACTTGTCTGACATTTCTTGGAATGAGTCTGGCGAAGAAGCGATCCGTAGCTACACCAAAGGCGACACCGTAGAAGCCCAAGTGCTACAAGTGGATGCCGAAGGTAACCGTATCAGCCTAGGTATCAAACAGCTTAACTCTGACACATTTAACGAGTACCTATCTGCCAATGAGCGTGGTGCCATCGTTAAAGGTACAGTTAAAGAAGTAGATGCTAAAGGTGCAGTTATTACCCTAGCGGATGACGTAGAAGGCTACCTGGCCGCTGCCGACATCACTCGTGAGCGTACCGAAGACGCATCAAAAGTGCTAAGCGTGGGCGACGAAGTAGAAGCTAAAATTGTTCGTGCCGACCGCAAAGCTCGAAGCATTACTTTGTCTATTAAAGCCAAAGACGAAGCCGATGAGCGTCAAGCACTAAAAGAGCTGTCAAATGCAGCCACTGAAAATCAGCCAAAAACTTTGGGCGACATCTTTGCCGACCAACTAAAAGGCTAATCGCTTATTTATCAGAAGACCTTGAAGTGATTCAAGGTCTTTTTTTGGATTAAATATCTGAAAATTAACAAAAAATTGATTTTATTTTTGGCAAAATTGCGGTATGATGACACTTTAACTTGAACCTTGCTCATTGGTAATTTTGTTGTGAATTTGAGTAAGGTGTGGTTCAAAAGGTGAAAAAATGCAAGAAATCAAGCAAGAGAACAAGTTTAGCCATAACAGCGAAGATGTGACGAAAAAGTCAGATTTGATTACAAACGTGGCATCTAAATGTGATAATTTAGAAGAGATGGCAGTTGATGAGGCAGTGCGTGAGATTTTGGACATGATGACGTACAGCATTGCCAAAGACGAGCGAGTAGAAGTTCGTGGCTTTGGCAGTTTTTGTTTGCATCATCGTGATGCCCGCAGAGCTCGCAACCCCAGAACGGGCGAGTATGTGGATGTCGAAGCCAAAGCCGTGCCACACTTTAAGCCAGGTAAGGCGTTGCGTGAGCTTGTAGATATTCATAACAGATAAGGTATCTTATGTCTTTATTTATCATTATTTTATTGGTGCTGTTTTTTGGCTATGCCATTGCCTTGGTACTTGCCAATAACAGCGAGATTGCGGTTAATCTGCTGTTCTCACAGGTGCCAACCACGAATTTGGGGTTATTGCTTGTCCTAACCATTGCTTTGGGTGTCTTCATTGGTATCTTGTTGTCGGTGCTACTATTTAGGGTGTTACAAAACAAATTGGAAATCCGCCGTTTGCGTAAAGAAAAGGCAGATTTGCAAACCAAATTGGATGAAGCTAATGTTGTGATTGAGCATTCTCGCCAGTCGCATATCTTGGCGGATGAAACCAAAGTTACCGTCCCTGAGCAGACCATCACGACCATAGAATCTGACACTCGCTCCCTGTCTGATACTCGTCCTTTATAATCATTACTTTTAAGACAAAGAACCATGCAAATAAATACACGCTCCCCAATCACATCTCCCATCATCGTTGCGGTGGACAAGCATGATTTACCATCAGCTTTGGCACTTGCGGACAGCTTAGATCCGAGTCTATGTCGTTTAAAGGTGGGTAAAGAGCTGTTTACTGCCTGTGGCAGAGAGGTGGTGGATGCGTTTCATAAGCGTGGATTTCAAGTTTTTTTGGATTTAAAATTCCATGACATTCCCAATACCACAGCTCAGGCGGTCTTGGCGGCGGCTGACATGGGTGTGTGGATGGTGAATGTGCATGCATCCATCGGCTCCGATGCGATGGCACTGTGTAAGGCACGCCTAAATGACGGTGGTTATGATACCCTGCTCATCGCAGTGACGGTACTAACATCAATGACACAAGATGTACTCGGTGAGCTGGGGGTGCAAGGCACGCTAGATGAGCATGTCATGCGACTGGCGGGTCTGACTCATCGTGCGGGGCTTGATGGGGTGGTCTGCTCTGCCAAAGAAGCGTCGCTTTTAAAATCTAAATTTAGGCAGGCGTTTAAACTCATTACCCCTGGTATTCGTCTGCCCGATGATGATAAGGACGACCAAAAACGCATTTGTACGCCCAAAGAAGCCTTGGATAATGGTTCGGATTATTTGGTGATTGGGCGTTCTATTACCCAAGCTGATGAGCCAAGACAGAAATTGGCTAAGATTTTACAGACGATTTAGGGCTGTTTATCAATATTTTAGCGTTGTTGGCACGTGCCTGCCTTTGGCATTTGCAATGAAAAATGAGAAAAATCGCCCATCTTTCATGCAAAAATTGATTGAAATTTTCAAGTTTCATCTTATTTTATAAGAATGTTATCAATGGTAAGCACGCCCCAATTAAAACAAACTATTTTCAATGCTCTCTTTGATGGTTAAACCTATATATTTTACCTTAGATGCTGTAATAACAGCAGTTTGTGTTAGATGTATTTCGTCGGGTCTCTCTCATCTTGTCTGCCAACATCATTAAAAAATTCCCCAAGCACATTATCTCTTGCGGTATTATAATGGGCGAATGCTTGACAAGTCGTAGTTAAGTCGCCTTGCCAAGTAGGTATCACGCTTTTCATCTTGCCAAAACGGTTTGGCACATCAGGCATACCTTTGGCAAATTCTACCGCAAGGACAGCATCATCACGGCTATTGCAAACGAGTGCCATGTCGCACCCTGCGTCTATGGCGGATTTGACCCGAGCGGTGACGTCCCCTGCTACATGGGCGGCTTTCATGGATAAATCGTCCGAGAACAGCACGCCATCATAACCCATTTTATCCCGTAAAATCTCCTGTAACCACACTTTTGAAAAACCTGCTGGTTTGTCATCAATTTGACTAAAAATGACATGGGCAGGCATAAGGGCGGACAGTTTGGCTAAGTTATTTTTAAAACTGATTAAATCACACCCCCAAATCTCATCAAGCGAGCGGTTATCCACCGCATCGGATACGTGCGAGTCAGGGGCGATAGAGCCATGACCAGGGAAGTGTTTGCCCGTGGCTTTCATGCCTGCATCATTCATGCCATCTATAAAGCGTGATGATAAGGCGGTAACGACTTGCGGGTCGGCATGAAAGGCACGGTCGCCAATGACAAGGCTACACCCATTGATGTCTAGTACAGGGGCAAAGCTAATGTCCACACCCACCGCCAACACTTCACACGCCATGAGATACCCTGTATCATAAGCAAGCGATAGAGCAAGCTCGGGGTTATCATCATAGATCTTCCCCAATCGCCCCATGGCAGGTAAGGGTGTAAAACCGTCTCTAAATCGTGCCACCCGTCCGCCTTCTTGGTCGGCACTGATGATAAGGCGTGGATTGACCGCTCGCATGCTGTCGGTCAAGGCTCGCACTTGGGCGGGGTCTTGTACATTGCGTTTAAATAAAATCACCCCACCCAAGGCATCATTTGCCAAAAACGTCTTATCGTCATCGGTGAGTGTCAAGCCGTCCACGTCCGCCATGATAATACCAGTTGCCATAAATTATCCCATAAGAATTTAAAAGGCTTATTATGCCATAAATTGTACAAATTTTACTAAAATTCATCATAAATTTAGGCGGATGAAAGAAAGATATGTTATGATAAGTCACTTTTAATTTGTCAGTTGTGACAACCGAGTTTGGAAGTACTATGATGTCAAAAAAACAACTTTTTTTATCAGGGGTAGCAACAGTCATCGCAGGCGGTTTGTTTGCCCAAAGTTATGTGGGCGTGGCGATGGCACAGGATAAAGTCGGTTTTGAGCCGACTGCCGAACAAAAAGTCACCGCCCGTCAAGTGTCGTTATTATTGGACAAAGCCCATTATCTAGACCAGCCCCTAAACCAGGAAATGGGGGCAAAAATCTTGACCATGTACTATGACCAGCTTGACCCATCACGCACGCTTTTTTTACAGTCGGACATCGATGAGTTAAATGCCAAATATGCCGATAATTTCGCCGAACGCCTAAAACGTGGCGACTTGTCGGCAGGGATTGAAGTGTTTGAGCGTTATCGCACACGCTCCAATGAGTATTATGATTTTGCCAAAGAGTTTTTAAAAACCGATGTCAATCTAAACACCGATAAAACCATCGTACTAGACCGTGAAGAAGCCCCACGTTTTAAGAGCGTTGATGAGCAGCGAGAGTTTTGGCAAACGCAGACCACCTATGCACTCATCGGACTGACTCTTGGTCAAGAAGATGACAAGGCAAAGGATAAGGCATTTTTGGATAATCCTGAGCTGGCTCGGGGACAGGATTTGGTGCGTGGCGATGAGCGTACGCCCACCGAGATTTTGTTAAACCGCCTAAATCGTCAGCAAGAACAGCTTGCCCGCCTAAAAAATGATGAAATCATGGAAACGATTTTAAATGCGGCGACCTTGACTTACGACCCACACAGCAACTATTTTGCTCCTGTCCAGGCCAATGAAATGCAAATCCAGTCAAATTTGCAATTAGAAGGCATTGGCGTATCCATTCGCCCTGACCGCAAGAACCCTGATTATATCCGTATTGTGAGCCTAGTGGACGGTGGTCCTGCCCAAAAAACAGGGCAAATCCAAGCCAATGACCTGATTTTGGGGGTTGCCCAAGATGGCGAGAGTATGGTGGATACGGTCGGATTTAGCACCCGTGAGATAGTGGCACTCATTCGGGGAGCAAAAGGTACGTCTGTTACCATTCGTGTCAAACAACCCAACACGCCCGACAGTTCGGCTCGTACGGTCACCATCGTGCGTGACGTCATCAAACAAGAAGATTCAGGCGTGCATCACCGTGTGATTGAAGTGCCTTATGATGGTGGCATCAAGCGTGTGGGCGTGTTAGAAATACCCAGTTTTTACCTTAACTTTGCCGCACGTCGTAGTGGGGCAGAGGCGGATGAGTACCGTTCTGTCAGCCTTGACACCGAAAAAGCCATCAAGGCGTTAAATGAGCAAAACATTGATGGCATGGTGGTGGATTTACGCAATAACCCTGGTGGTTCGTTAGATGAAGTTGCCAAAATGCTGGGGCTATTTATCAAAGAAGGTCCTTTGGTGCAAATCCGTGACAATAAAGGCAACGTGCAGGTATTTGCCGATAAAGACGGTGGCAAACAGCTCTATGCAGGCGAGATGGTGGTGCTTATCAATCTAGGCTCGGCATCTGCGTCAGAGATTTTCTCAGCGGCGATTCAAGACTATGGGCGTGGACTGGTGGTGGGCAGTACAACCACGGGCAAAGGCTCGGCACAGGTACAGCGTGATGATTTGGCACTTGGGTCAATGACGCTCACACAGCGTAAATTTTATCGTATCACAGGTGGTAGCACCCAAAACAAGGGCGTGGTGCCTGATGTGCCACTGGTGAACATCTATGAAGGGGTTGAGTTTGGTGAGCGTGAGTATAAAAACCCCTTGGAGTGGGATACCATCAAAACCACGCCATTCATGGCACATGGCAAATACGCCAAGGATTTGATGGTATCGCTCATTGCATCATCAAAGGCACGCCAAGAGAGCAATCCACAGTTTAAATATTTGACAGCACTCAATGACATTCGTGCCATGGATGATGACAAAAAGCCTGCCGATGTGGACATTGACAAACGCCGTGCCAAGCGTGACCTTATTGAGCAAAAAACCTTGGCTGCCGAAAACGCCCGTCGTCAAGCCACAGGCGAGACTCCATTTACCGACTGGTCAATGTATCAGGCGAGTATGGATGCCCTAGCCGAAGAGCGTAGTTTGATGAAAGAAAACGAACGCCCCCAACTGCCCGAGAGTGAAGCGTTTGTCATTGAAGCGGCGACCTTAATGTTTGAAGCCAAAGACAAAAAGACAGTGGTGGAATAGTATAAAGTAAAAGTGGGTAAAGAAAAATAAAGCATGGCGGGTTTGTCATGCTTTATTTTTTGCTAAAATTTATCGTTATCCCCTAGGATTTTTATCAAAACTTGGTTATAATAAAAAAGATTTTGACCGACAAAACGGCAAAATTATGAAATTATTCATCCATTTATTTTAAGGAAATATCATGGCTATTGAACGCACACTTTCTATCGTAAAACCAGACGCAGTGGGTGCCAACCACATCGGTGAGATTTTCTCTCGCTTTGAAAAAAATGGTCTAAAAATCATTGCCACCAAGATGAAACATCTATCAAAAGAAGAAGCCGAAGGTTTTTATGCTGAGCATAAAGAGCGTGGTTTTTTTCCTGACCTAGTGGCATTCATGACCTCAGGTCCTGTTGTTGTGTCTGTACTAGAAGGCGAAAATGCGGTACTTGCTCACCGTGACATCCTAGGTGCGACCAACCCAAAAGAAGCAGCAGCTGGCACCATCCGTGCTGACTTTGCTACCAGTATTGATGAGAACGCCGCTCACGGTTCTGACAGCACCACATCTGCTGAGCGTGAGATTGCTTATTTCTTTGCTGATAACGAAGTTTGCCCACGCACTCGTTAATCTTTGCCCAAAAATGCTAAGCAGGCAAAAACCGAGCCATGATAAATGGTTCGGTTTTTTGATGAAACAAAAATCAGTCAAAGACCACGGTTTTATTACCATCTAAGATAATACGGTCTTCTAAATGCCACCTGACCGCACGAGCCAGCACTTCACGTTCAATGTCTCGCCCAAGCTCTCGTAGCTCTGCCACATCAAAAGCATGACTGACACGCTCCACGCCTTGCTCGATGATAGGGCCTTCATCAAGCTCGCTTGTGACATAGTGAGCGGTTGCCCCGATGAGTTTGACCCCTTTATCAAAGGCTTGTTTGTAGGGATTGGCTCCCACAAAGGCAGGCAAAAATGAGTGATGAATGTTAATGACTTTGCTCTCCCACTTATCAACAAAACTTGGCGTAAGAATCTGCATATAACGAGCCAGTACCAGTAAATCATTGCCCTGCATGACTTCATCGATTTTATCGTAGGCTTCGTCTTTGTTGTCTTTACCGACGGGAATATGCACAAAAGGAATGCCAAAGCTCTCAACATCAGCACGCAAATCTTCGTGGTTGGAGACGACTTTGGTAATCTGACAAGGCAATGCCCCACGACTATAACGCCACAGTAATTCTAACAAGGCATGGTCTTCTTTGGACACCAAAATCCCCACTTTTTTGACATCAAAATTGCAAGACAATCGCCAGCTCATTTGGTATTTGTCAGCGACATTTTTGGCAAAGGTATCAAGCAGAGTTTGTTTTTTGTCTGCCAAATCTTCTACATGAAATTCTACTCGCATGAAGTATCTACCGCCATAGGCTTCGGTCGTGTGTTGGTCAAGCGAGATGATGTTTGCCCCGTGATGATATAAGAAGCCTGATACCGCTTGGACAATGCCTGCTTGGTCGGCACAAGTTACCAAAAGTCGTGCAATGTTTTGATTCATGGTCTTACTCTGTTTTCATTAAAAAAATGCTAATTTTACCACTATCTGAGTCCAATGGGGGAATTTTTTGACAAAAGATGTTGTTTTGGCTTTTAAAATGGGTGTGTTGATTTTTCTAAAAATAAAAAAGGATTTAAAAGCCGTTTAACCTTTAAATCCTTTGTTACACCCACCAAACCCCAA
>NZ_MUXV01000035.1 GCF_002014975.1 Moraxella bovis
AAGTCAATATTATGACCAACACTATTGTCAATACAAAACGCTTACGCTTTAACCGAAGAGTCGCTTTGCAAGTTACCTTTTCGGTATTGGAGCTATAAAAAACTTGTGGATAAAAAAGACCTATATGCTCGTATCCAAAAATACGACAGCAAAGAGTATTTTTTAGAATACATTTATGCACATGATAACAACTGGGATACAAAGCCAAAACGAAGCCTGCCCTCTTATATCAAAATACAAAAATACCCTGCTTATACAGGCAGTCATTTAAGTGCCATTCGTTATGTGTTTGATGATAGGCGAGATGTTAGAAAAACAACCAACCATTGCACAAATGCACAAATGGGGGTAAAATCTACCCCTATTTTTATTGAAAAACACCATGAGATACCAATCCACCCGCCCAAAACGCCAATTTCTTGCAGGGGTCAAATGCACCCAATGCGGAGCGACCGACACCACCGCGCAGGTGCAGATTTTCACGCCAGAGCCTGATGAGTACATTGAGTGCGTGGCATGTGGGCATACAGCACGCCGACCCACCGCAGACGACCTGCCCCAAATCCAAGCCACCACCGAAGGGGCGATGACAGAGAGCGTGGGCGTGGTGCGTTTTATAAAATAACCATCAGATGTCGCCCCATCATGAATTTGAGTCAAAATTTGTGCTTTTTGTCTTAATTTTGTTGTAAAAAGCTGAAAATTCTTGTAAATTTTGATATAGTACAGCAATATTTGTTGGCAAGCGTCTCATTGGCACCATCAGACTCGAATTATATCAAAGTCAGTCAAAGCCCGATGAACACCTCTGCCATTCATTAGCCCCATTTAGCCAATAAGATAGGTTTCCCATGTCAGAGAAAAAAGACCTGAACGAGATTAATTTTGATGATGAATTTTTGGACATTGATTTTGGCAATGCCGATCTCAATGCCAGCACCGACACCACCGCTGATGTCGATTTAAGTGCCGAATTTGACGAGCTGTTTGACCAAAATACTGCCAACACCGCTAGCTCTGACATTGACTTGACTACCAATGAGCCTGTGGACATCGCCCTATCTGATGTGACCGTGGCTAATAATGCTACTGGCATTGATTTGACCCACGCTACCAATAACACCGCCCAAGATGATTTTTTCAATCAACTAGATGACCTAAACCAAGCCAATGCCCCTACTGACGTGGCAAACGGCAACGTCGATACTGCCCTACTGGGTGCAGGAGCAGTCGCAGGAGTGAGTGTCGCCAGTGGTCTCGGGCAAGGCGAAGTCGCCAAAGATAAGCCTGCTAAAAAAGGATTGTTTGGCAAAAAAGATGGCTCGCCCAAAACCCTAAAAATGACCAAACCCAAAGCCCCTAAAGCTCCAAAGCCTGCCAAAAATAGCGGCGACAAAAGCGACTTGACAGGGCTACTTAGCGACCCTAAAAAGCTCAACAAGCTCATCTTGGGCGGTGTGATTGCCCTAGCCCTGATTGGCGTGGCACTCTACATGGCGATGAGTGGTAATGACAGTAGTACTGTTAATACCCCCACGCCTGCCGTTAGCACAGCCCCTACCCAATCAAGCACCCCTGAACCCACCCCAGAGCAGGCAGAAACAGCACCAGCAGAGACCCCAGCTGTTGATTCTGCTGACAGCATTCTGCCAGACATCAAACCTGTGGTTAATCCCGATGAGATTCTAAATGCTGAGATTCCAACCGACCCTGCACTCATCAAAGAAGAGATTGACCGTTTGGCAGACAAAGATGCCCAAATCGCTGAACAAGAAGAACTCATCCAAGATCAGCTGACTCTAATGGAAGATTTGACGACCGCCAAAGCCGAGCAAATCGCCCTACTCGAAGCCCAAATCGCTGAGCTTGAAAACCAAAAAAACAGCACCAAGACCACCGCTCCTGCCAGTGGACAGTAAGCACCCACCAAAAACAAAGCCCGACGATGTTGGGCTTTGTTTTTGGTTTTGATTTATCAATTTACAAAATCCGTATCGCCTGCTCTCGCTTCTCTAATGCCTTGCCTTCTAGTACCGATTTGGCGACGTGGCGTTCTTTGTCATTATCAAAGCCCAAGATATGCCAGCTTCTCCCTAGGTCAGTGATGACTAAGGTGTCATTTATCAGCTCAATACGAGCATTCTCGCTCAGTTTGACGTTTTGCCCCTGTGCGATAAAGGCACGATTTTTGATGATAATCACCCCTCTGGCGATACAGCTTTGGTATTTTAGGCGGTTTTTGTAGATATTAAAACCAAAAATCAGCACCGCAAACACTGCCATCACCCCAATGGTAATCTGTACAGGAGCGGTCATGGCAACCACCGCCACACATATCGCCAACACAACAAGGACCCCTGCCATGACAAAGACAGGGTTCGACTCGGTGCCATTTAGCGTGATAGACACGCCATCATCAATGACTTTTAGCATTACCAGCCCAACGCTTGTTTTTGGAGTTCAAAAATCTCTTTAATACCAGACTCGGCAAGGTCAAGCATGGCATTTGCCTGCTCACGGGTAAAATACTTATCTTCTGCCGTCCCCTGAATCTCAATAAATCCGCCTGCTTGGGTCATGACCACATTCAAATCGGTATCGCAGGTCGAGTCTTCACCATAATCCAAATCCAAATACGCCCGTCCGTCCTTGATACCGACCGACACTGCCCCCACCAGTCCGATGAGCGGGTCTGTGGTAAGCCTCTTGTCTCGTTGTAGGCTCTCTAGGGCATCAATGAGTGCCACCGCCGAGCCTGTAATGCTTGCCGTGCGTGTGCCACCGTCTGCTTGTATGACATCACAGTCCACATAAATGGTGTTCTCGCCCAGTTTTGACAAATCCAGCATGGCACGGAGCGAGCGACCGATAAGACGCTGTATCTCTTGGGTGCGTCCTGACTGTTTGCCCTTAGTCGCTTCACGTTGAGTGCGTGTGCCTGTGGCTCGTGGGAGCATGCCATATTCGGCAGTGAGCCAGCCTTGCCCTTGACCTTTTAGCCAACGTGGTACGCCTTGCTCTATGCTGACGTTGCATAGCACTTTGGTGTCGCCATAGCAGACAAGCACTGAACCTTCGGCATGTTTGGTGTAGTTGCGGATAAAGCTGATGGGACGTAATTGGGATAATTCACGGTTGTCGTGTCGCATGATGTGCCTTTATAAAGTAAAATTTGGACTATTGTAACAGTTTTTGCCCCAAAACAAAACTGCCCAACCCAGAATATCCCCATTGGCAATATTCAGATTGGACGGATTTTTAAGCGTTATGAATTTTTAGCTTATCACGCCTTTTTATCCTCTTCTAATTTACGCAAATCCTTACGCAAGATTTTACCAACATTAGATTTTGGCAACTCATTAATGAACTCAACATATTTGGGGCGTTTATAGCCTGTTAGATTCTCTTTTGCCCATGCGATGACTTCTTTTTCTGTTAGGCTGTCGTCTTTTTTGACCACATAGACTTTGACCAGCTCGCCACTATGCTCATCAGGCACGCCAATCACGCCACATTCTAGCACTTTGGGGTGAGCGGTGATGACTTCTTCAACTTCGTTAGGATAGACGTTAAAGCCCGACACCAAAATCATGTCTTTTTTGCGGTCAACGATTTTGAAAAAGCCCTGCTCGTCCATCACACCAATATCGCCCGTTTTAAAATAACCGTCTTTTGTCATGGTCTTCTCGGTCTCATCGGGGCGGTTGTAGTAACCTGCCATGACCTGCGGACCTTTGATGGCAATCTCGCCTGCTTCCCCAAGTGTCACTTCTTTGCCGTCATCATCCAATAGGATAATGTCGGTATTGGGAAATGGAATGCCGATTTTGCCAGTATAACTGCCTGGCGGATTTAGCGTGGCGACAGGCGATGTCTCGGACAGCCCATAGCCTTCAACGATGTAAGTACCCGTGAGCTTCTCCCATGCTTCTGCTGTGCTTGGTAGCACCGACATACCCCCACCAAGCGATAGACGTAGGTTGGTATGGTCAAGGTTTTTAAAGCCTTCATGATGAGCCAATGCATTAAATAAGGTATTAACCGCAGGGAAAAACACAGGACGATATTTGGCAAAATCTTTGGTCAAGGCATCAAAATCACGAGCGTTGGTGATAAGTAGCAAGCTAAACCCCATCTTCAAACCAAGCATGGATACCGTAAATGAGAAAATATGATACAAAGGCAACGCTGTGGCGATGTATTCACCTGTCAAATCTTTATTGGTAGAAAATATTTTATTAACAAATGTCATGCATTGTTCAACGTTAATCACAAGGTTCTTATGCGTGAGCATCGCCCCTTTTGCCACGCCTGTCGTACCGCCTGTGTATTGTAGCACCGCAATGTCATCAAGCGACAGCTCGGGGCGGACATAGCGACTTGCCGATACTGCCGTTAGGGCATCTTTAAAACTCACGGCATTGGGAATGTTCCAGCTTGGCACCATTTTTTTGACATGGCGGACGACCAAATTCACCAAAATGCCTTTGAGCCCCATCATATCGCCAATGCTCGCCACAATGACATGCTTAACCTGCCCTTTGTTTTTGACCTTTTCAAAGGTATGAGCAAAGTTCTCCACGATGAACAACGCCTTTGTCCCGCTGTCATTAAGCTGATGTTCTAGCTCATGCGGTGTGTACAGCGGATTGACATTGACAAGAGTCAGACCTGCCCGAATAATGCCCATCATCGCAATCGGATACTGCAAAATATTTGGCATCATCACCGCCACTTTGTCGCCCTTATCAAGCCCCAGCGACTGCAAATAACTGGCAATCTGACGGCTGTATGTATCAAGCTCACGATAAGTAATGGACGCCCCCATACACGTTAGGGCGACTTTATTGCCATGTTTGGCAAAGTTCTGCTCAAAGCTGTCAAGCAGGGAATTGACACCGTCTGGCACCTTGACATTAATATCAAGCCCATTATCGGCGTAGGTTTTTACCCAAGGACGGTCGGCAGGGACACTAAAATTTTGCATGATTCTTCCTTAATATTCTAAGATGGAATGTATTGGCAGTAAAATCGGTCAAATTGCTCAAAAATTAATCACAATCAGATGCTTAAATGTAAGCAAATATTACGCTATAAAATACACCATTTTTGCCAAATTGCCAAATGATTTTTGTTTGAAAGGGCAAAATTTTTGTAGTGATTATGTTGTTTATGGGGTGTTTATAAAAATGCTTGATAAGTGATTGATGAGAAAATAAAAGATAAAAAAGGTAAAGTAGCACAAGGCACGCAGGCAACACCTAAATCAAAAGCAAAGACCCCTATTTTTATTAAGTTAAAGCCAAAGATAATGCCTTATAAAGTCCAATTTTTAAAAATTGGTAAACTTTAAAGGACAAAAATAGGGCGATGGTTTGATAGACGAATCCCAAATTCGTTGCATGTTCAATGCTAGGGCAACAATGCCATTTTAATTCGCCTTGTGCTACTTTGGTTTTTGGATAAAATGGGCTTTATAGGTCAAAACCCATTTCCCCAAAATCGGTTATCATAGTTTTACGGTCAATAACTCATCAATGATTGCTTTAAATTCATTTGGCACAATGATTTTAAAATTGGCAATCTCATTTTTTATAGCGATGAGTTTTTCGGTTTCGGCTTTTACTTTTTCGTTTAACAGCATTTGGCGTTCGTGAGAGCGTTTATTATACTCTTCTTCATAAGCCACAAGCGATTTATTTTGAAATTCACGGAATTTGGCTTTATAGGCATTTACCGTACTTTCATGTTCTCTATGCTCGGCTAATAGATAGTTTTGTAATTGTTGTAATTCATCTAGCTCATATAATGGCGTGTGATGAATTTTAAATACCTGTTCGCCCACTTCTTTAAAACTAATGCGTTCTTTTTTGGTAAGGCTTGTGCGGATTTTATCAAAGTTATGAATAAATTTGCCAATATGAGACGCTTTGGCTTCGGCAGTCTTATAGGTAATAACATCAGATAATGGCAATGTCAAAAGATAATCCTCCATAGCCACATTGATTAGGCGTTGCAATTCTAACACATCAATACCCACCAATAATGAATCTTGCTCATCTCGCACTTGTTTGATTTTGATGTTAATCATATCAAGTCTATTGTCTTTCTCTTTAATAGCACTTCTAAAAAAGGCAGAAATGGCGTATAACTTACCAATATTGGCAAGTTTGCCATCAATATCATTAACCTTTTTAAAGTTATCCAATGATTCACCGTCAAGGCTAGATGTGTGCGTTTCTAGGTTGGTAATCTCATCTTGGATTGGTTTTAGGGTTTCTTTGATACGCTCACAGATATAATTGGCTTCTGATGAAGTCAAACCTGATACATTAAAATAGGGGTTTTTGGTTAATAGTTTGTGGGTTAATTCTTGGCTCATCATAATAAAATCCTTAATCAATTTAAAAATACTATGGCTATATTAACGAAAGTTAAACGTTAAATCAAGACACAAATTAAATTATCTATCTTCACTCATTTAACTTCAACAATTCATCTTTTATTCTTTTGGCATTTTGATAAACATCATCACAAAGCACAATCTCATCATCACCGCCAAAATGTGAAACATTCGGTAACTCTTGCAAAAATTCATCAATATCATCAAGCGTTAAAAATCTGCCGTGCAAATCAAAACCAACATTTAAAATCTTGCCTTTGACTTTTGCCATGCGGTCATGAATATGCCCGTGCAAATGATAATAGCCCTTATGACAGCCGTCCCATTCATCTATCGGATAATGCGATAAAATCAGTGTATGTTTTGTTTCTTTAAAAGTTAATTTTAAATAATCCTGTACCGATGATAATAGTGGATTGCCGTCATTTTTGGTTTGAGTTAAAAACCGCTCTTTATGCCGTTTGATTAAATTATCGTGATTGCCCAAAATTAAATGATGTTTGCCATTTAACTGACTTAATACTTTCTCAATCTCTGTTAAATCGTGGCTAAATGACACATCGCCCAAATTATAGACCACATCATCAGGAGTAATAGTGGCATTCCAAAATTTAATGAGTTCATCATTCATTTTATCCAAACTTTCAAAGGGTGTGCGAAAAGTTGGACAAAATTTGGCGATATTTTTATGGCTAAAATGCAGGTCAGAAGTAAAATAAATCATTGGTTTTTCCTTAAATTGTAAGGTGCGTATTACGCACCGTGATTGGGTATGATTGGTGCGTGGTACACACCTTATGGATTATCTCCAATTAACACCTGTTAAAGCGTCAAAAACACAACTGATATAATCATTTCTTTTTGCAAATTCATATTCAGCATAAAATTTATCAATATCATCATTACTTAGATTGATGATACACTCGGTAAAATGCTGTTTATGCTTTTGATTATCTAGCCAATGTTTCATTATTGATTTAAATTCTGGACAGTCTTGTGCAAATACCATATCAATTTTATAATCAACAGGATGTGGATAATAATTAACCCAATAATCATAAGCACTACTGAATATATAATTTATGGTAGATTGTGGTGTTTTTAGCGTTTCCCAATATTCTAAAAATGGTTGAATATTTGCACCACCAATATGAAACATCAATAAACAGTCAAATACACCGTCTTGTTGCCATTTTAAACGCTCATAAGGATAAACATTAACTAAGACTTTTAGATACTCATAGCAAAATTTATTCCACAGAGCCATTTCTTGTGTGCTAAAACTGCCTTTTGGACAATTTCCCACACGCTGAAAATAAATTTCAGTAGAATGGTGTAAATTTTCACCTTCGGTAATAATTCCACCATTCTAGGTAAAAAATATTTTAATTCATCAGGTCTTTCTATCGGGTCTTTGGCGGTATCATTGTAATCCATACAAATGATTACGAGTTAATTCACGCAAAGGCAATGTTCGCAGTTCTAATTCAAGTTTTTCATCGATACATAAGCCACAAGTACAGACATTTAACAATCCAGTTGGTTTTGGATAATTAAATACTTGATAAAATTCATCAATGATAGATTGAAATGGTTTTAATTCATCTGATTGTTTCATAATCGCCCCAAAAACTCTTGAATAAACGCAATTTTATCCAGTTCTGATAACTGATTAAACTTCTCTTTATTATCCTTAATATAATCAATCAACGGATAATATTCTTCATCAACTTGTCTTTTATCCAGTTTACGCCCAAGATTGGTAGCATTGCTACGCCCCAAAAATTTTGAAATCAAATAATACGGCGATTTAAGTTTAAAGAGCATTTCTTTTGTTTGGCTATCAAACACCATAAAACCTTCGTGTTCTACGGTTTTTAATAAGGCTTTTAATTCGCCAAAAGGCATTGCTGTTATCATTTGCGGGCGATTGATTGTAATACCGCTACCAATGGCGTTTTGTTCGGCATTAAATGTATCGGCAATGGCATTTAATTCATTTTCATCAAATTGTCGCCCTGTCGCCACATCAATAATCCCAATCAAAGTTTCGCCAAACACTTCTTTGATGATATGCACATCTTTTTCATCGGTGATTTCAAATAAAAAGGTGTGATTGGGATATTGTTTAAACAGCATTTCATACTTTTGGCAATGGATTTCATTCATTTTGGCAAAATCACTGTCCAAAGAACCTGTGGTAGAGTACAATACTTGATGATTAAACTCAGCGTGATAACTTGGATGCGTTTCATCAAGTGCCACATAAGTACACACGCCCAAAAACCCATTGACCTTTAATACCACATCCACCAAATGATTATCGTCTATGCTAATGGGATATTTGGATTTTTTGGCAATGCGTTCTGAATAATTAAATACTTTTTTAAAGGGGCGAACAATGATATTGTTATATTTATCAAGCACCAATCCACGCATTTCAAGTAAGGCGTTGTCAAAAGTATTATTAAAAAATACATCTCTCTTGTATTTTAAGACAAACAATTCTGGATAAGTTTTCGATTGTTTGATGATAAAATTTCTTTTGCCGTATTTTAGATAGTCATCAGTAATATAACTTTGGCGGTTTTCGTCAAAGGGTAATTCTTTTTTGTTGTTAAATTGGCTCATTTTTTCAATATTAGCTTTAATGTCATCGCTCATTGGGCGAATTGGGTCAATATGAATTTCATCACGAAGTTGATTATTGTTTAATTTAACATAAGCAGACAACACATCGTCTCGTTTGACATTATGCACATTGTCAAAAAAATTATGCAAACGATAAATTTCCGTAACCAGTCCTTTTTTACGAGCCGATTGTAAAAGATGAATACAAGACGATGATTTTTGGTTGGTATTGGAATTAATCACCAATATATCCAAATTAGGATTGGCACGGGCTTTTTCAAAGGCGGTTTTCATTGCGGTTTGACCGATTTGCACCGCTTTTTCAATCCGCTCTGGCGTCCAATGATAAACGCCATTTTCATCGGTTAATAATAGGTCGTTTTCAATATGAATAATTTCGCCATTTGGGAATTCTTTTTTAAATTCGGCAATTTTTTGTTCGGCAAAGGTGGATTTGCCAGAACCTTGATGACCACGAATTAGGATAAATTTTTGCATTGGGTATTCCTTAAAATAGGTGCTTACTTTTATTGTCCAAAGTTTGTGCCAAGTTTGAAAAATTGGCGAAAAAATTTTTTAAGTGATTGATTTTTAATAAATTAAATTTTTAAAAAGTTTTTAAATCGCCTATTTAATGCTTAAATTTTTTATTAAAAACTATAAAATATTCTAGTTATTTATAAAATAAGATATAATTAAACATACTGTTTTTTTTGAAAATTACCAACCCCAAATCATCAACACCTTAAAATTTACCCATAAAAAACCGCCCCTATTTTACAATAAGGACGGTAAAAAATTAACCAATCAAACAAAATTTGACAGATTTTACGCTATTTTGCAATAGGTTGGGATTTGAACCCAATTTCAACCAAATGTAATCTGTCAGGCATTTTAATAAGAATTTTTTAAAGCATTAAACCAATTTGTTAATGATAAAAGACATTGGAAAAATGTAATCATCAACACATTTTAATGCAAAAACATAACCAAAATCATTAAGACAGCTCATTACCCAAAAATGTAGTCTTAATGGCATTTATGTTATTGGGGGATTTATATAACCAAAATTTGTTTAGATACCGTATGATCTATCCAATTGAGCTACAAGCGTTTGCACGCTTGGGCGGACTTGAACCGCCAGCCTTACCATTATCATTGGAATGTAATTTAAACGGCATTTATACAACCGTTACTATTTTATTAAATTTTATTAAAAATGCAAGGATTTTTTTATAAAATTTTTATTATTTTTTTAAATGGCATTGTTAAACTAAAAT
>NZ_MUXV01000036.1 GCF_002014975.1 Moraxella bovis
TTTGAACCACTGCCAAAAATTAATATAAAAAATAAGGGCAAATTTAATTACCCTTATTCATCTATCTAAAATTTAACACCAATAGATTTAAACAAACCCAAATCCCACTTTTTTATCATCAACCGCTTTATATTCTTTTTCATCAATATGGGTTAATTCGGCAAGGGTCATCTCTTTATCCACTGTAATATCTTTGCCAATGGATTTTAGATAGGCATTGCATTTTTCAATAGACAATTTACCAAATTGATATTCAGCAATGAGTCGCCCACGCCTTAATAAAGCATGGTCAATATCCATTAAATCGGCATTAAAGGTACAAATAAACTGGCATTCTAATACGTCTGACAATATCCCATCAGCGATATTTAGAATAATGCCCACCACATCCGTTTGATTGCCACCGCCGACACGCTCGGCAATATAATTTTCGCAGTCTTCTAATACCAATACCGAATTTTTTTGCTCAATAAGCATACTCATAAATTCAGGTTTGGCAAGCTCGCCAATCATATTATTTGGCACAAAGATAAAATCCTTATCGGGAATTTGGGCGGTGAGCCATTTGATATAATTAGTCTTGCCCGTCCCTGCCAAGCCGTGCAATAACACCACGCCTTTTTTTCCTTGTGCCAATTCATCTTTAATTTTAGCATGAACAGGCAAAAAGTCGTCATTATACATTGTCTGCAAATCAAGCGTATAAGGTTTAATGCCTTGATGCTTAAATACCAAATCTCGCCCTTCTTTTAATAATAGCAATACTTTACTATCTTTTGAGATGTATTTTTGCAAATACTCATTAAAAAAAAGAGCGAATATTGGTTAATGAATGCTCATTTCTTGGGTCATAAAAAATATGGTCTATTCGCAAAAATCCTGATTCAATAATGGTTTTGTCATATTCATTGCTTAGGTTTTCGCTGGCGACAATAAATAAGTCATATTTATCATAAAAATAGCAAATTTCATTTTCATAAAATACATGGTTCTTTTTGTCAAACGCCACAGGATGATAATCGGTACATTTAACAAAATCCACTAATTTGTCTTTTTTAATCACCATATCATGAAAATCAACACTGGGTAAAATGGACGATAAAAGCTGATAATAAGGGTTGTCATGCGTGGACGTAGAACGCTCCAAATCCTGTGCCACGATTTGATATTGATTGTCCATATAGACTTCATTAAAAATCTTTTTTGGATGATAATGTTTGGATTGTAAAATTTTCATAAGATAACTTCATTTTTTGTGAATTTATTAATTGCCAAATTGAGATAATAACAGATAAAGTTAAAAATTACCAATCATCTTTAAACATTCGCTTGCCATTATCATGCCCACGCTTGCCGTTACCGTTACTGCCGAGCCATAGCCACCACAGTTAAGCCCACTCTCGCAGGCATTGGCAAGTTTTAGGGGTTCGGATGAATAGACACACTTCATGCCAAACTTTTCCTTTAAAGATTTATTGATATTTTTATCTCTTAGATTTTGGCGTAATTTGGCAAGTAAGGGGTCTTGATAGACGTCTTTTAAATCACTTACCTTTATTTGTAAAGGGTCAATTTTGCCCCCTGCTCCGCCTGATATGATGAGCTTAACCTTATTAAATCGGCAGTATAAGGCGATTGCCAATTTGGCATTCATATCGTCCACACAGTCTAATATAATGAGCGGTCTTTTTTTGGCTTTGTATTCTTTTATGACATCAATACTTGGTAATAGATTATCGATATTATCAGGCGTGATAAATTCATCAATGGCATTGATTTTGATAGCAGGATTGATGCCTACCACTCGCTTTGTCATCTCGCCGATTTTGGATTCACCAAAGGTGTCCGTTAGGGCGGGCAGTTGGCGATTGACATTACTCTCCACCAACACGTCCATGTCAATGAGCGTCAGCTCGCCTATGCCGGTGCGAGCAAGGGCTTCTGTCGCCCACGACCCCACGCCACCGATACCGATGATGATAACGTGGGCATTGCTAAATTTATCAAAATCATCTTGATATAGCGTGCAGGTGCCTGTAAATCTGCGGTTGATCATTTTATTTTTACTCTTTAAATTTTGGGTAAATAAATTACCCCTATAACCTAAAAATAATTATTAAATAATTGATGAGTAGGTATTTTAAATTAAGATTAAATCATTTCATGGTGCGTAATACACACCCTACCAATTTTTACTTTACATTTTGAGCGAATTGCAATTCGCCCCTACCTTATTATCATTTTCAAAAATCATTTAACAATAGTCAAAATTAGTTTTAAATGCGTCATTGCTATTTTGCCAAAGTTTATATGCCAATTTTTCTTTATCCATATTAAATAATACCGATAACTCATCTAAAACATATATTAAATTTTTTGGCTCATTAAAATAATTACCGCCTATTTGAGCAGGAATAGGGTTCATATCAGGGCAATCGGTCTCAATAACAAAAGCAGATATACCAATTTTATCAAAAACCGTTTTTACTGCTTGGCGTAATTTTTTGGCATTGGGGTTGGTGATTTGCCCTGTAATGCCAATTTTAAAACCCAATTTGGCAAAATGCAACGCTTCATTTTCGCCACCGCTAAAACTATGAGCAATACCGCCTTGATTGTAGGCGTTGTATTTTTGCATCTTTAAAAGTTTTAGGGTATCGGCGTGTGATTTGCGAATGTGCAATAAAATGGGTAAATCATGCGTTTTTGATAAGCCGATTTGCTCTATAAAAAAACGGCATTGCTTATTATAATTATCCACCGATTTTAATTCATCAGAATAAGTATCAAGCCCTATCTCACCAATGGCAATGTTGGGATATTTGTTTAGATAATTATCTAAAATATACAAGTCATCATCGCCATGCTTTTTGATATATAACGGGTGCAAGCCACACGCCAAATGATGCTTGATTGAATAATGGTCATCGGCATAGTATTTGACCTGTCTCATTCTGTCAAAATACTTTGCCAAATAGCCGATAAGCACCACATGACGCACGCCATGCGTAAAAGCGGTGCGGTTGTAGTCATCTCGCTTATTGTCATATTCGGGTACGTCAAAATGGGTGTGGGTGTCAAATAAGTACATGGGCTACCTTTTTGGCGGATTGAGACTACTTCGTCTTGGTATCAATAACAATGCCAAGGCGGTTAGGGTCAGTTTAAGCAGTTTGGATTTTTTCATCAACCCTTATCCAACACCATTTTTAAAAACCGCCCTGTATGCGACTTTTCGTCTTGTGCCACTTGTTCGGGCGTGCCTGTGGCGACAATCTCGCCCCCACCCGAGCCACCTTCATAACCTAAATCCACAATGTGGTCGGCGGTCTTGATGACGTCTAGGTTATGCTCAATAACCACCACCGTGTTGCCTTTATCACGCAGAGCATGCAAAATGTCAAGCAGTTTGGCAATGTCTTCAAAATGCAAGCCTGTGGTCGGCTCATCTAGGATATAAAGGGTTTGCCCTGTGTCTCGTTTGGCAAGCTCTTTGGCAAGTTTCACCCTTTGGGCTTCGCCCCCTGACAATGTCGTGGCGGATTGCCCAAGCTGAATGTAGCCCAAGCCCACCTGCATCAGGGCTTCTAATTTGCGATGAATGGCAGGGATTGCTTCAAAAAACGCCAACGCATCTTCTACCGTCATGGCAAGCACGTCCGATATGGATTTGCCCTTATAGTGGACTTCTAGGGTCTCACGATTGTAGCGTTTGCCTGCACAGACATCGCACGGCACATACATATCGGGCAAAAAGTGCATTTCCACCTTTATCATACCGTCCCCTTGACAGGCTTCACAGCGACCGCCCTTGACGTTAAAGCTAAACCGCCCTGCCTTATAGCCCCTTGCTCGAGCTTCGGGGGTCTGGGTAAACAGGTCTCTGATGAGCGTAAACACGCCCGTATAAGTGGCAGGGTTGGAGCGTGGCGTGCGACCGATTGGGCTTTGGTCTATGTCCACCATTTTATCAAGGTGTTCAAGCCCTGTGATTTTGTCATACGGCTCAGGCACAAGCGTGGTTGCGTTATTTAGGTGCGTGGCAGACAGTGGCATCAGCGTGCGGTTGATGAGCGTGGATTTGCCTGAGCCTGATACGCCTGTGATACAGGTCATGACACCGATTGGGATGGCTAGGTTGACATTTTTTAGATTATTGCCCTTGGCTCCGTCTAGGCGGATATATAAGGGTTCGGTAATGGTTTTTTTGCCTTTTTTAATCTCGCCTGTCTTGGCACTGTGGCGGATTTTGGGAATCTCAATGCGTTTTTTGCCAGATAAATATTGTCCTGTTAATGAATCATCATTTTTGGCAATCTCGTCCGCCGTCCCTGTGGCAATCACACGTCCCCCATGCACGCCTGCCCCCACACCAATATCAATAATATGGTCAGCGGTGCGAATGGCGTCTTCGTCATGCTCCACGACAATGACGGTATTGCCTAGGTCTCGCAGGTGCGTCAGCGTGGATAGCAGGCGGTCATTGTCTCGTTGGTGTAAGCCAATGGACGGCTCATCAAGCACATACATAACCCCCATAAGCCCTGCCCCGATCTGGCTCGCTAGCCTGATACGCTGAGCTTCTCCGCCCGATAACGTCTCGGCAGAGCGGGCAAGGGTCAAATATTCTAGCCCCACTTTGGTCAAAAAGCCCAAACGCTCACGAATTTCTTTAAAAATCTTATCCGCTACTTCGCCTTTGTGTCCGCCGATGTGCAGGTTTTCATAATATTCCCACGCTTGCCCTATTGGCAGGGCAATGATGTCGCCCACGCCCCGTCCGTCCACTTTGACGTTGCGGGCGATGTCATTTAGGCGAACACCATGACACACGTTACAAGTCGTATCGGATAAATATTGAGCCAGCTCATCTCGCACGATGTTACTTGTGGTGCTGTGATAACGGCGTTCTAGGTACGGTAAAATCCCTTCAAATGGCACGGTTTTGGTTGTTTTACGCCCACGCTCATCGGTAAAATTAAAGGTCAGTTTTTCTTTGCCCGAACCGTTTAAAATGATAGTTTGCTCTTTTTTGGTTAAGTCTTGCCACGGCTTATCCATGTCAATGCCAAAATGCGTGCAAACGGTTGTCAATAGCCCAAAATAATACGCATGGCGTTTGTCCCAACCGTGTATCGCCCCTTGATTTAAGGATTTGGCAGGTTCGGTAACGATACGTTCGGCAGAGAAATACTGGCGTTTGCCAAGCCCATCGCAGGACGGACACGCTCCAGCGGGATTGTTAAAGCTAAACAGGCGTGGCTCTAACTCACTCACCGCCCTATCACAGGTAGGGCAAGAGTGCTTGGCGGACAGCACCGTCTCGCTCTCATCGTCCATGTTATGCAAAATGGCAATGTCCGAGCCTAGACGTAACGTGGTCTCCAAACTCTCCGCCACACGATTGCCCAAATCACCTCGCACCTTAAATCTATCTACCACCACGTCTATGGTGTGTTTGTGCGTTTTGGCAAGGGTGGGCAGCTCGTCCATGTCATAGACTACCCCGTCAATGCGAACTTTGGTAAAGCCCTGTGCCTGTAAGCCCTCCAATAGGGCAATATGCTCGCCCTTACGCTCACGCACGACAGGGGCAAGGAGCATGAGACGAGTGCCGTCAGGTTTGGCAAGAATGTCGTCCACCATTTCGCTCACGGTTTGGGCGACCATGGGCAAGCCGTGTTCAGGACAATGAGGCGTGCCGACACGAGCAAATAGCAAACGCAGATAATCATACACTTCGGTAATCGTGCCGACGGTGGAGCGGGGGTTATGGTTGGTTGATTTTTGTTCAATGGCAATGGCGGGGGATAAGCCTTCTATGCTGTCCACGTCAGGCTTTTCCATTTGCGATAGAAACTGGCGAGCATAAGCGGACAAGCTCTCCACATAACGTCTTTGCCCTTCGGCGTAGAGCGTATCAAAGGCGAGCGATGATTTGCCCGAACCTGATAAACCTGTAATCACGACTAACTTGTCTCGTGGAATGTCCACGTTGATGTCTTTTAGGTTGTGGGTTTTTGCCCCTTTGATACTGATGTATTCGTGTGCCATGATATGCCTTTTAATATTTTGATAAATGTTTAGGTATTTAAAATACGATAGGTTTATAAATGGGGGTATTTTTAAAATTTGAAATAGCAATAACCAAAATTTACAATGATAAAACAGCACAAAAAACCACCTAAATGCAGAGCATTTAAGTGGTTTTATTTTATGAACCCAATTAAAATTAATCAGGCAAATTTAACTTATTATTTAGCACTTCTTAGTACTTTACACGATACCATGCATCACGAGCAGCAAGTTTGGCTTGTTCCCACGCCAGACGTGATTCGCCTTTAACTTCATTCCATGAACGCTCCAAATCATTTTCATGATCTTCAAAGCGAGCATCAGCAGGATAATGTGGGCGGTTAGCATAACCTACGGCATAAGCAGGTAGGTAGTCACGGTCATAATCATAACCTGCTACATAAGCGGGCGATGTGGCATAGTGAGCACGCCAGTAGGCTTCTTCAATGGTTGGGTCAAAGGCTTCGCCTGCGGCACTGCCTGCACCACCACCAACGATTGCACCCACGGCACCGCCAATAAGCGCCCCTAGTGGACCTGCCAATGCACCAATGGCTGCCCCTGCGGCTGCACCGCCTAAGCCGCCGACTGCCGTGCCCACTGGGTGTGAACCTGGCTCGCCTGTGATTGGGTCAGCGTTTAGGTCTGCTTTAGTCTCATCGGACATATTTTTTACAACGTCACGATCGATATGGTCATAATTACTCATGATGAATTCCTTATTAAAATGGGTTTGTTACTTGGTTATTACTGATTTGGGCGAAGTGAAACTCTATTTTCATTTAACGTTGATTTTATTCATTATTTAAACTAACATAACAACCTAGCAAATCATCATTAAAATCATCCAAAATTAGCTTTACCCACGGCACCAACCATGTTACGTCATTCATGCTTATCATCTTGGTTCAACAGATATCAAGCATTCATTTAGTATTCATCTCTCGTT
Source organism: Moraxella bovis (assembly GCF_002014975.1). GTDB lineage: Bacteria > Pseudomonadota > Gammaproteobacteria > Pseudomonadales > Moraxellaceae > Moraxella > Moraxella bovis. The sequence goes on from NZ_MUXV01000036.1 coordinate 7,025, forward strand.
GGCGATGGATGTATGATAGGGGATTTTTGGGGCGTGTGATAGCCACAAAATGTAAAATCATCGGCAGTCTTGTGCGTGATTTAACCTAGAAATTTTAAAAATGTTACTATATTGTTGCAACTGTCGTGGTTGTGCGAATGCGTTCGGTAAAATGTAATTTTGCGTAAATTTTGGACAGTCTACCACATGAAAGCTTCTTTAAAAATTGACACTGATGTTTTTGATATCAGCAAGCGAGCATCAACATGACAATTGTTATCACAAACCTACCAATTCATCAATTTTTGCCATAACACTCGCCCAATCCATGCTATAATAGCTAATTTCCCCAAATTTACCCATTATGATAAGATTACAAGGCGTTAGCAAAACTTTCGCCATAAAAAAAGACGGCAAACCCACAACCTTTACCGCCCTACAACCGACCGATTTGACGGTGGCAAAGGGCGAGATTTTTGGTGTGATTGGAGCCAGCGGAGCAGGTAAATCCACGCTCATTCGCTGTGTGAACCTCCTAGAACGCCCCACGACAGGACACGTGTTTGTGGACGGTGTGGACTTGATGAGTCTAGATAACACCGCCCTTATCAAGGCTCGCCGTCATATCGGCATGATTTTTCAGCAGTTTAATTTGCTCTCATCTCGCACGGTGTTTGATAATGTCGCTTTAAGCCTTGAACTGTCTGGCACGCCCAAACACGTCATCAAAGAAAAGGTAAGCTCCCTGCTTGATTTGGTGGGCTTATCCGAGCGTCATCACGCCTATCCGTCTAGCTTATCAGGCGGTCAAAAACAGCGTGTCGCCATTGCTCGAGCGTTGGCAACCGACCCCAAGGTACTACTTTGCGACGAGGCAACCAGTGCCTTAGACCCTGCCACAACAGGGGCGATTTTGGATTTATTAAAAAAAATCAACAGCGAGCTTGGCATCACCATACTGCTCATCACGCACGAAATGGACGTGGTCAAACGCATTTGTGATAAAGTGGCGGTCATTGACAAGGGCGTGTTGGTGGAGCAAGGCACGGTGGGGCAGATTTTTGCCAATCCCCAAACCGAGCTTGCCCATGACTTTATCAAGGCGACTTTTCATGTAAGCCTACCTGATGAATTTTTGGCACGCCTGCACACCCATGAGACGGACGGCACTTATCCTGTGATACGCTTTGAATTTAGTGGCAAAACGGTGGACAGTCCGCTCTTTTCGGAGGCGACACGGCGATTTGGCGTGGCATTTAACATTTTGACTTCACAAATGGACTATGTGGGCGGTGTCAAGTTTGGCGTAACCATAAGCCAAATGATTGGCGAGCGGACGGCGTGCGTGGAGGCGTTGGCGTTTTTTACAGAACATCATGTTGGATTTGAGGTGTTAGGCCATGTGGCATGAGATTTATCAAGGCTTTATGAGCGAGCTGACCCCCCAAATGTGGCAAATGGTCTATAAGTCCACTTACGAGACGGTCTATATGGGACTGGTCTCTACCGCCATATCGGTGCTGGTGGGGCTACCGCTTGGGTTTGTGGCGTTTTTGACGGGCAAGGGGCGGATTTTGGCGAACAAGCCTTTATTTGCCATATTGGACGTGGTTATCAACGTGGGGCGGTCGGTGCCGTTTATCATTTTGCTCATTATTTTATTGCCCTTTACTCGTCTGATTGTGGGGACAACGCTCGGCACGACCGCCGCCATTGTGCCACTTGCCATGGCCGCCATTCCTTTTGTGGCAAGGCTTACCGCCAATGCTTTGGCAGAAATCGCCACAGGCTTGACCGAATCGGCTCATGCCATGGGGGCGACCAACTGGCAAATCATCACCAAATACTACTTCCCCGAAAGCCTACCCATACTCATCAACGCCATAACGCTCACTCTCGTCTCGCTCATCGGCTACTCGGCAATGGCAGGCGTGGTGGGCGGTGGCGGTCTGGGCAACCTTGCTATCAGCTATGGCGAACATCGTGGTATGGTCTATGTCAAATGGATAGCGACCGTCATCATCGTGGCGATTGTCATGATATGCCAAAAGGCGGGGGATATGCTTGCCGAGCGGTTTGACCATAGATGATATGCCAAAATGGCATAACCTTTTGTCAAAATTTTAGCCAAAATTCATATTGAAGTTTGGCTAATTTTTTGCTTTAATATACTAAAATTTATTGTTGTCATGATTTTGTCATTTGATAAATTCAATGATTTTAAATTGACAAACAGATAAATATCATTCCTTTTAAACAGAGAACCCTTATGAAAGCAAACAAATTTTTTGGTCTGTGTGCCTTAGCGTCAGGCATTGCCCTGGTCGGCTGTGGTGGCGACAAACCTACCCAAACCGACACCAAAACCGACACAACCACCCAAACCACAACGGTAAAAGCTTGCCCTGCTGGCGACCCTAACAAAATCAAAGTGGGCGTGATGAGTGGACCTGAACATAAAGTTGCCGAAGTGGCCGCCAAAGTCGCCCAGGAAAAATACGGTCTGGTGGTAGAATACGTTGAGTTCAACGACTACGCCTTACCCAACACCGCCGTATCCAAGTGCGACCTAGACGCCAACGCCATGCAACACAAGCCCTATCTTGACAAAGACAGCCAAGAGAAAAAGCTGGATAATCTGGTCATCGTAGGCAATACCTTTGTATATCCACTGGCGGGCTATTCTAGGAAAATCAAAAGCATAAGCGAACTTAAAGACGGTGCTATCGTGGCAGTGCCAAACGACCCGTCAAACCTAGCTCGTGCACTCATTTTACTTGAAAAACAAGGGCTTATCAAGCTAAAAGACAACACCAACCTATTCTCAACATCGCTTGACATCGTAGAGAACCCCAAAAAACTTGAAATCAAAGAAGTGGATACATCAGTCGCCGCTCGTGCCTTAGATGACGTGGATTTGGCAGTGGTGAACAACACTTATGCAGGTCAAGTGGGTCTAACCGCTAATGACGGCGTATTTGTTGAAGACAAAGATTCGCCTTATGTGAACATCATCGTTGCCCGTGCCGACAACAAAGACTCGGACGCCATCAAAAACTTCGTTCAAGCCTATCAGTCTGATGAGGTAGAAGCCGAAGCCAAAAACCAATTTAAAGACGGTGTGGTTAAAGGCTGGTAAATAATCAAAAAATAAGGGCGTGATTGCCCTTACTTTTTTACCCTGTTTTTATCAATCAAAAGCCCTTGAATATACAAGGGCTTTTGTTTAAGCGATGTTATTCAGAAGTTACCCGATACATCTCTTGGATACTGGTCGTGCCTTGCAAGACTTTCATGATACCCGAGCGTCTCAAATCGCGAAAGCCGTGTTTCATCGCTTCGTCTTTGATTTGAATGGCATTACCGTCTTCCATGATAATCCGAGCGATACTTGGGTAGATTTTCATGACTTCATAGATACCCACACGCCCCTTGTAGCCTTCACGACACTCAGAACAGCCCACAGGCTCATAGATGACGTTATCAGGATTGGCAAGATCTTCTTCGGTAAAGCCCATTTCTAGCAGGCTCTGCTTAGGTACGTTGGTCGGCTTTTTGCAGTTTTTGCACAGACGGCGAGCCAGACGCTGGGCGATCACTAAGTTTACCGATGTGGCAATGTTAAACGATGCCACGCCCATATTACGCAGACGAGTTAGGGTCTCAGGAGCGGAGTTGGTGTGCAGGGTGGATAATACCATGTGTCCCGTTTGGGCGGCTTTAATGGCAATCTCGGCAGTCTCCAAATCACGAATCTCACCGACCATGACGATGTCAGGGTCTTGACGTAGGAATGCTTTTAGGGCGGAGGCGAACGTGAGACCCACTTTGGGGTTGACGTTGACTTGGTTAATCCCTTCTAAGTTAATTTCCACAGGGTCTTCGGCGGTAGAGATGTTGGTCTCGGGCGTATTTAGGATGTTAAGACCAGTATAGAGCGAGACCGTTTTACCCGAACCTGTCGGACCTGTGATAAGTAGCATGCCTTGAGGTTTATCAAGAGCTTCTAAGAACAGCTCTTTTTGGTCAGGCTCATAGCCGAGTGCATCAATACCAAGCATCGCTGATGACGGGTCAAGAATACGCAGTACGAGCTTTTCGCCAAAGAGCGTAGGGCAGGAGTTCACACGAAAGTCAATGGCTTTTGTTTTGGAGATTTTTAGCTTAATACGACCATCCTGGGGAGCTCGGCGTTCGGATATGTCCATTTGCGACATGACTTTAAGACGAGCGGCGATTTTACCTGCCAGTTGTACTGGTGGGCGATTAATGATTTGCAAAACCCCATCCACACGAAAACGCACACGGTAAGACTTCTCATACGGCTCAAAGTGCAAATCCGATGCTCCCATACGAATGGCATCAAGGAGCATTTTATTAACGAACTTGACCACAGGGGCATCTTCACCACCGCCTGAATTGACGTCAGCACCTTCATCATCTTCATCACCTGACCCACCATCAAAGTCCCCTGACAGGTCAACATCGCCTAGGTTGCCCAGTCCGCCACCGCCTGAGTAGACATTCTCAATCATCTTTTTGAGCTTGTCTTCTTCGACAACGATGGTCTCAACAGTCAGCTTGGCGTTAAAGGAGATGGCATCAATGGCATCTAGACGGGTGGGGTCGGACAAACCCACAAAAAGTTTATTACCCCGTTTAAAGAGTGGCAATGCCCCATACTGATTAATGATTTTCTCATCAACCAGCTCTTTATTGACCGCATCAGGAGACAGTGCATTTAGGTCAAATAATGGGTCGCCAAATTCATGAGCAAGCAGACTGGCAATCTTATTTGCAGGGGCAACTTTGTTTTCTACCAAATATGGCACAATCGCCATGCTTTGCTGCTGGGCTTCGGTCAGAGCCTTGGTCATGGCATCAGGGGCAACCAAGCCATTTGACACCAAAATGTGTGCCAAACCACCAAAATTCGGAGCGGACATAATATTTTCCTAAATCATTTGCCAATGTTTATTAAAATCAAATGAGCGACAAATTTTAAAAGAAATGTGTCATCAGATAAAAATTGGCGTGAAAATTGCATATATTTTTGCTTATTTTACTCCAAAAATACAAAATTTGCTGTGCTTTTGCCATAAAATTTTACTCAAAGGGCAAAGTTTTAGGATTATCGGAAAAACACCGCCAATAATACCGCCCATCATTTGTGTGCTGATTTTTTGGGGAATGTTTGCTATAATATGCTGTTAGGTTAAAATTACAATAGAGCCAAAGGAAATCCCATGAGTCAAAAATACGTCATCGGCAACTGGAAGTTAAACCCTGCCGCCGTATCAGACGCGGCCGCCCTTGCCACAAGCCTGCCTGCCAATGATGGCTGTACTGTGGGCGTGGTGCCGAGCCTTGTGCATTTATCAGCTGTCAAATCAGCTTTGGCGGACGGCATCCTGCTCGGCGTGCAAGACATCGCCCATAAGACGGCTAAGACAGGGGCATTTACAGGCGATGTATCGGCTTGCCAAGTGGCGGATATTGGGGCGACTTTTACCCTTGTGGGACACTCCGAACGCCGTCAATATCATGGCGAGACCGATAAGATTTTATCCGCCAAAATCGCCCACGCTTTTGCTCACGGTTTATCGGTCATCTACTGCATTGGCGAGACCAAAGATGAGTATGAGCGTGGCGAGACGTTTGGGATTTTAAAAAACCAATTAGCCATTTTAAAGGCGTTTGTAAATCAAGCAGATGACGATGCTGCCAAACTTATCATCGCTTATGAGCCTGTTTGGGCAATTGGCACGGGGCTTACCCCAACCTTTGATGAAATTGAAAAAACACACCGCTTTATCAAAGACGAATTAGCTACATTTGGTATGACCACCCCCATTTTATATGGCGGTAGCGTGAACGACAAAAACGCCCCCAACTTTGCCAAATCAGATGTCATCGATGGGGCATTGGTCGGTGGAGCTTCCTTGAAAACCGACAGCTTTACCGCCATTATCCACGCATTTAGCCAATCAAAATAACGAGAACACCATGTTTACATTTATCTTAGCCATTCATATCATTGTCGCCATTGCCTTATCAGGTCTCATACTCATTCAGCACGGCAAAGGGGCGGATGCTGGGGCAAGTTTTGGCTCTGGAGCGGCAGGCACGGTGTTTGGGGCGGCAGGTTCGGCAAACTTTCTAACTCGCACCACCGCCATCCTTGCCACCATATTTTTCTGCACAAGCTTGGCACTGGGCTATCATGCCCAACAAGAAGCCCGTGACCAACTACGCCTAGATGTGCCTGTGGCTGATGCGTCCACGCCTACCAAAACACCGTGATTTGATGATGGGCAGGGGTCGGGTTTTGCCAAGCTCTTATCACAATGAATACTTCTCAATTTAACATCCGTGTCTTAATGGCAAGTCATTTAGACACGGATTTTTCGGCAAAATCAACAATACTTTTGGTTTCCCTCCCTTTTTCCTGTTCCGCTCTAGCCTAGCGACACACCAGCCCTACCGCCTTATCGGCATAGTCCAATTTTTGCCAATTAAGACGGCTAAAATCCCGATTTATCACATAACTTTGCACGCCTTTTTGACAGTCAAATAACACGTCCAATTTTTGGGCAGGCAAGCGTCTTTCAAAAAAATACACCTGAGCTTGTTTGGTTGTTTCATCAAGGCTGACAACATTGGCGGTATCTAGCACCACAAATTGAAACACTTGGGGCTTAACGTACGACCACGGACGAAACCACGTTGTCTTTGGCACGCTTGCCACCACCACGCTTCCATCGGGCAGTTTGGCACTGGTATCGCCAAACCATCGGTATTCGCTGTACACCTGATAACTCATCATACCAAGCCCTGCCATGATGGGAATGAACCATTTTGGCGTTTTTTTATAAAAAATCTTAATCGGCATGGCAAGCCCTGCAAATAAAAAGCCTGCAAATATCATTGCCGTAATGTCCCAAAACATCATGTTTTTCCCTTAAAATATATTTTAAAAAAATAGAGTTATACACAGTGTCTAAACTCAACATTATCGTATTAAACAACACCTAAATTTTTATCATTATAAATCAAATCCATATAAAAAACTGCCTAAAACCGAGATTTTAAGCAGTTTTTGGTAAGAGCCGATTAGTGGTCAACAGCAGCACCCGCTCCTTTTGGATAACGCACGCTTTCAACCAAGTCTTGAATCTCTTGTGATGGCGGTGCGGTCATGTACGATACCGCAAAGGCAACCACAAAGTTAATCAAGGCTCCGATTGGACCAAAGCCTAGTGGGCTAATCCCCATAATCCAACCTGATGCGTCATCGGCAAGCATATTAGTACCAGGGATAAAGAACCAGCCTTTGAATAGGAAAATGTACACGCACGTTACGATAAGACCTGCCAGCATACCTGCCACCGCTCCTTTGTCGTTGATGCGTTTTGAGAAAATACCCATCATGAGTGCAGGGAACAAGGACGAGCCTGCAATACCAAAGGCAAGGGCAACCGTCTGGGCGGCAAACCCAGGGGGATTCATGCCAAGCCATGTTGCAATCGCAATCGCCACAATCATCGAGACGCGAGCAACATTGAGTTCGCCCTTATCGCTAATATCAGGCTTGATAACCATCTTGATAAGGTCGTGCGAGATGGCAGACGAGATGGCAAGTAGTAAACCTGCGGCGGTAGATAGAGCAGCAGCGATACCCCCTGCGGCAATCAGACCGATGACCCATGGTGGCAAGTTGGCAATCTCAGGGTTGGCAAGCACCATGATGTCGTTGTTTACGTCAAGCTCATTGCCTTTTAGACCTTTGGATTCGGCAGCAACAAGGAAGGCTTCGTCTTTTGACTTGTCGTTATAGTAGTCAATTTTGCCATCATTATTTTTGTCTTCAAATTTTAAAAGACCTGTTTGTTCCCAGTTTTTCATCCACTCAGGGCGAGCTTCGTACTCAATGGGGGCAGACTGCGTGCCATTTGGATATACAGTATCCACCAAATTCATGCGAGACATCGTGCCCACCGCAGGGGCGGCGGTGTATAGCAAGGCGATAAATACCAGCGTCCAACCTGCTGATGAACGAGCGTCCGAGACTTTATTTACCGTAAAAAAGCGGATGATAACGTGGGGCAAACCTGCCGTACCAATCATAAGCGACAAGGTCAATAAGAACATATTGAGCTTATCAGGCACATCGGCAGTATAAGCGGCAAAGCCTAGGTCGGTAATCAGTCCATCGAGCTTGGCAAGCATGGTTTCACCACCTTCTACCGTGCCAAACATACCAAGAGCAGGAATAGGATTGCCTGTTAGGTTTAGCGAGATAAAAATCGCAGGAACGATATAAGCAATCATCAAAACGACATATTGAGCCACCTGCGTGTAGGTAATGCCTTTCATACCGCCAAGTACCGCATAAAACAGCACGACAATGGCAGCGATGATAAGCCCTGTGTTTTTATCCACTTCCAAAAAGCGAGAGAACGCCACGCCTGCTCCTGTCATCTGTCCGATGACATAAGTGGTACATGCTAGGATAAGGCAGACCACCGCAATCAAGCGAGCAGGTTTTGAGTAAAAACGGTCGCCAATAAAGTCAGGCACGGTAAATTTACCAAATTTACGCAAATATGGAGCAAGTAGCAAAGCAAGCAGTACAAATCCACCCGTCCAGCCCATCAGATAAGCAGACGCTGCATAACCGCCCATCGCAATCATGCCCGCCATCGAGATAAAGGACGCGGCACTCATCCAGTCGGCTCCTGTCGCCATGCCGTTTACCACAGGGTGAACACCGCCACCTGCGACATAAAATTCCTTCGTTGAGCCTGCTCTTGCCCAAATGGCAATCCCAAAATACAGGGCAAAGGACAGCCCCACAAAAATCAAGTTAATAGCAAATTGACTCATCCTTAGTCCTCCTCAACGCCATATTGTTTGTCCAATTTATTCATTCGCCATGCATAAAAGAAAATCAAGGCAACAAAGGTCAAAATTGCCCCCTGCTGCCCAAACCACAGCCCCAAATCCGTTCCCATAAAGCTAATGCCCATCAAGGCGGGGCGAAGTAAGATGGCAAAACCAAGCGAGACGACCGCCCAAACGACCAAACAGCCGATGATGATACGCACGTTGGCACGCCAATAGCCTTGGGCATCTGCTGGGGCATTGGGTGACGGGGTGTTTGTAGGGGTGTGAGTGGTGTTTGAAGTTTCTGACATTGCTTTCTCCAAAGTTGGTAAAAAAGCAAAGAAAGCAGATTTTGATGGGTTTTCTCCCTTGAATAATTCATTGCTTCCTTGCAAATTACAGGTGTTTCTTACACCTTGATTTAGAATAGCACAACTGTGAGCAATTGCAATAGTCTATACAAAATTTTTTTGTTAATAAAAAGAATGGTTATCATCAAACCCTGCGATACCTAAGAGCCAAATACATCATCGCTACGTTGATGGCATCATTTAGGGCATCATGGCGTGGCAGGTCGGGAATGCCTAGGGCGTTTATCATCGTTGCCATTTTTAGGTCAATTTCGGCATCATAATATTTATGGCGAGTTTCTTGGGCGTGGTAAATCCTTGATATTTCTATTTGTTTTTGGGGTAGGGTTATCCCTGCCATTGGTTTTAAAAATTTATTGACCATCGCCACGTCATATTCCAAAAAATAACCCACAAGCGGTCGCCCACCGACAAAGTCCAAAAACTGCCGTATTGCCGTTTCGGTGTCCAAGCCATCCTTTAAATCTTTGGGGCGTAGTCCGTGTATCGTTACATTAGTGGCACTCATGATGCCTTCGGGTTTAACCAGCACATAAAAGCTCTCGTCTGTCAAAATGCGATTGCCCCGAATCTTAACCGCTCCGATAGAGATGATATGGGCTTCTTTGACGTTAAGGCTTGTGGTCTCACAGTCAAAGCTAACCAGTTCATCAAGGTGCGGTTCATATAAGGGCAGATAAGGGGAGCCTGCAGGTAGGCGGTGCTTTGCCCAAGCGTGCTTTAGGGTGTGGAACATGGATTTTCCTTATGATGAATGTCTTCCTTTTTAAATGATGTCGTAAAATGGCATGTATCAAAATACAGGGGCTTGCCCTATTCTCAACTTTGTATCAGTGATGGATTTATCAAGGGCGAATTGCAATTCGCCCCCACATTGGCAAATTTTAAAAGCCCAACTTAATACCCCAAACTATTTAATGCCCGTTCATCATCGCTCCACCCTTTTTTGACTTTGACCCACAAGGTGAGCATGATTTTTTTGTCAAACAGCTTTTCCATGTCTTGACGGGCTTCTATGCCGACTTGTTTAATGCGTGAGCCTTTGTCGCCGATGACAATGGTTTTTTGCCCTGCCCGCTCCACAAAAATGGTCGCATCAATAAACGTTACCGCACGTCGCCATTTGCCCGTCTCAGGGTCTTTGTGAGCAGGCTCGTCTTTAAAGGTGTCAATTTGCACGGTCAAATCGTACGGCACTTCATCGCCAGACGCTCGCATGATTTTTTCACGGATAATCTCGCTCGCCAAAAACCGCTCACTGCGGTCGGTAATCTGCTCGGGGTCAAAAATGGGCGGACGGGTCGGCAAAAAGCCTGCAATCACGTCCATAAGCCTATCTAAGTTATGCCCACGCAAGGCGGACACAGGCACAATGTCGGCAAAATCAAAACTTTCTTGGTATTCGCCGATGAGTGGCAAAAGTTTGGATTTATCTTTAATGGTGTCAGCTTTGTTGATGACAAGCACCACAGGCAGATTGGTCGCTGACAACTTTTCAAGGGTCAAAAGGTCGTCCTCTCGCCACTGGACACTGTCCACCACAAACAGCACCAAATCCACATCTGATAAGGCGGACATGGCGGTTTTGTTCATACGCTCGTTGATTACCTTAACTTCTTTAGTGTGAATACCAGGAGTATCGACAAACACCATTTGGCAAGTGTCGTTGGTCAAAATGCCATGAATGCGATGGCGTGTGGTCTGTGGTTTACGACTGGTAATGGATAATTTTTGACCAAGCAAATGGTTCATGAGCGTGGATTTACCCACGTTGGGGCGACCGACAATCGCCACAAAACCTGCTTTAAAGTCATCAGAAACCACAGACGTGGGATTGTCATTAAAAAAGGCGGAAATGGTATTTTCATTATTGGTCTGGTTTTGGTCGTGTGCGTTTGTCATGATTTTCCTAAATTCTCAAAATAAGGGCAATGTTGTCATTATATAACGACAACACAGGCGGGGCAAATGGTATTTGTAAATGTCGGTTGGTTTGGGAATTTAAAATGTGGATGATTAAAAATGGGTGATGATTGGTGTTATTTTTTGAGATTGTGGATTTGTAGGGGCAAATTACATTTGCCCTATATAAAAGCACTGATTTTTGGGCGAATGAATTGCCCCTACCTATTCAATTTTTAAAATATGCTTTATAACGCCTTAGGCTTTTCTAATTTATTGAGCTGATTTATCATTCGCTCGGCACATTTTTGCTCGGCAATACGTCTGCTCTCGCCCGTCTCGGTAATGGGCGTGCAGTCCGCCACAGCCACAGTACATGCCACCACAAAGGTTTGATTGGGGGCGTTGCCAATGGTATCCATAAGTGTATAAGTCGGCAGGGGCAGTTTGTTGCCTTGAAGCCATTCTTGCAGGCGGGATTTGGCATCTTTTAGCACTTTTTCTTCGCCCATCTCACCAATCAAGGTCTCATACCAGCATTTAACCAAGCCTTTCACCCGTTCAATGTCGCCACTGTCCAGATAGACAGATGCTAAAATCGCCTCCACCGCATCAGCCAAAATACTGGCACGGTGTCGCCCACCGCCTTTACGCTCGCCCACGCCCAGTATCAGATGAGATGACAGCTCCAATTTTTCGGCAATTTGCACAAGGGTCTCTTGGCGTACCAATGTAGCACGCATACGGGTCAGCTTGCCCTCATCATGACGGGGAAAAAAGGTAAACAACGCCTCGGCAATCACCGCTCCCAAAAGAGCATCGCCCAAAAACTCCAACCGCTCATAGCTCATCTTAGGGTCATACGAGCGGTGTGTTAGGGCGCGCTTTAACAGATTGGGGTCGTTAAAGGTGTAGCCCAATTTTGAACAAAGAACAGGGTAGCCCTGCTCAAAGCTGGTAAAGTGTGTCGGCAATGTGGTGTGTTTAGACATAACTCTTACTTAGCATCGGCTGCGGTAATCTCTTTTTCAAAGCGATTGACAATAAAGGTCTCGCCATAGAAATTACTTTCTACTTCGTATTGGCTTTTGACCGCCAACGCTCCAGGGGTTTTGTTGGTAAAGATAATCATTTCTTCTGGCTTGGTATTATAGTTGGCATTGATAGACAACTGCTGAGATAAGCTCTGCATGAACTGACGCTCGTTTTGCTTGGCATCATTGGCTTTTTTAAGCTCGCCTGCCACCAATTTGGTGAATTGATAATCACCAATATAAGCAGGAATAATCCCAAGTCCCAGCTTGATGATGATACCTGCCATCGCCAAACCGACAATAATCGTGGTAACGCTCGCCCCACGTTGGTCGGTTAATGAAGTTAGTTGTTGCATATCGCACCTGTTAAGTTTATGTTAAGCGATTAATCAATCGCTCCTGCTCGCCCAAAGCTGGGTAGATTAAGCCCAGGCTCTTTGTGCATCCAAATATAAGTTGCTCTGCCTGCCAAATGACTCTCTGGCACAAAGCCCCAAAACCGCCCGTCTGCACTGCGGTCTCTGTTATCACCCATAACAAAGTAGTGTCCATCTGGCACGGTAATCTGCCATGCTGTGCCACCTGATGTGGCAGTTTGCGGTGAGTTTTTTAATAAGAATGGAGCAATGGACGCACTATTTAAATCGCCCAAATAACGCACCGTATAGTCGTGCTCACCCAATGTTTCACGATAATAGTGAGCGTGCTTTTCTTCTTCCATGCCATATCTGGCACGCTCTTCATCGGACAGGCGATGATTCTCAATCACAGCCGGCATCAGCTTGGCATTAAGCTTATCTGCCATTTGGTAATCCACGGGTGTTGTATTTACCGCTTGTCCATTGATGGATAGCACGCCATTACTAAATGCCACCGTGTCCCCTGGCAGACCTATCATGCGTTTGATGTAGTAGCGCTTGGGATTTTTAGGATAGCGAAACACCACCACATCGCCATGCTTGGGATTGCCTGTATTTAAAATCTTGGTGTGCGTAATCGGCAATCTTAGCCCATAGGAGGATTTATTGACAATGATAAAATCGCCCGTGTATAGGCTTGGCACCATCGAGCTTGATGGGATATTAAAAGGCTCAACCACAAACGAACGCACCAACACGATGATGAGCAAGATGGGCAGGTACTCATACGCCCACTGCACCAATTTTGGCTCAACCGCCGGTTCGCCCACGTTCATCCCTGCCTGCTTTTGTGCCTCGGCTAGAGTGCGTCGGGCTTCATTATAGACAAGCGACTGATTTTTGAGCATCTCTGGCGTATGTTCATTGCCGATGAACTCAGCCGGTGCCTCATCATGTCCAAAACGCACGAGTGTCGCTTTAAACTCTTTTTCCACTTGCTCCAAATGAGTCTGAGCATGTAAGATGAGCTTGGTTTGTTTGGCGACCAATTTATGCTGTTTTAACACAAATTTATCCGCCAAATACGCCACCAGTAGCACCAGCGTAACAGGCACCAAGATTAAATTAATGTCAAATTCCACAAGCCACCTTTGTCATAAATATCTGCAAGTTTTATACCAATTTAGAAAGCCTTAGCCGTCCACTTTTAGCACCGCCAAAAACGCTTCTTGGGGGATTTCTACACTGCCCACCTGTTTCATGCGTTTTTTACCTGCTTTTTGTTTTTCTAAGAGTTTTTTCTTACGGCTCACGTCCCCGCCATAACATTTTGCCAAAACGTCTTTACGCATGGCTTTGACGGTGGAGCGAGCAATAATCTGCGAACCAATCGCCGCTTGAATGGCGACATCAAACATCTGTCTTGGAATCAGCTCTTTCATTTTTTCAACCAGCTGATTACCACGACGGCGAGCGTGTTCTTGGTGGCAAATCATCGCAAGGGCGTCCACTTTTTCGCCATTGATAAGTACGTCCACACGAGCCAATTTATCCGCTTGATAACGCTCAAAGCCATAATCTAAGGATGCAAAACCACGAGATGCCGATTTTAATTTATCAAAAAAGTCCATGACCACCTCGCCCATCGGAATATCAAAGACGACTTGCACTTGGCGAGCCATAAACTTCATGTCCACCTGCACGCCACGACGTTCAATGGCAAGCGTGATGACGTTGCCCAGATATTCTTGTGGCACCAAAATATTACAGCGGGCAATCGGCTCACGAAACTCTTGGATTACGCCTGTATCGGGGAGCTTGGACGGGTTATCCACATAGACAATCTCGCCATTTTTTTTGACGACTTCATAAATCACGGAAGGGGCAGTCGTAATCAAATCAAGGTCGTATTCACGCTCCAAACGCTCTTGGATAATCTCCATATGGAGCATGCCCAAAAAGCCACAACGAAAACCAAAGCCCAACGCCTCGGACGTATCAGGCTCAAAAAATAAAGCAGAGTCGTTGATTTGTAGCTTTTGCAAGGCTTCACGGAATTTTTCAAAATCAGACGAATCAATGGGAAACATACCTGCATACACTTGCGGAGTTACTTTTTTAAAGCCAGCAATGCTATCTACCTCAGGCGTTTTGGCAAGGGTAATGGTGTCGCCCACAGGAGCCCCTGCAATGTCCTTAATCCCTGCAATGATAAAGCCCACCTCGCCTGCTTGTAGGATATTTGTCTCCAAGCGTTTTGGGGTGAACACGCCAATGGAAGTTACCAAATGGCTCTCGCCTGTGGATTTGATAAAAATCTTATCGCCTGTTTTGACCTGCCCTTCACGCACACGCACCAAAGACACCACGCCCAGATAATTATCAAACCATGAGTCAATAATCAAGGCTTGCAAGGGGGCATCTCGGTCGCCTTGTGGGGCAGGGATTTTCTCCACTAAGGCTTGTAGCAATTCATCAATGCCCACGCCTGTTTTGGCGGATACTCGTGGAGCGTCCACCGCCTCAATGCCGATGATGTCCTCAATCTCCTCGATGACACGCTCAGGCTCAACCTGTGGCAGGTCAATTTTGTTTAAAACAGGTAAAACTTCTAAATCCTGCTCAATGGCGGTGTAGCAGTTTGCCACGCTTTGGGCTTCTACGCCTTGGGCTGCATCCACGACAAGTAAAGCCCCTTCACAAGCAGCGAGCGAACGAGATACTTCATAAGAAAAATCCACGTGTCCTGGGGTGTCGATAAAATTTAACTGATATTTTTCGCCACTTGGGTGATTGTAATATAGCGTTACCGACTGAGCCTTGATGGTAATGCCACGCTCACGCTCAATATCCATGCTGTCAAGCACCTGAGCCTGCATTTCACGGTCAGACAGACCGCCACACACCTGAATAAAACGGTCGGCAAGGGTGGATTTGCCGTGGTCGATGTGGGCAATGATAGAAAAATTACGGATATGAGAAAGTGCGGTCATGATGTCTATAAAATTTAAATGATAACAGGATATTGTAGCAGTTTTTTAAAAAAATGCCTATAAAAATTCATCACGGCGTGATAAATGATAAATATGGTGGTTATGAAAAGGGGTTGGGCTTATTTGGTTGTTATCGCATCCTGTGCCAAACTTCGATAAAAGCCCGACAGCTCCCACGGGGCTTTGCCATAAAATGAGCCGTTCAACTGCGTCTGCTCGATGAGATATTCCCTAAATTTTAGATAAAAATCACGGTCAGGGGCGGTCGGATTTGCCCAAAACTCAGCCAAAGGCTTTTGGTCGGTCAGTCCCGCCACATCATACAAGGCACGCCCCATGATTTTGGTGGGTTTTTGATGATATACTGATTGCAAAGCGGTGGTGCTGTTTACCGTAATCATGCCAATGCTTGCCTTCATCAGGCTCGGCAAGTGCATGTCACAGCCATAAAACACCCTGCCCTGCACCCCAAGCTCATCACCGAGCTTGGCAATCATGCGAGTGTAGTCACGATGTCCACGGTCTAAGGGGTGATGTTTAAACAGCAGGCTCGTGCCACTGGGGGCATGCTTGGCAAAACTTATCATGACTTCGCTAATAAAATCACGCACGTCCTGATAGTCGCTGTGATGGCTGATTTGTGAGTCGTTATGCACCTGCAAACTAACGAGATAGAAGTTTTTTTGCCCAACCAGTCGCTCTTGCAAACGCTTGTCCGAATGATAACGGGTAAACTTACGCACAGGGGCTTTGACCCACGCCCACGCTTCCGCCCATAGGGACAAGCCCCGATAATGCTCATAATGCGGATATCGCCACTGCCCTACAAACACCGCCACATAATACACCATGCTCGCCACACACAGCCGATAAAAACGGTTGTCGGTAAATTCTGGCTTGTCATTTGCCCGTTGCAGGGTATCAATGAGCGTTGAGTCCAGTCGTGAATAGCCGTTAATGCCATGCTCTTCTAGGGTGATATAATCAGGTCGCAGATAACCCTCTTCAAAGACAAAAAAGGCAACCCCCAGACGCTTGCACACCTGTCGTGCAATCTCATGATAAGGGCGACAGTCGTTAAAACAAACCACCGCTTTTAGCTGTTTGTCATCAATGAGTTTGGTTAAAAATTCATCAAACTCACTTTGACGCCCCCGAAAATTACTCATCTTGTCCTTATGGCAATAAAAAAGAGCATCGCCTGCATTAAAATTAACCTTATGCACTCGCTTGTCCTCACTCATCAAAAATGTGGCAAAACGACAAAAAAACGTCCCCATTTTGCCTTGCAGTAGCAAAATGTCATCATGAGATAGCAGACGTTTTAAGGTTAAAGACATAGACAATCAAAAAAGTAAAAAGATGATAAAAACTAACAAATGAAAATAAAAACTGATTAAAATACAAACAGTTGGCTGACGTATTGTATCATAGTTTTTATACAATTTTTTACCGTATGATGATTTTTCGTAATTGCATGGCGGTGGTTTTGACGTTTTGGGTCAGTCGTTTGGCAAGACTTGGCTTGGCGGTATGAGCTTGATTGTACAAATACTCGATGACTTGCTCAGGCGTGGCAAGTCCTATTCCATGCGGTAGATGATACATGGGATAGCTAATAAGCGTGCCATAGATGAGTCCATCTAGGGTCAAGGCGGGTAGATTGGGGCGGGTACGTCTGTTTAAAGCATTGATTTTGGAGGTATTATCAGACTCAACCACATCATCGGTCAGCCCAAAACCTGCATAAAACGGCAAGCCATAGCACACCACCTTTTTATCTCGCAGCAGGGCTTCAAACCCTGTCAAAGAGCTTATCGTATGCACCACATCGCACACATCTAGGCAGTCGGGCATGGCAACATCGTGGGCAACCATGTCCACCACATGATGATTATCCGCCTTGCCGACCCTTAGCCCTGCTTCCACATCGGGGTGCGGTTTATAAATAATCACATCATCAGGGAAATCGGCTCGCACCCTTGCCAGAAGCTCGCTGTTTTTTTTAATCAAGCTCGTACACGTCTGCACAGACGCATCATCTTCAACCTGTCCCACCACCAGACGAATGGGGCGGTTTGATTTCAAACCGTTGATTTGTTTGATAAAATCATGGTTTTTGGTGGGGAGGTTGTATTTACTGACTCGTTTGGTTAAAAGCAGTTCATGCAAGCCTTTGGCACGCTGTATCTCGTCATCAGTTAGGCAAATGCTGTTTAAAATCTGCTCCAAACGGCTCGGGGCGGTCGCATCAAAATAAATCCCCACATCGTCCATGACCACCGACAACGGGACGATGAGCGTTGCCCCCAAGCCATTTGAACGGATAAAGCCGTCTTCCATGCACCAAATGACAGGATTTGTCATGCCACGTTTGGCAAGCTTGTCTTTTAACAGGCGTTTGGATTTTTGCCCCCATACGACATAATCGGTAGTATTAGATAAAGCGTTAAATACTTTACTGTCGGCACGTTTGGCACGTTTTTCATTGATACCATATGGCAAAAAAAACCACCATTTGGTTTTGGGTTTGACGGTCAAATTTACCTTATCAAACCCCAAAAATCCCCACACAAATGGCACTTTCCAGCGACTAAAATCATAAACAAGCAGTTCGCTACCAAGCCGATTTTGCCAATCACGGCTGGCGATGAGATAGTCCATAACCGTCTCTATGTCGCACGCTCGTCCTGTGGCAGGATTGGCATAATGGCTATACTGCACATAACTGGCATAAAAAAGCTGATTAAGGCTTGCTTGTGTGATGTTTAGCGTTTGATAATGGCAGATAAGGTTTTGATACATAGATGTATTTTTGACAAAATCATCATCGGTCAAGCCAAAGCCAGCATACCAGTTTACGCCAAAATTATGCACTGTTTTGCCAAGCATTAATGCCTCAAAACCCATGTGCGAGCTGACTGTGTAGACCGCACAGGCTTGACGGATAAGGGCAATAGGGTTGCAGGGCGTATCTAAATAGAACGGCGGAGCGATGTCGGTCGGGGTAAAATAGCCCTTGCCAGCAGGGTGCGCCTTTATCCAGATATTAGCATTGGAATACCGCTCTTTGGCGTGGGCGAGCATGGCAAAAAAGCTGTCCGCACTCGCCCCTGCTCCTGTGATAGACGCATCATTTGCCACTTGGTCGATGATGATGATGTGGGGCTTGTCGTTATTTGCCAATGCCGATAAATCAGGGGCGGTGGTGGTTTGGTTGTATTTGGATAATTGGTGCGTGATGATTTTGTTGATTAACCGCTGTGCGTGTCGCTCTTTATCATCACTCCACTGTGCCATACAGTCGGCGATAAGTGCTTGCAAGCGGTTAGGGGTGGTTAGATCAAAATACACGCCCAAATCGTCTTTGATAAAGCTTGCCCCCACGCTGTGTATGCCACTGCCAAGCGAGCGTAAAAAGCCGTCTTCTACTGTGGTGAGTGCTAAGTTATGCGTGTCGGCAAAGGACACCGCCTTGCTACGGCTTGGTTTTTTCCCCCATGCTAGCACGGCTTGGGCAGTTTTGTCTTTATAAACAATGTCCGCCCCAAGTGCCACGCCAAGTAAGGGATTATTTTTAATAATCCCTTTGGTGGCACAAGACAAACGCACCATCAGAGTTTGACAATCACGCCTGTCGCCACGGCAAGCTGATAGATAACCTGTGCAATGCCACGAGCGACTTCCACTTTGCGAGTTTTGACTTTTGGCAAGACCATAATCTCATCGCCCTCTTGAATGCGATAGGCGGTATTAACGACACTGGTTTCGCCGTTTTGATGCATGACCAAAATCTCTTCGCTGTCGGCATTGTCATCAAATCCGCCTGACTTGGCGATGTAATCGCCCAACGTCAAATCGGCATTAAAGGTCAATGCCCCCTGGTTACGCACTTGACCATTTACGGTGATGACAGATGTTTGGGCAGGGATATGAATGATGTCGCCCTGCTCCAAGATGATGTCCTGCCATGAGTTTGGCACGACCACCACACGCCCTGTCGGCTCAATGCGGCGAGCCTTATTGATGAACTGCTCCACCAGTTTGGCATCCTGAGAGCGTAGCTGGGCTTCTTCTCGGGTTGTGGACTGGGTAACCAGTGTCATCTCTTCTAGGCGGTCTAAGGCTCTATTAATAGACGCTTTTTGGCTTGCCTTGACCGACTCACGGTAAATCGTCAAGTTATTGACATTGGCAAGGCTAGACGGTTCAAGCTGTGCAATCACGTCTTTTAATCTTGCCCCATAAGGCAATACCACCGCCCCATTGCCCTTATGAGCCCCCGTGACTTGCACCGCTATCGTCCCTGCATGACGGTCGGAGGTGACCACGAGCGTGTCACCATTTTGGACAGGGATGTTTTGTGCTTCATTTAGAGCATAGTATTCTGCCGTCTTGGCTTTGCCTGAGGCTCGGGTAATGCTGACGTTGGTGGCATCTGGCAGGGGGTTTGCAACAGCGAGCACGTCTGAGATGGTCAAATCATTGACCCCAAACTCAAAGACATATTCATTTTGTACTCGACCTGAGATGGCAAAGGTCTGTTTTTGGGAAGCGACATTAATCACATCCCCATCTCTGAACGAAAATGGCGACAAACGCCCCATGATAAGAAAATCATACAGGTTAATTTGTTGGACAACCTGACCGCCACGCAGGATTTGCACATCAATATAACTGCCACGCTTAGGGTCTACTCCCCCTGCACGGTCTAGGTAGGATAAGACACTATCGGCTGCCAATCCGCCATAGTACCCTGGTTGATTGACAAAGCCCGTGACAAACACTTTGACAGGTTGGGCTTGCTCCAAAGACGCATACACGCCCACATTAGAGCGGTAAATCCGTCCTATCGCCGACTGTACTACACTTTGCAATTGTCCATTTTGCACGCCTGCAATCCGTACCGGCCCGACATTTGGCAAAAAGATATTACCCTGCGGGTCAACGGTCATCGTGGCGGCATACTGATACGCCCCCCACATCCTCACTTGCACGTTGTCGCCGACATTGATGACATAACTGTCATTAAAGGTAGAGCCTGACGTGGTAGAGAACGCCCCACGAAAGAGCTGTTCACCAAAAATACGCACGTCTGTTTTGACATTTTGGATGACGGGACTATTGTTAATGATGGCATTGGTCGGCATGCTTGCCATTGCCACCGCTTCGGCAGTGGTTGCCTCTGACGGCACGCCCGTACCATTGACCACGCCTGCCAGTCTGCCTGTATTATTGTCCGTGGCAAAATTGGTATTGGCAAAGGCGGTATGCGCCAAAACCAAAGCAATGACCAAAGGGGTTTTTATCAATTTTTTCATTGTTTTTCCTATGCAATCACTTGGCGTGGTCTTTGATGACCGCCAGTACCAATACGATAAAACCATACAAGATGAGTAGTAGCACAAGCGACGTTCCTAGCACATAGCCCATACGGGGGTATAAGGCATCTTCTGCCCGATGAGGGGAGGTGATGACCACCAAGTTTTTCATCTTACGCATGACTTCTGCCCGAGAACTCTCTAAGGACGTCAAGGCGATTTTATAAAGCTCACTGGCAAACTCCGCCTCTGCTTTTAAGGTTTCAAATTCCACCGTTTTGGCGTTAAGCTTGGCATCTCGTGGGGAGGTAAGTTTGGCTTGTTCATCTTTGATTTGCTTTTCTACCGAACGTATCTGACTACGCAGGCTCACCACTTGCGGAGCTTCTGGATTAAGATAGCTGAGCAGTTGACGCTCTTCGGTACGCAACGAGCTTAGCTGTCCTTGTAGGGTACCAATGACTTGATTGACCATTTGGGCATTGACTTGCGGGTCAAAGATTTCATTTTGGTTTTGGTAGTCAATCACCGCCTTTTTGGCGTCATTGAGCTTTTGCTCGGCATCAGCAGCTTGGGCGGAGACAAAGGCAAGCTGTTCATTTGCCACATCTTTTGAGATGTTATTGACAAATTTTTCAGATTCACGCAAGATGGCTTGGTTGAGCTTTAAGGCATATTCTGGCTCAAAGCCCTCTGTTGTTACCGTAAGTACATAACTTAGCTCGTCAAGCGACACCGACACACGTTTTTTAAAGTACTCTCTTAGCTCTTCTTGGGTAGCATCACTTGGGATTTCATTGATAAAGTCCGCCCCATTAACATGATAGGCTTCACGAAACTTAAATTCTGCATCCAGTTTATCTATCATGTCATTAGACAGAATATATTTGGTCAAATATAGAGCATCTTCACGGTTGGTGTTATTAACCCCAAGCAATGATGAGATGCCCGTGGCGGATACGCCCTGCTCGGAGACTTGCTTGATGACCACATCCGATGTACTAACGTAGCGTGGGTGAGCCAATACGAGTGTATAAGCACTGATGGCAATCCACGGCAAAATCACCACCAAGATAAACAAGATGATGGCTGAGCGATTACGCTTATTTTTTAGCTTTGTGAACATGTTCGTTATACACCTCAATGGCTTCTTTGGGGTCGTCAAAGACTTTGGCGGTCTGCTCCATCAGCACAATGCCAATATCACAATTTTTCTCGATGTCTTTTAGGTTATGCGACACCATCAAAAATCCTGCCTGCTTACGGCGGGCTTCCAATATCTCTTCGCTACGTTTACGAAACGCCGCATCACCGACCGCACCCACTTCATCTAACATATAATAATCAAAATCAAAGGCAAGCGACAGCCCAAAGGTCAGCCGTGAACGCATGCCCGATGAGTAGCTTTTGACTGGCATGTCGAAGTATTTACCAATATCAGCAAACTCTTCAACAAAGCGAATCTTCTCATCGATATAATCACCACTTGAATACAAACGGCACACAAAACGCACGTTTTGCCTGCCTGTCAGACTGCCCTGAAAGCCCCCTGCCACGCCCACCGGCCAGCTGATGGTGCTATCAGTAACCACCTCGCCTTTATCGGGGGTATCTAGCCCACAGATGATGCGTAGCAAGGTTGATTTGCCCGCCCCGTTTCGCCCAAGCAGTCCTACCGACTGCTTATCGGCAATGGTCAAATTCAAATCCTTAAAAAGATAGTGCCGACCGTGTGGGGTCATAAAGGATTTGGTAATGTTTTTAATCTCAATCATCTCTTATCATCATTTGGCACGAATCAAATCACGCTCAAAGGCTTTATACAATAGCAGTCCCAAAAAATTCACACACACCGTCCATTTGGCAAAATACCACATGTCCACATGATAAATCGGATATGTCGGCGACAGCGAGTGCCTTATCATCTCTAAGTTATGCATAAAAGGGTTATACATCAGATAACTTAAATACGGCTCGGGTATCATATGCACCGAATACAGCACCCCTGAGGTAAAATACAGTATCGTAAAGATAATGCTAATAATTTTGCTAACCTCACCACCGTAATGCCCCGCAATCATGAGTATCATGGCAAGCCCAAAGGCAAAAAAGAACATCATCAGCCAACAAAACAGCACCATATCCAAATGCTCGGTACTAAACCCAATGCCAAAAAAGGCGAGCCCACACAACAAGATGGCAAAGGTCATAAAATAAATCACCAGCTCCAAAAACGAGCGAGCGATAATCACATCAATATGCCGTACCGCCCGATACATGAGCAATCCAGCATTGGCAGAAACCGCTCCTAGTGAGCGAGTGGCGATTTTTTGCATCATAAAAAACGGCGTAAACCCTGCCACCAAAAACAGCATATAATCCATGCCAGGCAAGGCACGTTTCATGATAGCTCCAAAGATAATCATCATAATCGCCATTTGCAAAATGACTTCTAAGGGAGCCCACAGATAACCCAAACGATAACTGCCAAAACGGGTTTGTAATTCACGCATGAGCAGGGCATGAAACGCCGCACCCATGACGGCCAGTCCACTGCGTTTTTTTATCGGTCGGTATGGGGGTAGCTCAATGGACATGACAGGTGCCAAATTAGACAAGTTTAAAAGAGATAAAAATTTTTGGCATTGTAGCATAAACCATTAAAAATTACCAAAAAACTGTTTGTTTTGTCAAATAGGTCAAAAAAATAATCAGAAAAAAGACGTGATAAACACGCCTTTTATGCCAATTGATGTAGGGGCGTGCTGAGCACGCCTTATAAAACAGCCCCAACAAAGGGTGTGCTGAGCACGCCCCTACCAAACCTGTGGCAAATATTGGGCTTGTTAGGTTTAAATGAACTTGGGCAAATTACACTTTATCCCTACGCCCCATTATCAGCAATCTGTTTATCAGGCTTCACAATCATTCTTGCCACAACAAGCCCCAATTCAAACAAAACACACATGGGAATGGCAAGCATGAGCATACTTGCCCCATCAGGCGGTGTGATGATTGCCGAGACAAAAAAACAGCCCACGATGATGTATCGGCGTTTGTCGGCGAGCCATTCAGGGGTTACGATACGCATGAGTACCAGCAGCATGGTCGCCACAGGTATCTCAAACATGAGTCCAAACACCAAAAACAGCTTGATGACAAAATCCAAATAACTCTCAATGTCGGTCATCGGCAGGACGTTGTCAGGGGCGAATAAGACGAGAAATTTTAGGGCAGGCACCAGCACCACAAAATACGCAAACGCCATGCCTACATAAAATAGGACAATGGCGGACAGCAAAAGTGGCAGAGCCGCCCGTTTTTCGTGCTTATATAGAGCAGGCGAGACAAAACCCCAAATCTGAGCGGTGATAAATGGCACGCAGATGAATAACGCCACAAAAAACGCCAGTTTTATCGGAGCCAAAAAGCCAGACGCCACTTGGGTGGCGATGATACTGGCGTTATGGGGTAGCAGAGCGACAAGCGGACTTGAAATCAAGTCATACAAGGGGCGACTAAAATACATGAGCGGTAAAAACACGACAAGCACCGCCACCGCCATGCGGATAAAACGGGTTCTAAGCTCGGCAAAATGTGCCATGAGTGGCATATCGCCATCTGCAGTCTGTTTATCTAACTCGCTCACACGTCCCCCTGATATAAGAGTTTGTCGGCTTTATAATTGGGCAAAAATGGGGCGGGGGGCAGACGGCGTTTTTTGTCATAATCGCCCAATAAAAAAAAGCGATAAGTTAAAGGTAAGGTGTCGTATTGGGAGGTATTTGCTTGGGGGTTTTCACTGTCTGTGTCAGTGTCTTGAGCGTCTTGCTTGGTGTCTTGAGTTTCTTGCCAATTCTCCAAAATCGCACTTTGGTTGGTGCGTGCGATTTGGTCAGTTTGGCGGATTTTGGCTTGCAGTTCCTGCATTTGGGCTTTCATCTTGGCTTCGGACGCACGAATCTCATCAATCTCCGCTTTTAGGGCGTTTTGTACTTCGGTGAGTTCAAGCTCGCTCACCAGCTCACTTTGTAGGCGTGCCGACATACGGCGAAAATTACCGTACCATTTGCCAAGCGTGCGTGCGGTGATGATGAGTTTTTCAGGGCCTAAGATGATGAGTGCGATGACCCCAAACAGCCCAAGCTCAAATAAGCCCAGATTAAACATAGCCTATCAGACCGTCTCGTCTTTTTTGATCTTAATCTCTTCTACTTTGACGTCTTGGGTGTCATCGGTTTGGGTAAGTTTGGGCTTGTCGTCTTCTTTGACCGCATCTTTAAAGCCTTTGACGGCAGAACCTAAGTCCTTGCCTGCATTTTTAAGTTTGCTTGTGCCAAACACGATGACCACCACCACCAATAAAATCAGCCAATGTGTGATAGAAAATCCGCCCATGATATTACCCTTTTAAATTTTAAAAAAATTAGTCTAACATAAAATTTTGACAAAATGATGAAATGTTACCCTTTTGTCGTGCGTGCATTTTTCTCATCAATGCCCGACAGCCCAAACCGTCTTGCCAGCTCGGTCAATACATCATCGCCCGACAGCCCTAACTGGTGCAAGGCGACAAGGCTATGAAACCACATGTCCGCCACTTCATAGACCACGTCCGCTTTGGCATGTTCGTCATTGTCGCCTGTGGCACGCACCAGCTGTAATTCTTTGGCGGAGATAATCGCTTCGGTCGTCTCTTCGCCCACTTTTTCTAGGATTTTGTTAAGCCCTTTGTGGTATAGACTTGACACATAAGAGCTGTCTTTGTCGGCGGTTTTTCGCTCATCTAAAATACGGTCAAGCTCGCCAATGACTTTGCTATTATCCAGCTTAATCAGCGTCTGAGGTGCGTCCACTTTTACCGTATTACCATAAATTTCGCTAGGGTCTTTAATAACCTTATCCACCGCCACCCAATCAAGGCTCGCCATGTCCAATTTTTCAAAAAAACAGCTCGTCCGCCCCGTGTGGCACGCAATCCCCCCAATCTGCGTGATGATAAGCACAATCACATCTCTATCGCAATCGGTGCGAATCTCATAAACGATTTGAGTGTGTCCGCTTGTCTCGCCCTTGTGCCACAGCTTGCCACGAGAGCGACTAAAATACACCGCCTGCCCCGTCTGTGCCGTCATCGCCAGAGCTTCACGGTTTTGCCATGCCATCATCAGTATCCGCCCTGTCTTATGGTCTTGGGCAATGGCAGGAATTAGTCCGTCTGCGTTAAAATTTAGGGTATCAAGATAGCTCATCATCGTCTCCTTTTGGGGTATTTTATCATAAATTTATCACAAAATCCGCCAATCATGCTAGGGTACGCCCTAATCAGATTTTGGCAAACCCTGCCTAATAAGTCTTGAAAATTCACGACTTTCCATGTCCGTTTTATTCAAATGCTCGACATAAGGATTGGCGCGTGCCATGGCTCGCCACATATCCACCGTGTAGCTTGTGTCAATCGCCCGCTCATCGTGCAGATATTCTGGCAACAGCCCTGCAAGTAGTGCCCGATAATCCACAGGTATCCGCTCAATCTCCCCCATCATATCAAAAATCAACGTGGTGCAATTACTAATCAGCGTATTATGCCAACGGGCTTCGTGGTTGAGACTCTCGCCTTTTTGTAAATAAAGCAAAAACAGCTCACGCACGCTTTCTTTTGGCAAATTGACAGGATAAATGTACATGTCTTCGCCACGCACGTTGGTGCGAGAGTATATCAAATCCTTCTCATCGCCCACGACAAGCCCAAGCTCAAACTGGCGAAAAAATCCCCCAATCGCCGAAAAGCTCTCATGCGACTCTTTACGAATTTCAATAGAAAAGCTTAATTTTTCGCTATTTTTAAAGACAAAACTTGCCATCGTATGTACGATTTTATCCAAGCCCCAATCCGAGATGATAAGCTCAAAAGTTTCTAGCTCTTGTAGGTTATACTGGCGAGTTTCCCAATTTACATCATATTTGTCCTTATCATACCAACGAAAATTACGCACATTGTGCAGGGTAACCATATCGCCTTGTTTTTCGTATTGAATGATTCTGGCGACTTCATCATGCCAGATGCGGTCGTTTTTTGCGTCCATGCCAAAATACCACCCAAGCCCCACGCCAAAGCAGATAAGATACACCGCCAAATCCGTCCGCCGTCTAAAAATCGCCCGAGTAATAAAAAGCCCGTTAAACTCATTGCCAAACACGCCAAAAATACCATAAAAATTTGCGTACCCACATCGCCAAAGGGCTTATGCACCCATAGTGCCATCAGTAGCCAAAAACTGCTCGCCCCAACAAAGAGCGTAAAGGCAATCAAGATAAGCCACACAAAAGCACGGGTTACAAAAAATCGGGTGATAAACCGCCGAACGGCAGGGGGTAGAGCCTTGATAAGGGCGTTTTTGGGAAGTTGGTCGGTCATAATTTTGGCAGATAAAAGGGCTATTATAAAGAACTTCAAGAATAATTGCACACAAAATCTTGCAATCCACCCAAAAACCCTTTATAATGCACCTCCCACCTTCCGCTATTTATTTTTAAATAAATTGGCAAAAAGGTTCATCGGTTGGTCTGCCAACCTTTAATAAAGAGGCTACTTATGAAAGTAAAACTAAAAACCAAACGTGGTGCGGCAAAGCGTTTTAAAAAAACCGCCAACGGCTTTAAACGCAAACAAGCGTTCAAACGCCACATTTTGACCAAAAAATCTCCTAAGCGTATCCGCCAATTGCGTGGTTGCGTCATGGTTCACGTCGCTGACGTTCCATCAATCCGCCGTATGTGCCCATACATTTAATATCTAGGAGAATATAATGGCTCGTGTAAAACGTGGTGTACAGGCTAACCGCCGTCATAAAAAAGTCTTGTCTCGTGCAAAAGGTTACTATGGTGCACGCTCTCGTGTGTATCGTGTTGCCGTGCAAGCGGTAATGAAGGCAGGTCAATATGCATATAGAGACCGCCGTAACAAAAAACGCTCTTTCCGCCGTCTGTGGATTGCTCGTATCAATGCAGGTGCTCGTCTAAATGGTCTGTCATACAGCCGCCTTATCAATGGTCTTAAAAAGGCAAGCATTGAGATTGACCGCCGTATCCTAGCAGACATCGCCATGCATGACGCAGCAGCGTTCACGGCAATCTGCGAAAAAGCAAAATCTGCCCTAGCCTAAGCTAACAGCTTGCTTAAAAAACCCCAGAGCTTTTGTTTTGGGGTTTTGTTTTTGCTTATTGAATAAATTTACCAATCAGCCCAAATCCGCACCATTTGGTATTTTTAAAACAATGGTCTTGTTGGGCGTGCTCTTCATGCCCTTTGACGACATCAATCGCCAAAAGTATTATTGTCTCGCACCACCCAAACGGTTATAATAACATTCCAATATCCATTTATTGACAACCGCCATGCACCATTTTAGCCAAGTCAGCTTTGATGAAGCCTTGATTCAAAAATACAACCGTCAAGGCCCTCGTTACACGTCCTATCCGACCGCCTTAGAGTTCGCCCCCATTCTGGACGGTGTGGAGATGAGCATTTTACAGCAAAAAGACCCTGCCGTCCCCCTATCGCTCTACATTCATATCCCTTTTTGCCGTCATCTGTGCTACTACTGTGGCTGTAACAAAATCATCACCAAGAAAAACAGCGACTCGGGCGATTATTTGGATTATCTCTTTAGAGAAATTCGCCATAAAAAATCCCTGCTAAACGGCAATGCAAAAGTCAAACAAGTCCACTTGGGGGGCGGTACACCGACCTTTTTAAGTGATGATGAGCTAACCATATTGTGGCGGTTTTTACAAGATGAATTTGACTTTGCTGATGATGGGGATTATTCGGTAGAGATTGACCCACGAGAGCTTAGACAGACAACTTTGGCGGTTTTACGCTCACTAGGGGTCAATCGCTTATCATTTGGGGTGCAGGATTTGGACGAGACCGTACAGATAGCTGTGAACCGTGTACAGCCCCACAGCATGGTGCAGGCGGTCATGCGTGAAGCCAGAGAATTGGGCTTTGGCTCGATTAATATTGACTTAATTTATGGCTTGCCCCATCAGAGTGTGGCGAGCATGGCGGACACGGTCGCTAAAATCATCGCCCTAGCCCCTGACCGCTTATCGGTGTTTAACTACGCCCATCTGCCCGAACGATTCACCGCCCAACGCCGTATCAAAGATGACGACCTGCCTAGTCCTGCCGACAAGCTCACCATGTTTGGCAACACCATCAAGGCACTCACGGACGCAGGTTATCAGTATATTGGCATTGACCATTTTGCTCGCCCTGATGATGACATGGCAATCGCCCAACGCCAAGGCAAGCTCCATCGCAACTTTCAAGGCTATGCCATCTTAGGCGAGTGCGACCTGCTCTCATTTGGGGTGAGCAGTATCAGTCAGATTGGCGAACATATCCTACAAAACCCCACTGATTTAAAAGAATATCAAGCACGCATTAATGACGGCACGCTCCCTGCCATCAAGCACATCAAAGCAGATGACAAAGACAAACTTCGCCGTTATGTCATCATGAACTTACTATGCCATGACCGTCTGGACTTTGCTGATGTTGATGAGCGATTTGGCATTGACAGTCGCCGTTATTTTGAGCCAGAGCTGGCAAACCTACACCAAATGGCAGAAGACGGGCTTGTCTTTATCGATGAGGCGGGTGTACAAATCCTACCCAAAGGACGGATACTGGGGCGTAACGTGGCAATGGTCTTTGATGAATACCTAACCCAAAAGCACAGCGGACGGTTTAGTAAGGTCATCTGACACCCAATAAAAAACGACCATCACATGTATGGTCGTTTTTTAGGGCATGGTTTAACCACCCACAAACAGCCATATCGTATAACCCACAAAGATAGACAACAGTACCGCACCCACACCACGCCCAAGTTTTTGACTGCCACGCACAGCAAACAGGCACAGGACAAACAGCAAGCCCGTTACCCCACCCATGACAATCATATCACGGCTCACCACTTCACGAGCCACCGCCATGGGCATGATGGCAGCAGGAATGCCCACGACCGCTAGGGTGTTAAAGATGTTTGAGCCAATGACGTTACCCAATGCCATCTCGTCTTCGCCCTTGCGTGCGGCGATGATGGATGAGACCAGCTCAGGCAAGCTCGTACCCACCGCCACGATGGTAAGACCGATGATAAGCTCGGACAGCCCTGCGATTTTGGCAATCTCCACCGCTCCCCACACCACAAGGCGTGAACTTAGCACCAGCACCACCAAGCCCCCGATGAGTTTGGCGAGTGCCATACCCATGCGAAAATCCACCGCGTCAGGCACATCATCACTGGCTGATTTGCCCAGTTTTGCCATATAAATCTGAAATGTCAAAAACACCGCCAACGCCCCAAGGAGTATCGCCCCATCCAGACGACTTACCTGCCCGTCCAATAACTGAAAAATCGCCAAAGCGGTAATGCCGATGAGTATCAAAAAGTCGGATTTGACCAAGGACTTTTGAATAAACAAAGGGCTGACCAACGCTGTTGCACCCAGTACGAGCGTGATGTTAGTGATGTTTGAGCCGTACGCATTACCCAGTGCCAAACCAGGGGCTCCGTTTAGGGCGGATAGCACCGACACGACTATCTCAGGGGCGGACGTGCCGATACCAATCACAAGCATGCCTACCAGCAATTTGGGCATGCCAAATTTTAGGGCGATACTAGATGACCCTTCAATAAAAAACTCGGCACTATGCACAAGCAAAGCAATGCCGACAATCATCGCAATAATGGCTAATAACATAGAATAAAAGATAAGAAAAGGGGCGTGTATTTTAGCACATGCCAAATATTACATTGTTATTTCTCGGTAAAAATAAGAGCGTATCACTACGCCCTTAACTTTATTCACACCCCCAGACTTTCATATTGGCTACGGCTAACGACCGTATTAAATAACCCTAAATACACCGTCTTCTTATCAATCCCTGCGTATTCAAGGCTAGAATCTTCGTAGCGTTTAAATTTATAAACAGCATCGTTCATTACGCTTTCATCAAAGACATTTAAAGATACCAAAAGGGCAAAATCCGCCTGAGATAATCCTGTTACTTTTGTAAACAATTCAGGTTCAAGCTCTTGTATCACATCTTTTAAACTGTGTTCCCGAAAATCAGACAAATACATAAAAATGGGAATGCGTGTGGCAAATTTGATGAGTTTATCTTGAATTTTCTTTCGTAAAGATTTTTGCTCCTTTTCTTCATCGGTTAATGTTTTTTTGTCTTCTTTTGACAATTCGCCATCATTGTCTTTGGCTTTTTCTTTTAAACCTTTGATTTTTTCAGAGCGGTTAATGACGACTTCAATCTCATCATTTAGACTTCTAAATTCTTCAATTTTCATCAAAGCGTCCAATGCGTCCTGATTTGCCATTAGATTTTTTAAAGTAATGTCATCAACATTGACCAAAAGTGCCGACTGCCAACGCCTTGCCAAAAGAGTCGCCGTTGTGCCACTCATCGCCATATCTAGGAGTAGTTTTGCGTCCACTTGTTGCATTGCACTGCCATCATAAGCAAGCACGGGCAAAAAGGCGATAAATTCAGCGACCTTACTCTCAGGATTGCCTTCGGCTGGGTTTAGTTTGTGGGCATAATCAGCGATTTGGCGTAAAGCACGATTGGGGGCAAAATCAAAAATATAACATTGATTTTTAATAATATTTGCCCCATCATCACCCTGTACTGTCCACGGGGTTTGCACTCGAAACCCCGCCTGAAAATAAGTCTCAGGACTGCTACAATTACGAAGCATAAAAATCCCTGTCCACGCAGGCACAGATACGCCCGTCATCAATTTACCACAAGACAGCGTAATGGATTTGGTTGCCAAAGGATTGTTTGTCATTGCATTTTTGACAGGAATTAACGCCCTATCGCCCATTCCTGCATTATTGCCTGCCGATACGATAATATCATAATCGTGATAAAATTTATTATTAGGAGCTTTTAATAAATTCGCCATTGCAAAACAACTCGCCACACTTGGCAAAAACCAAAGGGTATGCAATAAGCTATTTAATAAATTCACATCACTAAATGGCATTGGCGGTTTGGCATTGCCTTGCTTTAAATTGCTAACAATCATTTCATCAAGATTATCACGAATTAAATCCAGCCATTTTTGTACATAATTTTCGTGTTTAAATTTGGCATTATTACCACTACCGTCCGCCTTAAAAAACTCGCCCAAATCAAACTCATTAAACTCGCCTTGTGTGGCAATATGGCGAATATTTTCTGGTAATTGATAAGTAAGTAACATCATTTGGGGCAATGACAAATAAGGATTATCGCCTTTTGTTTTGTCCCAATTTAATTTTTCTCTTTGTTCATCGCCATAAGTCCAATTAAAGATTTGCTCTTCAATAAATTCGCCACTGGCAATCGCTCGAAATGGCGTACCTGATAAATACAAATAATGCTCTGTGGTAATCGGCAATTCATTTTCATTAAAATTTTCTACGCCAATTTCCATTTCTTGATATTCATTTTGCATTTGTGCCAATTCATCATCTTTGGCAAAAAGCGATTTGGCACTATCACGCCACGCCCCAAAATGATATTCATCAAATACCACACAATCCCAGTTTATCGTATGTATCCATTCATTTTTGGCTTTGATATTACCAAATCTATCTTTGCCAAGCACATCTTGAAAAGAAGCAAAATATACCATTGGTTTGGTTTTATCATAATTATCTATTTTTAATTCGCTATCACGGCTGATAAATTGCCAACCATTAAAATCAATGTGGCTTGTCAAATCCTCTTCCCACGCATTTTTTACCGCAGGTTTAAAGGTTAAAATGAGCACCCGTTGCCAATTCATTTTTTTGGCTAATTGATAGGTAGCAAACGTTTTACCAAATCGCATTTTGGCATTCCATAAAAAATGCGGTGTGCGATTGTTATTTTTATCTTGTTTGATAGAATTAAAATAATAAGCGGTTTTATTCACAGCGTCTAATTGCTCTGGACGCATTTTAAAATCTTGTGTTCTTTGCCTTTCAAAAGTTTTGGATTGTTTGATATTTAAAATGGCGTTTTTTACTGTGTTAATATCACATTCAAACCATTCGCCTGCAATGCGTTTTATACCCATTTGTTCTAGCATTTTATGCACGGCAAAATCTTTAAAATAACTGCCGTCTTTTTTAATCGCCAACGATTCAAATTCCACCTGCCAGCTTTGGCTTGGGGTAATGGTTGGATAATGTTGTTTCATTCGCTCCATAACGGTCTCTTGGGCGGTATAGCCTACTTTAAGACAATTTGGATAACGGCTATCAGAATAAACATAAATCTTTGGGGCGTGTATTTGGGTAAAGGTTGGGTTGGTCATTTTAAATCTCTACATAACGGCTAATAATATGCTTGGCTTGATTGTCAATTTCGGGAAATAGTATTTGATGACTAATACCAAAAGATTTTAAGTCATCACAAATTGTGCTTTTTGCGTGCTTATTAATAATAAGCCTTTCACCATTATAAAATCTTTGCCAATCTAGCATAAAATTTGCTGGTGTTAATTTATTATCTTCTATACCAAAAATTAAAAAAGCTCCTTGTTGCCTTTTAATTCTTTCATTATTTAAAGTTGGTTTAACACACAAAACCCTATTAAAATCACGAATATCTATATTTGGCAAAAAATAAGGCTTATCTTTACGAATATCATTCAATAATTGGACAATCTCTGGATATTCATTAAATATTTTATTGATAGCCTTGAAATAACCATCATTTAAATCTTTGGTTTGATAACTTAAAATATCATCATCTATTTGTGTATTGATATTAATCAAATTATCTTGTAAATTTAAAGGATTTTTTCTTAATTGACTAAGTAAGATATTGGTATCCGTCAAAAAATCTTGATGAGCCATTTTTCTATAAAATCCTACATCAAATTTTTCATCTCTTAAACTTAATGCAGATAAAATTGCTACGGTATCACTATCGTGATATTTAATTTCATCATTTGGAATATCAAAAACCAAAACTTCGCCATTTTGTTCGTCATCATTATTATTGACTGCAAAATACAAAGCAACCAAAATATTGGTGGTAACATCTAAAATTCTGGTTTTATAGCCATAATGTTGCATTCTAACCAGTTTTTCAAACAAATTTTCGTGTGGATAAAAATATTCAGCACATTCTGTTAATGCGTCCTTTATCATTTTATGTTCATATTTTATAAATTCATCGCTGCGATAAATGCTTGGCTCTAATTCAAATTTAAAATTAGGGTGTCCACGAAAAAATCGAGTAAAACCTTGCCTTGGTTTACCTAATTGCGTTAATTTATTTGCCAATTCTGCAATACTGCTAATCTCAATCATCATCATTCCCCAAATCTAACTGTGATTGTGTGGTCTTTTTACCACGAGACTTTTTAGGTTTTACACCAGTCTCATTATCCATTGGGCGTATCATTTCTTGTATATATCTAATATCGTCATTATTAAACCCATACTTTGCAAACAACTCTTCATCAGTCCAAGGTTTTGAGAAATCCTGCATTGGCACAAGCTGATAAACTCTTTTTGGTGCATCTTGCGTGTTTTTTATAAGTGTAATTAGAAAATGAAAAAATTGCGTATTGATATAACTCATCACATTTTTACAAGTTTGTTCACTATCAAAACAACCAATTACCAAGTAAGTCTCTGTACAAGCTGTATTTATACCTGCATATATTGGTTTTAGTAAATCATTTTTGCTATCACCTGTACCAAATGCTCTTGGTACAATCACTTTATGTTTTAGAACCCATTCTTGATTTTTCAGTATTTCTGACATTTTGATATAACCAATACCACCATTTTGGAACAAAACTACATTTTCATTACAATTTACATAAGGTTTTGTTTTTCCTTTTACAAAAGTTCTTAGTCCAAAAGGTTTTAATGAGCTAACAAAGTCTGAAAAACTTTTTTCTTTTAATTTTCTAACTTTATTTAAAATAGAAACAGCATTATTATAACGCACAAATATATCAATCCCATTTTCTTTTAAAGGTCGTTTTACTTGCGAAATACAATGACCATTATCATAGGTAAATACTGTACAATCATCATTATAAGTTTTATCCCATAAAAAATAATTGACGCCACCTTTAATTTCCACATTGTCAAAACAATCTTTTGAATTGGGAAAATCGTGAATTTCTTTAATGCGTTTATCATTAAGCATATTATCCCGAAATTCATCAAGCCCTTTACCGCCTGCAAACCAACGGCTAGGCGTAATCATAATCAGATAATTGGGATTTAATTTTTTAGCTTGTTCAATAAACAAATGATAAATGGGTTTTGCACTTGCTCCTGCTCCACCGTCATCTAATTGATAAGGCGGATTGCCAATAATCACATCAAATTTCATCTTTAAAATCTCATTAAAAATTGTTTCTTTATCGCTATGAATGAACGCATAAGCGTGATTTTCTAACCCATTTCTATCGCCAAATACCGCTTGGCTTGCCCCACATTCTGTGCATTTTCCATCTTTAAATTGATGATTGACATTACCAAAAATAATATTACCCATTTCATTATCAAATTCATCACAAATAGAAATGACTGAATTGGCAATTCTGGCACAATACACACTACGGCGTGATAATAGGGCGGTTAATTGGGTAATGGCAATACCAAACACTTGATTTTTACAAATATGGTTAATGCGAGTTTGTTTATCGGGAATTTGAGTTGCCAAGCCTTTATCTAAGCGTTTGACAATTTCTCTTAAAAATACGCCTGATTTACATACAGGGTCTAAAAATTTCGCCTTTGGATTTTGCCATAAATCATTGGGCAATAAATCAAGCATTAAATTTGCCAATTTTGGCGAAGTAAAAACTTCGTCATTAGAAAGACTGGATAAACAATCCAAAACATCAGGATTATAAGCCAATTCAAATAAATTTAATTGACCTTTACCAATATTATCCAAATCAGGAATGATGTTGCTGTCTATTTGAAAGTTTGAGTTTTCCATTTATAAATTACCTTTATCTATTAATACATCAAAACCCACATTACAGCTTTGGGTTGCTATCTGATTTTTTAGAATATGATTAATGCGAGTTTTTTTATCAGGTATTTGACTATCTAAACCCTTATCCATTCTTTTAATTACTTCACTCACAAATATTTGAGATTTGCAACTATTATCTAAAAGTTTAATATTCGGATTAGACCAAATATCACTAGAAAACAAATCTAGAACCTTATTAATAACTTCTTTTGTTAAGTTATCATCGACATTTAACACGGCAAGACAATTCAACACATCGTCATTGTATAAACTTTCAGATAAATTTAGATTTCTTTCTAAATTTACATCTTTAATAACATCAAATTTCATTTTTTTGTTCTCTTAATTTTTTAAAATCAGTTTCTGTATAATCAGGGGGAATAGGCTTAGCAATAAACCCTTTATCAATAGGCGAAGCGTTGTCTAGTTTTTCTACTAAATTTTCATAGACATAATCACGCCTTTGTACTAAAATATGACTAGTAAACTTCCATTCGCTAAATACAATAGGATTTTCATTTAAATCTTTTAGGGTTAAGGCATTACCATTTATGATATTTTTATTTAATAAAAATTCAGCTATTCTTATTATTTCATCATCAATATCTTTAAAATGGCTTTGATAATGTTCTGTAAAAATATCCAATAATCGCTTACGGCATTCAATGCAATTATCTGACAAAATTTCTATGCCATAAATGGACGATATGGCATAAATAGCATTCCTTTCATAATCAGATTTTGAGTATGTGTAAGATTTTTGACCTTTTTTCTTGATTTTTACCAATTTTAAAACAAGGCTAAGTTTTCGGCTTAGAATTTCCGCCAAAAAATTACCATTACCACACGCAGGCTCCAAAAAGGTCTTTCCAATAGCCTCTTTGTTACCTGCCTGCCAAATAGCATTAGGCAATAAATCCAACATTGCGTTTACTTCCCTTTCGGCTGTAAACACTTCACCAAAATCCGCCACTCGTTTTTTGGATTTGACTTGTCTATTATTGGTTGGTATTGGGGCGGTATCAGTCATTTTGCACCGCCTTGCTTGATGGGATTTGGACAAATTTTGAACACGAAAAAAGCCCGTCATTAGGCGAGCTTTTAAAAAATAAGAATGGACGGTTAATTAAACAATCATTAACCGTGCGAATTGCGAATTGCGAATTGCGAATTGCGAATTGCGAATTGCGAATTGCGAATTGCGAATTGCGAATTGCGAATTGCGAATTGCGAATTGCGAATTATTTTAGTGAGCATTTTACTAATGTCAAGTCTCATAAGTCATTTTTACAAAAATTTCCCCAAATATTCTAGCATAATCCCTACATATAAGCAAAAAAATAAGAGCGTATCGCTACGCCCTTATTTATCAAATTAAACTCTCTCAATCACCGTGGCAATCCCCTGCCCCAAGCCGATACACATCGTGGCAAGTCCGATTTCGGTGTCTTGTTGTTCCATCACATTGATAAGTGTGGTGGTAATTCTTGCCCCAGAACAGCCCAGTGGGTGTCCTAATGCAATCGCTCCGCCATTGTGATTGACGATATCTTGCTTGTCATACAATCCTAAGCCTTTTAACACCGACAAGCCTTGGGCGGCAAAGGCTTCGTTTAGCTCTACGGTCTGAATGTCGCTAATAGTCAAGCCTGCTCGTTTTAATGCCTTTTCGGTAGCTGGTACAGGTCCATAGCCCATAATGGCAGCATCACAACCTGCGATTGCCATAGAGCGGATTTTGGCACGGGGTTTTAGCCCAAGCTCTTGGGCAGTTTGGGCAGACATCAATAGCATTGCTGACGCACCGTCCGACAATGCGGATGCGGTGGCAGCGGTGATTGTGCCGTTTTTGGGGTCAAAGACAGGCTTTAGGGCTTTGAAAGTATCCAAATTGGCGTCCGAGCGAATGACTTCGTCCACAAGGCACATCTGTAAATTGCCGTCACTATCGTGTCCTTCTACGCCCACAATTTCATTTTTAAATCTGCCGTTTATGGTGGCGTCCCACGCTTTTTGGTGTGATTTTACGCCAAACTCGTCTTGCTCTTCTCGGCTAATACCATTTAACCGTCCCAGCATTTCAGCCGTTAGCCCCATCATATTGGAGGCTTTGGCATAGTGTTTGCTTGCTTTGGGATTTAAATCCACGCCGTGCATCATATTGACGTGTCCCATATGCTCCACCCCACCGATGATAAACACATCGCCTTGATTCGTTGCAATCTGGGCGGCGGCGGTGTGCAGGGCTTGCATTGACGAACCGCAAAGGCGATTGACTGTTTGTCCGCCTGCACTTTTGGGAATGCCAGCCAAAAGCCCAATGTGGCGCGCGATATTCCAGCCTTGTTCAAGCGTTTGGTTTACCACCCCCCAAATCACATCTTCCACAAGGTTTAAATCAAATTCATTACGAGCCAAAAGCTGTTTTACCACTTCGGCAGAAAGGTTGTCGGCACGCACATTGCGGAACATACCATTTTTAGATTTGCCCATTGCTGAGCGTACGCCATCCACAATGACGACATCATTCGGGTTTAGGGTTGTCATAAGTTTTTCCTTAAAAAAATAGTAAAGCAACATTAATACACAGTATACCACACCATATGGCACACCCCATTTCATTGTATCAGATAACCTGATACACAATCAAATTCTCATCAAGTCCTTTATCAAGCGTTGCAAACACCACCGCATCCGCCACATCTGCCCCGTCTTTATCATAGGACAACGCCCCAGTTTGGCTGTCGTATTTGATATGCTCTTTGATATTATCGGCGGTCAAGTTATCAAATACACGGAGTGCCAATGCAATGCTATCCTCATTCACATTAAAATCAGTAATGGTATCCACCGAGCCATTTAACAGATTGCTAAATACAAAAGTATCCGCCCCTGCTCCGCCTGTCAAGGTATTGGACAGCTCATTGCCTGTAATGCGGTTATCCAAATCATTACCAATCGCAATCTCCGCCACGCCAAACAGGCTGATGTTCTCCACATTAGGCGAGAGCGTATAACTTTGAGCATAGCTGTGGACGGTGTCTATCCCTTCAAGATAATTTTCCACCACCACATCATTGGCATTATCCACCACAAAAATATCATCGCCTTTTCCGCCGTGAATGGTGTCATTGCCACGACCGCCATCTAGGTAGTCGTTGCCATCTCGACCTTCTATCAAATCATCGCCATTTCCGCCAAAAATCTCATTATCAGCGACATTACCTTTTAGGCTGTCTGAATATTCCGAACCGATTAAGCGTTCCAACTGCGTGCCATAGCCGATAAAGGCTTGACCGTCTGTAAAGGTGTAATCGCCAACTTTACCATTAAACAGTCGCCAATTATCCGTAACCGCCCCATCGTATCCTGTAAAGTAAGTGCTTGGGGTAAAGTTTTTAAAGTCTTGTATTGCCAAGCGTTCTGCTTTATCGCCACGATAAATCCACGAACCCGCGGTCAAATCCACCGTTACACGCTCATTTTCTTTGGACGCATCAAAAGTATCCACGCCAGCCCCGTCCCAAATGTAAATATTGCCGTCAGGACTTTGCGGATTAAAGGTTTTGAAGGTGTAAGTGTCGTTGCCAGCTCTTTGCGTTTTGTTTACGCCATAACGGTATTGCACAAAAGCAATGTCAAACAGTCGCAAATCCGAACGGTTAATTTCCATATTGGTGGTTTTGTACGACATCACGCTCATACCAGTATGTTCTTCAAAATAGGACAAAGTCGGATTTTCGTGCGTGTGTTTCATACCCAAAGAATGCCCAACTTCGTGCATTATCAAAAACACCCCCAATTCTGGGTGGTTCACACTAAAATGCACATTACCGCCATAATAACCCACCCCTGCCGAACCGCTCAATGGGCGATGGTGAAAACCAATGTCCGCACGCCCCTCGCCGTTGGTGGTATTGACACCAGCATTGTCATCAATTTGCACAAACTTAATATCAGCATATTTTTCATAAGTATCAAGAGCATCACGCACGGCTTTGCGATTACCCTCTGTCCAATCAAGGGCATTTGAATATTCGTTGTTAAAAGAATAGCTAATCGTTGCCCCTTTGCCAATCTGCCAATTTTTCAAATACCCTGACGCTTGGTCTCGGTATTCTAGGCTTTGGATAAAATACGGTTTTTCGCTGTTAGAATGCTCAAAAGTGCTAACAAAATCGCCTGTTAAGTTGTCTTTGCCTGTTTTGTAGGCGTGTTCGGTATTGACGACAATGGTTTGCCCTTGATGATTTTTACCTGTCAAGGTGGCAACCACTTTGTCGCTTTGTTTTAAAATACCGTTGTCCACCAAAGTTTCAAAAGACAAATCATCTTTGACCTGTGTTTCAATTCGTTCATTGCCAATATCAAGCGTGATTGTATCGCCCACTTTGGCAGAACCCAAAACCACGCCTTTAATCAAAGTTTGCGGATTGGGCAAATTGGTTTTGACCGCCCCATTTTCAATATAAGCATTTGGGTTAAATTGATAAGCGGATTTGTCCAATTGTGGCAAAAGCTCATAGCGAGTTTTACCGTCTTCCAAATAATAAACGCTCCAACCGCCTTTATTTTCAAAGCTAATCTCTTGTCCTTTGGCATTTTGCAAATCGGCAAGGCTAATGTCCCAATAGAATGTTTGGTCTTTTAAGTTAATGCCAATTGCATATTCTTTGCCATTTAATTTGGCGACAAAGGATTGAAATTGCGTAGGATTTTGATATTGGGCATATCGCCCTGTAAGCTCAATTTTGCCTGTCAATCTCACTGTTTCGCTTGGATTGATTTCCGCCATTTCGCTAATTTTGATTTGGGCAGAGGCAAAATTATCTACCGAATACGCACGCTCAATGGTTTTACTACCCAAAGTCGCAACCATCTTACCGCTTTGATTTTCAACCAAATCTTGGGTTCTGATGTCCACGCTGAACTTGCCATTTTGTACGGTTGCCGTTGCCGTTTTGTCGCCAAAACGCAGAGTAACCATTTGACCGTCCGCACCGTTTGCTGTGCCTGTGATTTTGGTCGTTGCGATTTTGCTTTCGGTTACATTGATGACATCATCGCTGGTTAAGCTATCTAATTGAATACTAATTGGTTTTGGCGTATTGGGTGGCGTAACGACCGCTCCGACCGTGTAATTTTGTTCAACCGTTGCCGTGCCGATGTTGCCTGCGGTGTCGCTGGTTTCAAGGCTGGCTGAAAGGCTTTTGCTGGCATTTTGGATTAAGGCGGTTCGTGGCACTTCTACGCTAAATGTGCCATTTTGGGCGACATTTGCCGTAAATTCCGTGCCATTTACCGATACTTTGACTTTGTCGGTCGGCTTAAATTCGCCTGACACCGTCCCTGTTAGGGTAACAGTATCAGTACCTGTTTGGGCGATTGTGGAAATTGGGTCTAAACCTACCATCAAATCAGGGGCAATCGTATCCACAACAAATTTGCCAACGGATTGATTTTCCGCCACATTACCAGCATTATCCTGAACGCTCACTTTTACGACAAAATCATTATTGCCTTGATTTTGTTTGGCAATATTTTCAGGCAGGTTTACCGTCCACGATTTGCCGTTTACCATTGCCGAATGCGTTTGATTATTCAAAATCACATCAACTTTTACGGACGATTGCACCACATCGGCATCAAAATTCAGGCTACCTGAAAGGGTTAAACCTTTACTTTGACTATTGACCGTTTGGTTGTTTGTGGCGATTTCTACCGCTGGCTGATTGAGCGTAACATCGTAAGTATAAGATTGATTTTGCTCAATAATCTTTTCATTTCCTGCTTTATCTCGTGCGGTTAAATGCCATTTCACGGCTTGACCGCTGGCAAATTCGCCACTTGCGATAGAGACTTGATAATAATCGCTATTTTTGGTGGCAATATGTTCCTTGCCATTGACCGAAACTTTGACAGCAACGGTTTCATTTTCGCCCAGATTGGCAATTTTTCCTTTTAAAACAATATGGTTTTTGGCGACTTCACGGTTAATCACGCCATCTTTGCCAATTTTTTCATAAACAAAACTTGGGTCGGGCGGTGTGATGTCCACGCCATAGGATTTTTCGGCAGTGCCTGTGGCGGTATTTTTGGCATCGTCTGTGGTAGTAACGCTTGCCTTAACCACCGTGCGACCGCTCGCCACCATCTCTGAGCCGTCAAATGCCACGCTAAATGTGCCATTTTGAATGGTGGTCTTAATGTCCACCCATGCCACGCCCGTGCAGGTTGGGCAACCACAAGACAGGGTAACTTCATCGCCATCTTTGGCATTTTCTACCGTGCCTGAAACGCTGATTTTGCCTTCGCTTTCTTTTAGGTTGATGACATTGTCATCGGTAATATTATTAAAGCTAATCGTGGGCATGGCAATGTTGGTATCTACTTGATAAGTATGGGTAGTTGTGCCAATATCTTTGCCATTTCGGGTAAGACTTGCCGAAATTTCATTGTGGATGATTAGGGTTTTGCCGTCCAAATTTAGGCTAAATTTGCCATCGGTAATAACAACGGTTTGGCTTGCCGTGCCAATCATTACGGTCAAAACATCGCCTGTTTTGCTGTTTGTTACCGTGCCTGTAACCGCCAAAGTCGCCTGACTTTCAGATAGGTTAATGATATTATCATCAGTAATACCATCAAAGGTAATTTTAGGCG
This sequence comes from Moraxella bovis, assembly GCF_002014975.1. Taxonomy (GTDB): domain Bacteria; phylum Pseudomonadota; class Gammaproteobacteria; order Pseudomonadales; family Moraxellaceae; genus Moraxella; species Moraxella bovis. The sequence continues at coordinate 49,612 of NZ_MUXV01000036.1, forward strand.
GATTTTTGGCAAGCTCGTCCGCTTCGGCTTGTTCTTTTTCAGCTTGCTCCCTCTCTTGGCGTTCTTTTTCCAAACGCTCTTTTTCGGCTTGTTCTTTTTCGGCTTTGGCTTTTACTTCTTGCTCGGCTTTATTAACCCCCTCAGCCTCATTTCTTTCTGTGTTTGGTGTTTTGGCATCAGACTTTTTATTTAAGGCAGTTACCCCGCCAACCGCCAACGCCCCCATCAGCCAAGTACCAGCCTTGATGGTGCTGACATCGGTGGCAGTCTGAGCAACCGAAGTGGCAAAGTCCGACACATAAGCACCAAAATCCTCAATCACAAAGGCAAGCTCATCATCTGCAAAATAAGCATAAACATCATCGCCCACCTGCTCAACTCGCACCTCATCGGTTGGTTGGTTCTGTTCATCAACGACCTGATAAGACATTTTGCCACGAGCTTTGAGTTTGATGGGTTTTTGCTGTTCTAAGGTAATGACTTGTTTGGTATTATGATTGTCATTAACAATAAGACGATAGGCTTTTTTCATAAATCAAATTTCCACATGGGTAATTGGTTGTTCTAAGCTTTCATTTTAACATAAATTCCCTTATTTGGACTAGGAAATACAGACAAAGCACCCAAATTCAGTTATTAATGATTTTGGCGAGCCTGAATTTTTGCCAACACAGCATCACGCACTTCATTTGAATTTACACCTTGATTGGGGTTGTCCGATAAATTTTTATAAGCAGTCATCACACGATTTTCTACCCATTTTTTATATTCATCAGAATTGAACTTTTCATTCAAATAATCATCAATTGCATCGATGGCAATTTGTTCTATGGAACAATTTTTTACTTGGCTCGCCCAATACCATAATGAATGATGCATATCAAATGGCAATGACAAAGTTAATAAAACTTCTGTATTTTCCAAATCATTTTCATTTAGTAATTCATCATTCATTGTTCATTACCTTAATTGGTGCGTACTTTTAGAAAAATACCTTACGCATTAAGTTTTGGGATTAAAGCCAATACCATAATCCATATCAATCACAATACCCAATTGCCAAAATAATAATAAATGCCTCGCCGATAATTTTAAATCAAATTCATCGTTTTTGTGTTGAGCGGATAAATATAAATGCAAAATATTACCTTCACAAAGTTCATAAAATGATTGATATTTGTCATAATTGATAATTTCAATTAATTCATTTAACCACAAGTAAAGTTTTGCATTTTGGTCTCATTCAAAATCAAGCAAATGCCCTTATTATCCTCTAATAAAGTAAATTTATCTTTAAATGGGTGATGATGAACAAATTGCAAAACTTCATCTTTGTGCGTTGAGTTAAATGACAAAACCAAATCCATGTGCTTAATATTCATTTAACTTTATTCCCAAATACTATTGGCAAATTGTAGTGGACGAATTTGAGTTCGCCCACTACCAAGCCACATTACGCTTATGATTAAGCGTAAAACGACTTCCCACTCTCCGCCATTTCTCTTAGCAATACAGGAGCTTCATACGCCTTGCCCAGATGAGCGTATTTATCGCACAAGGCGACAAATTCTTTTACGCCCACTTGGTCAATGTAGCGACACGGACCACCACGAAACGGTGGGAAGCCAAGCCCCATCAGCATCGCCATGTCTGCCTCGCCTGCACTTGCCACGATGCTATCTTCTAGGCAACGTACCGTCTCGGTACAAAACGCCACCATTAAGCGGTCAATGATTTCTTGCTCGTCAAAATCGGCATTACCGTCTTGCACCGCCTTTAACAGCTCATAAGTGGTCGTATCCACACTCTTTTTGGGCTTGCCTTTTTTGTCAAGCTCATATTTATAAAAGCCTGCACCATTTTTTTGACCTAGACGGTTACTTTCAAACATGACAGTCGTGGCACTCTTATAATCAGGGTTCATACGCTCAGGGAATGCGTTCGCCATGACCGCACTTGCGTGCACGCCTGTATCAATGCCCACCACGTCAAGCAGGTAGGCAGGTCCCATAGGCCAGCCGAACTTTTCCATGACTTTATCAATCTTGACAAAATCCGCCCCGTGTTTGATAAGTAAATCAAACGCCCCAAAATAAGGGAACAGCACACGGTTTACCAAAAATCCTGCACAGTCATTCACCACAATTGGCGTTTTGCCCATTTTTTGAGCAAGGGCAACCGTAGTCGCCACCGCTTCATCGCTCGTCTTCTCGCCGCGGATAATCTCCACAAGGGGCATACGATGAACAGGGTTAAAAAAGTGCATACCCACAAAATTCTCGGGGTGTTTTAGCGATTTGGCAAGCTCGGTAATACTAATCGTGGACGTGTTGGACGCAAGAACAGCCGTGTCTTTAATCAGGCTTTCGGTCTCGGCAAGCACCGATTTTTTGATTTTTTCGTTCTCCACCACCGCTTCAATGACGATGTCAGGCGTAGAAAAATCGCCATAGTTTAGGGTTGGGCGGATTTTGGATAGGGTTTCGCCCATTTTGGCAGTGCTAATTTTGCCACGTTCTACTTCTTTGCTAAGGAGCTTGCTCGCTTCATTCATTCCTAGATCAAGTTGCTCAGATTTGATGTCTTTCATGATGATGGGCAAGCCCTTGACCGCCGACTGATAAGCGATACCACCGCCCATAATCCCTGCCCCAAGAACCGCCATTTCATTGATGTCGTGGGCGGATTTGGATTGGTCTTTGGCACGTTTTTTGACAAGCTGGTCGTTTAGGAATACACCGACAAGAGCAGCCGCTTGTAGGGTTTTGGCGGATTTGGCAAAATTAGTCGCTTCAATCTTAATCGCTTCATCACGCCCCAAATTAACGTGGTTTTCTATCGCATCTAGGGCAAGGGCAACGGCAGGGTAATGCTTGGGATTAGCTTTGGCAAAAATCACACCTTTGGCAGAATTGAAGGCCATGGCTTGCTCGGTTCGGTTAAGTTTAACAGGTTCTAACTTCTCGGCACGTTTGGCTTGCCAGTCAAGCTCGCCATTTATGCACTTTTTGACCAAATCCAGAGCCGACTGCTCCACACTCTCGTCCGCCACGACAGCGTCCACCAAACCCACTTTTAGGGCATCGTTAGGTTTTAGTGGATTGCCTGTGGCGATGAGTTCTAGGGCGTTGTCAATGCCGATAATGCGTGGCGTACGCACACTACCACCAAAGCCAGGGAAAATACCGAGTTTGGTCTCAGGCAAGCCAATTTGAGCCGCTTGCCCCATGACACGGTACTCACACACAAGGGTCATCTCGCATCCACCGCCCAACGCTGCGCCATTAATGGCACAAACCTTAGGAAATGGTAAATCTTCAAAACGGTTAAACACACTGTTAATGTCAAGTAGCCAATTTTCCAATTCTTCTTGGGGTTTTTTGAAATAACCGACAAACTCGGTAATGTCCGCCCCTGCGATAAAGATCTTTTTGCCTGACGTTACAATCAAGCCCTTGATGCTCGTGTCCTGCTCCAAGGCGGTTACGGCTTCTTTGAACTCAGCATTGGTGGCTTGGTCAAATTTATTGACCGACTCGGCCTCATTATTAAAATGAAATTTGACAATGTCGCCATCTAGTCGGCTGACTTGTATGGATTTTCCACTATAAATCATGATTACTCCTGTTATGTCCCCCAATGGGGTTTGGTTAAATATCACTCATGATCGACCGATACAGGCAAAATAACAAATCACATTTGTCATCTCCATCTCGCCCACAGTCCATCACTGGTAGTGCATACTTACTATATCACAATCATTTAGGCAAAATCATGACCATTTTGTAACATTGACTTGTTGGTCATTTTCCAATAAATTTCCAATAAAAAAGCGAACCACCGTCCGCTTTTTTATTTCATGCACCTTATTTAATCACAGGCTCTTTGCCGTCTTCTATCACCGCACGAGTTACCACCACTTCTTTGGCATTCTCCATGCTTGGCAGTTCGTACATGGTGTCAAGCAGGGCATTTTCGATAATAGAACGCAGACCTCTTGCCCCTGTCTTACGCTTCATCGCCTGCTTGGCGACTGCCGTTAGGGCTTCATCTTCAAAGGTCAGCTTCGCCCCTTCCATGTCAAATAAGTATTCGTACTGTTTGGTCAAGGCGTTTTTGGGTTCGGTGAGAATCTGAATCAGGGCATCTTCATCTAGCTCATCTAATGTGGCGATCACAGGCAGACGTCCGATAAGCTCAGGAATAAGACCAAACTTAATCAAGTCCTCAGGCTCGACTTCTTTAAATAATTCGCTGATTTTGGTCTCTTCTTGGGCTTTGACATCGGCATTAAAGCCAATGCCCGTCTTCTCAGTGCGCTGCTGAATGATACGGTCAAGCCCTGCAAACGCTCCACCGACAATCATCAAGATGTTACTGGTATCCACCTGAATCATCTCTTGATTGGGGTGTTTACGTCCACCTTGGGGCGGAATGTTGGCAACCGTCCCTTCGATGAGTTTTAACAGAGCCTGCTGAACGCCCTCGCCCGACACGTCCCGAGTGATAGAGACGTTCTCGCCTTTTTTGCTGATTTTGTCAATCTCATCAATGTATATAATCCCACGCTGGGTGCGTTCCACGTCATAGTCGGCAGATTGGAGCAGTTTTTGGACGATGTTCTCCACGTCCTCGCCCACATAGCCCGCTTCGGTGAGTGTGGTCGCGTCCGCCATGGCAAATGGCACATCTAGCATCTTGGCAAGGGTCTGAGCAAGCAGGGTTTTGCCCGAACCTGTGGGGCCGATGAGCAGGATGTTACTTTTGGCAAGCTCCACGGGCGAGATTTTGTTATCGGCACGCACTTTTAGGCGTTTGTAGTGGTTATAGACCGCCACGGACAACGCTTTTTTGGCGGTGTCTTGACCGATGACGTATTCATCTAGATGTTCACGAATCTCTTTGGGCTTGGGTAGCACCGCACTCGCCCAGTCTTTATCATCGGTTTTGGCTTTGGCATGGCTTGGTTTTTTGCCTTGCTCGTTTTTGGTGTTCAAATCCATACCGCCCAACATGTCGCCACACAGCTCCACGCACTCGTTACAGATGTTGGTATTCTCATCAATGCCGGCAATGAGCTTTTTGACTTCATCTTTTTTCTTGCCACAAAAGGCACAGCACGGATCTTTGGTCTTAATCATCAGTTTTCCTTTTACACATCTTTGCTAGGCAGGATAAGCCTGCCGTTATCGGTCATTTGCTACACAGGTCGTTTTTCAAGCACGGCATCCACCAAGCCATACTCTTTGGCTTCAAAAGCATCTAACCAATAATCACGCTCAACGTCTCGCTCGACTTTTTCAAGTGGCTGACCGGTACGCTCGGAAAGAATGGCATTTAGGCGTTCACGGATTTTTAGGATTTGTTTGGCACTAATCTCAATGTCGGTCGCCTGACCCTGAGCCCCGCCCGATGGCTGATGAATCATCACACGGCTATTGGCAAGGGCATAACGCTTACCCTTGGCACCCGCCGCCAACAGGAATGACCCCATACTACACGCCTGCCCCAGACAGATGGTAGAAACGTCAGGCTTGATAAAGTTCATGGTATCAAACATCGCCATGCCTGCCGTTACCACGCCACCGGGGGAGTTGATGTATAGATGAATGTCTTTTTCAGGGTTGTCCGCTTCCAAAAATAGCAGTTGGGCAACAATCAAATTTGCCATGTGATCTTCGACTTGACCGGTCAAAAAAATCACACGCTCACGCAAAAGACGTGAGAAAATATCAAACGAACGCTCGCCACGACCTGACTGCTCAATTACCACAGGCACAAGGGCAGACTGTGGGGCAGTGTGAAAGGTGTCGGCGAGTTGGTCATAAAAAGGGTTTTTGCGAAAATCACTCATACAATATCCTGTTAAGTCTTGGGCGTGCCTGCCCTTTATAACACAATTTAAAATTTAGAAATATTTTAGAAATAAACTATCTGTTTTTGCATGAAAAATGGCTAAATCTGGTTTTTCATCGTCAAAAGCTCGTTTGATAGAACGACTATCAGACTTCACTTTTTCTTTGAAAAACGGGCGATCTCCCCTATTTTTCATTGCAAATACAAAAGGCAGGCACGCCCTTAAAAATTCAAATGAAATCAAGCTATTTTACCACAAAATAAAAATACCCCAACACTTTTTGTTAGGGTATTTGTGTCATTTTGGCAAATTACATTTGGGCTTGCTGAGCTGCCGCCAATAGGTCTTGGTATTTGACCTCTTTGTCGGTCACTTTGCCTTGTGATAGGATGTATTCCACCACTTGATCTTCTAGTACGACCGCTTCGATACCAGCACGCTCTTGTTTGTCGTTGGTGTAGTATTCGATGACCTCGGCAGGGTCTTCGTAGTTTTCGGCAGCTTCTGCGATAAAGGCAGTCACACGCTCTTGGTCAACTTCTAGCTTTTGCTTGTCGATGATTTGACCCACGAGCACGCCCAGACGTACCGCACGCAACGCTTGGTATTCAAACAGCTCATCAGGTAGCATGTTTTTGTCAAAGGTATTTGGGTTGGCACCAAACTGCTGGGCAAAACGTTGTAGCATTAGGTTACGCTGACGGTCAATCTCCCCAGCCAGCATGGCATTTGGCACGTCAAATTCGTTTTTCTCAACCAACGCGTCAAAGGTAGCTTGCTTGACTTGGTTGCGAGCGGCACTCTTAATCTCACGCTCCATGTTTTTACGAACATCCGCTTTTAGCTTATCAAGACCACCTTCACTCACACCGAACAGCTCAAAGAATTCATCGTTTAGCTCAGGTAGTTTGGCTTCTTTGACTTCTTTAACAGTGATTTTAAAGTCTGCTTCTTTGCCTTTTAGGTTCTCGGCTTGATAATCTTCTGGGAAAGTTACCTTGATGGTTTTCTCTTCGCCCGCTTTCATGCCTTTCATGCCGTCTTCAAAGCCTGGAATCATCTGAGCTGAACCGATGATAAGACGATAGTTCTCAGCACTGCCACCTTCGAATTTCTCGCCATCGATTGAGCCTTCAAAATCAAAGGTCGCTTCATCACCGTCTGCCAACTCGCCATCTTTGGTTTCAAAGGTTTGGCGTTGTTTTTGTAGGTTTTCAATCATGATGTCCACGTCTTCATCAGACACGGTGGCAACTTGACGCTCCACTTCAATCTCGCTAAGACCTTTAACTTCCACTTCTGGCATGGTCTCAACAGACGCTTGGTACACCAAAAATTCGTTTTCTAGCTTGACATCATCAATGCTAGGCACGCCCACGGCACGCACTTTTTTGTCAGCCAATACTTCAAAAACGGTGTCACGAATGACATCATTGATGACTTCTTGCTGAATGCCGGCACCATACTGAGCACGGATGTGGCTCACAGGCACTTTACCTTTACGAAAGCCATCAATCTTGGCAGTTTTGGCAAGGCTACGAATACGGCTTTCCACTTTGCTCTGGATGGTACCAACAGGTACTTTAACGGTCAGTTGGGTTTCTTTGTCTGAGATGACATTTACAGCAACGTCTAAGTTACTCATGAGGAATCTACCTTAAAATTTGTTAAAATTCAATCACTTACTTAGTGAAATTCTCAAAAATCTGGGTAAGCATTTTATAAAAACGCCCACAAAAATCCTAAAAGATAAGTAGTATAGCTTTTTTTTGGCAAAATTACAACCTATCAAATTCGCCCTATTTTAAATGGGCGATGAGCTTATCTAGGGCTTGCCCCCGATGACTGATTGCATTTTTTTCGCTCTTTTCTAATTGTGCCGAAGTTTTATTAAGCTCTGGCAGCCAAAATAAGGGGTCATAACCAAAGCCATGCTCGCCTATCGGCTCTTTTAAAATCTGCCCACGCCACAATCCTTGGGCAATCATCGGCAACGGGTCATCGGCATGGCGAACAAGTGCCAACACACAGACAAAAAATGCGTCCACCATTTCGCCTTTTTCAAAAAAGGGCTGTAATTTAGCAAGTAGTGTTTGATTATTCGCCCCATCATCGCCTTTTTCGCCCATATTATTCAAACTGGCATAGCGAGCCGAATAAATCCCCGGGAAATTGCCAAGCACAGGCACACAAAGTCCGCTATCGTCCGCTAGGGCGGGCAGTCCGCTTGCAGAACTGGCATGACGAGCCTTAATGATGGCGTTTTCGACAAAAGACAGTCCTGTCTCATCAGCGTCCGTAATGCCAAGCTCGCCTTGGGGGATAATACTAATGCCTAGATTTGCACCATCAAAAAGAGTTTGAAATTCGGCAAGTTTGCCTTGGTTGTTGCTTGCTAGGATAAGTTTTTTCATAAAAAATTAAGCCTAAGTTTAGATGTCTTATTTTATCATAAAATCAGTAAAATTAATCAAATCTTAACTTTTGTATTTTTGGTTTGATTTTGGTATAATTTGTGTACAAAAAAACAAAAGCCATTCTCACATTAAGCATAAGGACATTGTATGTCAATCCCCAAAGACGACCAAAATACCTTCAATACCTACGACACCCTACCCCCTACCAATTATGACACACCCACACCCCCTGCCCTGCCCGATGAGCCGTATCAATACGACTTTTATTTTTATGGAACAGGGACGGAGTATTTTAAGATTTGGATTGTCAATTTACTGCTCACGATTATCACGCTTGGGATTTATTCGCCGTGGGCAAAGGTTCGCCGTCTGCGGTATTTTTATGGCAACACCGAGCTAAAGGATGAGCCATTTGACTTTACCGCTAATCCCAAGCGGATTTTACTTGGGCGACTCATCGCTCTTGGGGTGTATGTTGTCATTAGTGTCTTGGGGCAATTCTCGCCCATGGTGGCAGCGGCGGGCGGTCTTTTGCTGATGGCTTTGTTTCCGTGGCTTGTGCGTTCTACGTTACGCTTTCGGGCAAGAAATAGCCAATACAAAAATGTCCGCTTTGCTTTTGTAGGCAGTCTGCTTGCCGCTTATGTGTTGTTTGGCTTGGTTATTTTTGCCAATCTGATTATCACTGGGGCGGTGTATTTGAGCATAAATTTCGACGTGGCTGATGTGATTGGTATGATGATAATCATGATTGGCTTTGCTCTGCTTGCTCCATTTGCGTGGCGATTGTTTAAGAGTTATCAGTTTGACAACACCCAATTTGGCGAAATGGCATTTGAGTGGCACGCCAGTATGCTTGATGTGTACAAGGCGGTGTTGATACCGATTGGGATTGCTATCCTTGCCTCTATTGGTGGTGTGGTCATGATAGGTCTTGGGGCAGTGATTGGGTCGGATTTTGGTGTGGGAGTTGCAGTGCTTGCCTTGATTGGTATGTACCTTATGATGCTACTTATCGTACCGCTCACCCAAGCCTGTCTGCACAAGGTCGTGTGGGGCAATTTGACCATTGGCGAGAGTGAGTTTGTGCTAAATGAGTTTAGCATTTTTAGATTTGCTTTTATTCAATTTACCAACTTTTTGCTGATTGGCTTGACGCTTGGGCTATTTACCCCGTGGGCGGCAGTGCGACTTCATCGCTATAAGACCGAGACGCTGTCTTTGGTAAGTTATGAGAATTTTGACGAGATTATCACGCCCCAAATGGTAGAAGAATCCGCTTTGGGTGAAGAGATTGCCGATGTATTTGACATTGACGTGTCATGGTAGGTTGTCATGAGTACACGCCTAATCATCGTACGCTATTTTGATGGCAAAACAAGCAAAGCCCATACCGCCCATATCCGCCCAAGCACAAGCCCTGATAGCTTTGTGCTAGAAGGCGACGGTTTTGGCGGAGTGTATCGGACTGCCGACTGTGAATTTGTGCCGAGCGTTGGGCGGTCGGCAGGGGTGCTTGCCTTTGGTAGCGGTGAGCGGATTGAGCTGATTGGCGGTGTACCTGATTGGCTTGAACTGCACAACAAACGCCTATTTCAAAAAATCTCCATCATGGAGAGTAGTTTTGGGTGGATTTTGGTAAGCTTGGTCGCTGTTGTTATTTTTATGACAGGCGTACTCAAATTTGGCGTGCCATTGGCATCGCACCACATCGCCCACTCCCTGCCCCCTGATGTCTTGATGGAAGTCGGACAAAAGGCAGAAGAGCACGTCATGGAGCTGACCGAGCCAAGCAAGCTGCCACAGGCTCGCCAAGATGAAATCGTCGCTCTGTATAACAAGCTAGATGGCAACCCCAAAGCCAAAGTGCTGGTACGTGGGGGCGGGGTCATCGGGGCAAATGCTCTTGCCATACCGAGTAATACCATCGTCATCACAGACGAGCTCATCGAGCTTAGTGGGGATAACAACGAAATCCTAGCCGTGCTTGCTCATGAGCAGGGGCATTTGGTGCATCGTCATAGCTTAGAGCAGGCGATTAGCAGTATTGGTGTGGGGGCACTGGTCATCGTCATCACAGGCGATGCGTCTGATTTGATACTCGCCCTACCCACCATGCTCGCCGCTGCCCAATACTCCCAAGATGCGGAGATGGAAGCAGATAAATTTGCCATCGATGAGCTAAAACGCCTTGGCATATCGCCCATGCACCTTGCCAACTTCTTTGAAAAAATGAAAAAAGAACATGGCAATGGTCAAGGACATTGGTCGCTACTGTCCACGCACCCCAAGACGGATAAGCGGATTGAGCAGGTTAAGAAGCATAGTGAATAGGACATGACTGTCATAATGTCGCAAAAACCGCCTTTGGGCGGTTTTTGTTTAGGCATGATACCCTCTGGGATTTTGACTTTGCCAACGCCATGTGTCCACGCACATACGCTCGATGTCGTATTCTGCCGTCCAGCCAAGCAAATTTTTGGCTTTATCGCTACTGGCATAGCAAGTGGCAATGTCCCCTGCTCGTCTTGAGGCGATGACGTATGGCACGGACTGCCCTGTGGTGTGGATAAAGGCATTAACCAGTTGTAGTACGCTTGTGCCGTTGCCTGTGCCTAGGTTAATCGGCTCAAAGCCAAAAGCCGTCTCACATTTGGCGATATAATCCAGTGCCGACACATGACCTTTTGCCAAATCCACCACATGAATATAATCACGCACGCCTGTGCCGTCCACCGTGTCATAATCATCGCCAAAGACGGATAATTTTTCTAATTTACCCACCGCCACTTGGCTGATATAAGGCATGAGGTTATTGGGAATGTCGCTTGGGTCTTCGCCGATTGTCCCTGATACGTCCGCCCCAATGGGGTTAAAGTAACGTAGGGAGATGATATTCCACACTTGGCTACCCTTGGCAGACTTTGCCAAATCTTCTAGGATATACTCCACCGTGAGCTTGGACTGCCCATAAGGGTTGGTGCATGAGCGTTTGGCGGTCTCGGTAATTGGTAAAGTTTCTGGGTCGCCATAGACCGTTGCCGATGATGAAAAGATAAAGTTGGTTACGCCTTTGTCTTTCATGACTTCTAGTAGGTTTAGCGTGCCTGTTACGTTGTTTTGGTAGTATTTAAGCGGTTTTGTCACGCTCTCGCCCACCGCTTTTAGCCCTGCAAAATGAATCACACCAAAAAAATCATGTTCATCAAATACCCGCTCCAAATGAGCCTTATCTAGCACATCGCCTTTGATAAATGCTATCTCTGTACCGACAATCTTTTGCACACGCTCAATCGCCACAGGGCTAGAATTGGACAAATTGTCATACACCACAGGCGTATAACCTGCTTTAATCAGTTCAATCAAGGTATGCGAGCCGATATAGCCCGCTCCGCCTGTTACTAGGATTTTTTTCATGTCGTACTCTCTTAAAAATGGGCTTAGTGATTTTTACGACCAATGCCAATATAATCACCGGTTAATAATTTAATCTCATCATCACTTAAAATATTTTTGGCATCAAATATCGGTACATTGTATTTATTTAATTCATAAACATCAGGCGGTGTTAATCCTGACCAATTAATGATAAATAAACTATCCACACCATTTAATTCATAAGGGTTATTTGTTATTGCAAATAAGGCTTGATTTTCATACATCGTTTGTAATTCAATCGTGGTATTATTGGTATAAACCACCGTTTTTATGTCATAAGACCACAACAATTTTAATAAAGGGTGAATGGCACTATTGGTACTAAGCCCCGCCCCAATGCGATAACCTGCCCCCCATATCATCACGGTTTTATTTTCTATAAAGCCATTAAAATATCGCCAAAATTTTCTAAAAATCAGCTCTTTTTGGTCAGCATTAACATCAATCACAGCATTTAATACATCCGATTTGACGTTTTGATTGTCAAATTGACTTTTTAATAAAGCCAATTCATTAGGCAAGGTCTTTCCACCAAACCCCCAACCTGCCGCCAAATATGCCGAACCAATACGACTGTCCGAGCCCATAATCCGCTCAATGTGCTTGATATTGACGTTTTCTTTATCGGCAAGGCGTGTCATTTCATTCATAAACGACAAGCGAGTGGCAAGCATTGCCATAATCGCACTGCGAGCAAATTCTATGGTTTTAATGGTGTCAATTTGGCATTGTTTGGCTTGGGATTTGATAAACGAGATAATCTCACAATTTGCCACGCTATTTCCTGTTTTTTCGCCAATCAATACCAAATCCGATTGATAAAAACTGCTAAAATTCGCTCCGTCTTTCATAAAAATAAACGGCAAATAATACACCCATTTACTAATCATCTCATCGGCGATTTGCTCCATTTTGCCAATCGTATCAATACCACTTAGGATAATTTGACTGTGTGGATTGTCTTGGGTTTTGGTAAACACTGCCAATTCATCATCACTCATGTCATCAACAAATAACCAAATTAAACTACCCTGTGATTTTTTAATAAAATCAATTACATCATCACGGCTATTTTTATGATGATGAATGATTTTATTTTCATTAACATACAGCGACCACAAGGCATTGATTTGACGGTCAAAATGATAATGAAACAATGTCTCATCAATGGCATTTTTAATACTTAATAAATGCACTTTTTTATTTAAACTGGCAAGCAAAATCCCTGCGTTAATCGCTTCATGATTTGCTCCGATGATATAGACCGTGTCGTGTGTTTTCATTATTGTTTACCGTGATTTTTATTAAAAATGCTTTTTAAAATTTACCCTTAATTTTATTCAATAGCGTATTGGTTGATGAATCAAACGCCCCCACGCTTTGTTTGTCGCACAACACATCATAGACTTGATTTGCCATGACTTTACCCACTTCCACGCCCCATTGGTCAAACGGATTGATGCCCCAAATCACGCTCATCACATAGACTTTATGCTCATATAGGGCGATGAGCGAGCCGAGCGTTTTTGGCGTTAGGCTGTCAAGTAAAAGTGTCGTGGACGGCTGATTGCCACGATATTGTTTGAATTTGGCAAAATCATCGTCATTTTTTTGCAACTCATCAGGCAAGGCGTGATTGCCAAATGCCAACACCTGCGACTGGGCAAGGCAATTTGACAAGGAAAGCTTGTGCTGTTCGGACAAATGAGCATTGGCAGTTTGGTGCTGATGATAGCGATGAATGGGCGTGATAAAGTCGCAAGAGACCCGTTGCGTGCCCTGATGAAGGAGCTGATAAAAAGCGTGCTGAGCATTTGAACCAATGTCGCCCCACAAAATCGGGCAAGTGTCATAGCCGACCTGCTGACCATCTCTGGCGACCGATTTGCCGTTGGACTCCATTTCAAGCTGGGTCAGATAGTTGGGAAAATGCGACAATCTGCCGTCATAAGGTAGCACGGTGTGGGCGTTAATCCCCAAAAAAGTGCTGTTCCATACACCCAACAGCCCAAGTAGGACGGGCATATTTTGGGCAAAATCGGCTGTGGCAAAATGCCTGTCCATGTCGTTCGCCCCTGATAGTAACTCATAAAAGCCGTCCATGCCGATTTTTATGGCAATGGCAAGTCCGATGACCGACCACATACTAAACCGACCGCCGACCCAGTCCCACAGTAGCAACTGATTGTTTTCATGAATCCCCCACTCGCTCATCTTGTCAGGGCGTGTGGAAATGCCGATAAAATGACGGCGTAAAATTGTGGGTCTGTTGTCGTGGGCGAACAACAGCCAGCTCAAGGCGGTTTTGGCGTTGGAGAGCGTGTCTATCGTGCCAAATGACTTTGATGAAATGATAAATAGCGTGGTTTGGGGATTTAACACTTTTAACAGACTGTCAAGCTGAGTACCGTCCATGTTGGAAACAAAATGCACCCGAATGGACGTGTCCGCCCACTCTGACAAGGCGGTGGTCGCCATTAGAGGCCCTAAATCCGAACCGCCTACACCAATATTTACCACGTCTGTCATGGCGTGTCCTGCATAGCCACGCCACACGCCTGTGCGGATACGGCTGACAATGGTCTCGGCTTTGGCAAGGCTGTCGTGGACTTGGGTATTTACGTCCGTGCCGTCCACGATGAGAGTTTCGCCCTTTGGTAGGCGTAAAGCGGTGTGTAAGGCAGGGCGGTTTTCGGTGTCGTTTACTTTTTTTCCTGTTAATAAGTCATTGATTTTATTGGATAAGTCAAAGTCACTGGCTAATTTTAACAAGTCTTTTAAGATCACTTCATCAATCGCTTGCTTACTAAAATCCATGTACATATCACAAGCGTTGGCGGTAAATTTTTCGCCACGAGCAGGGTCGGATTTAAATAAAGTGTTTAAATCGGGGAGCGTGGCGGCGTGGGATTGTAGGGTTTGCCAAGGGGTCATAAAAATCCTTGATTATCAATGCTTTATATAATTTTTGGGGATTTTAAGCATTTAACTGCTTTTGGGCAAAATACATAAATGCACGCATATAGCTGGTCATATCGCCTGCATCAAAACTATCGCCCACCATTGTCGTTACATCCACGCCTTTTGTATCAATCAAGGCATCAATGGCATCGGTAAGCTGAATCTCACCGCCCACGGACGGTTCAACTTTTGCCAAAAAGTCAAAAATCTCTGGGCTAAACACATACCGCCCCACCACCGCAAGGTTGGACGGAGCGTCTTTTAGCGGGGGCTTTTCTACAAAACCCTTAACATCAAAAGATTGATTGGTATCCGACTTGGCAATGGTTTGCTTATCGGCAAGGCGAGCAATGCCATATTTGTGCACATCATCGTCCGCCACAGGGTCTACCAAGATTTGTGAGCGACCTGTTTTGGCAAACTTATCCAGCATGTACGCCAAATTATCCGCCTTAAAATCGGTCTTAAAGGGGTCTAGCACCACATCGGGCAGCAGCACGGCAAAGGGGTTGTCGCCCACGACCGAACGCCCTTGCAAGACAGCGTGTCCCAGTCCAAGCGGTTTGCCTTGACGAACACTGACAATCCGCACATCATCAGGCAAAAAGTTTAGACTGTCCGCCAATTTATCCTTACCCTTTGAGCGTAATTGTGTGTCTAGCTCGCTGTTAATATCAAAATAGTTTTCAATGGCACTTTTTTGGGCGTGATTGACAAGCACGATATTTTTGATGCCAGCACGCACCGCCTCCATGACGACATAGTGAATGGCGGGCTTGTCGCCAAGTGGCAGAAGCTCTTTTGGCACGGCTTTGGAGAGTGGCAACATACGAGTGCCAAAGCCTGCAGTGGGGATGATGGCGTGGGTGATGTGTCTGGTCATTAAATAGCCTTATCAGTTTTATGATACTTTAAATTATAGCGAATATCATCTATATCCACAACCAAAGAATGGGGGATTTCAAATATTTTTTGGATTGTTTGCTCTTGAATGTCAGGCATTTTTAAAGGTTGTTTTTTTGTCAAACAATCAATGTGCCATAATTGCCAATTTTCCCAATAGTCCAGCCGTGTTAATGCCGATTGTCGGTTATGCACGCCAAATTTATTCGAATTCATCAAAGAATCCTTATGATGACTGGCAAAAGTTAAAGGCTGTTTAATAGGTAATATTTTATCATCGCCATAACACAACTTTAATCTCGCCCAAAATTCACTATCTGCACCTGTTCTGGCAATATGCCAAAGCCCAATTTCATTTTGGACTTTTTGACGGCGAAATAAGGGCGATGCAGGATTTTGTCTCAAAAAAGGATAATATTGCCTTGCATAAAAATTACCATTATTATCTATTCTAAGCCAATAAGAAGTTGTAGCAACTAAATGTTCATTTTTTAATAATGGTTCAACTTGAATGGCGATTTTTTGGGGATGAGCAAAATCATCAGCATCTTGACAAGTTAAAAATTCGCCAGTAGCATACATTACTCCAATACTTTTGGCAACAAAAGTCCCAGTATTTCTTGACAAATCAATCCATCTGATGCGACCATCTTGTCTTGCCAAAGCTTGAATGATGCTTAATGTATCATCATCACTATGATCATTGATGATGATGATTTCTAAATTGGCGTAAGTTTGATTTAATAGGCTTTGAATACAAGTTTTAATGGTGTTTTGGGCATTATAAGCCGTAACAATCACGCTAACCTTTGATGAATGCTCTTGTGCTTTATCAATATTGGATGACAAGTAATTAACACAAAAACAATCATTGTTTAAAGATAATGATAATAAGTGATATTCTGATAAAATATGATTAAGTTGAGTGATTTTCTTATCATTGGTATTTAAATAAATATTGGCATGTAAGCATTGCTTATCAATCGTATCAAAATGTTTAAAAAATTCACCACATTCTGATTCAAAGTCTTCTAAAATATTATTATCATTAGCATACGATAATGCCAATCCCAAATAATATTGATCACTAAGCCATTCTCTATGATTTAAAAAATATTCTACAAAAATTTTAGGATATAAATAAAAAGCTTCCTTGATAAATTCTTTGTGATATTTTTTTAAATCATCATTGGATAGTATTTGCCAAATCTCTATTTGCAAATATTCATCAGAAATAACAAAACGTTTTAATTGAGCAATTTTTTTGGTAATGAATGATTTTTTTGTTTGAATAATGGGTGTATTATTTAAAACTGTTTGATAAAGCCCCAATCGCATTGCTTGCCAGTAGCTTTTTGGGGTTTTATAACGCAACACAGCAGGATAATTTGCCACTTGACATGCCATATTATCCTGCTTTTTATGTTGTGTTTTAAAAAACACTAATCATCTACCCCTGAAATATCACGAGTATAGATTTTTTCTAACACATCAGATAGCTCATCGGTCAAGCGATTGGCGATAATGATATCGGCTTTTTGTTTAAATTCTGACAAATCTGAAATCACCTGCATTCCATCTAATTCATCGCCCGCATATTTTGGCTCATAGATAATTACCGCGATGCCTTTGGCGCGCAGGCGTTTAATGATACCAAACATCGCAGACGAACGAAAATTATCTGATCCTGCTTTCATAATCAAACGATACACACCCACGACATTGGGATTAGTTTTTAAAATGTCTTTGGCAATAAAATCCTTACGAGTGGCATTAGCATCGACGATCGCCTGAATGAGGTTTTGAGGGACATTTTTATAATTGGCAAGAAGCTGTTTGGTATCTTTTGGCAAACAATAACCGCCATAACCAAAAGAGGGGTTGTTATAATAATTACCAATGCGAGGATCTAGCCCTATACCCTTGATGATTTGGGCAGTATTTAGACCGTGTATTCCAGCGTAGGTGTCCAGCTCATTAAAATACGCCACGCGCAAAGCAAGATAAGTATTAGCAAAGAGCTTAATCGCCTCCGCTTCGGTAGGATCAGTTAATAGGATTTCAACATCTTTTTTAATCGCACAATCAAGAAGCATATCGGCAAATGCTTTGGCACGCTCTGACTGCTCACCAACAATAATCCTAGACGGATAAAGATTGTCGTACAATGCCTTACCCTCTCGCAAAAATTCTGGCGAAAAGATGATGTTGTCCACGCCTAATTTTTGACGAATGTTTTGGGTAAAACCAACAGGAATGGTGGATTTGATGACGATGAGTGCCTTTGGGTTAATGGCAAGCACATCATCAATCACCGCCTCCACACTACTGGTATCAAAATAACCTGTCTGACTGTCATAATTGGTTGGCGTGGCAATAATGACAATATCAGCATTTTGATAAGCGATATTTTTATCGGTCGTTGCTTTTAGATTTAATGATTTGGTGGATAAAAAATCGCTGATTTCTTTATCATCAATCGGAGATTGGCGATTATTAATTTTATCTACTTTATTTTTATCAATGTCTAAGGCAATGACAGGGTATTTTTGGGATAATAATACCGCATTGGATAGGCCGACATAGCCTGTGCCTGTGATGGTGATGTTCATTTTATTTTACTCTTAAATATTGATAATACAATCTCAAAACATTTGCCAACATCGCCTCTTGTCGGTATGGCTTGTCAGAATGTAACGGCAACATTGATAGAAATAGCAAAATAGTTGGAGCGACAATATCTCTATTGTTGATTTCTGGCACAATACTTCCAGAAATAAAATTTTCCTGAATTTCTTTCAATCTGTCATCGTTGATTGAAGTTGCTTAGATAATATTCCACTTGCTTATATTTGAAATTTTCATAAGAAATTTCAGAATTGATAATTATTTTGACGTTATGCTGATTTTCAAATTCATATAGTTTATTAGAGATATCAATACTGATAAATTTTGGATTTAAATGCAGAATGATAACAACTATACCAAAATTATATTCAATAATATTATCCAATTTCCTCAATAACCCATCCAGCCGATCAGGATAAACTAGGCTAAAAGCCAGTTTTACCTACACTAAATCAGATGATATATTACTGCCACTATTTTTGATAAAGGAATATTTTCTACTACCGTCATCGTTGTCAGCAGCACTATATTGATAGTTAGTAATTCCTTGACGATTTAAAGCATTATTAACAACTAAAAAATGATTTTTCTTTTGAATGCCCAAGTTTTTAATAGATGTATTATTTCCGTGCAATACCCGATTATAACTTATCTTATTGATATGCTTAAATGACCCAACCTCACTTAATTTAAGATACATATCCAAATCAACAGCATTTTCAATTTTCTCATCAAAACCAGTGGTTAGGTGCCATGCTCTTGCCGTAAACATCCTGAAATGATGAACTATCATTGCCGTAGTTAGCTTTTCCCTTGAAAATTCAGGCCAATTATACCCATTAGCTATCAAACTACCATCAGAATTTACATTGCGATTAGTTGTATACACACAAACAAGTGATCTATCCTTTAAGAATTCTTTCAAGCATAACTCTACTGCATCAGGTTCCAGATAATCATCAGAATCCAATTGACCAATATAATATCCGTTAGCATTGTGAACTGCTATATTGGAAGCTGATGCAATCCCACCATTCTCTTTAGAAATAATCTTAACTCTTGGATTGTTGCCATATAAATATTTTACAACTTCTAGAGTATTATCGGTAGATCCATCATTGCAAATACAAACCTCTAAATCAGTAACAGTTTGGTTTAAGGCACTATCAACACATCTTTGAATAGAATTTGCACAATTATAGGCAGGAATGTAGATGGTTACCAAAGGCACTTTGTAAATTTGTGCCTCATTAATGGATTGGATTTTTCGATAAAAGTAAGGAACTTTTTGCTTTACAGCATTAATTGTAATTTTTTTACCTTCGGCTCTATCCGTCTCATTTTCTTTTCCAGGCGGTTCTTGATGATATGCCATACCACCCCAAACAGCACGAAAAAAACAACCGTATTTAAATAGGCGATAACCAAATTCATTATCTTCTCCACCCCAATGAGTAAATTCCTCATCAAAATAACCAGCTTTCTCTAACCATTTCCGTGCAAAAGCAACATTGCCACCACTAAAAAACCGAAATGGTGTATCACACAAACGCAAATCTTCAGTCTTTTTAAAATGTTCAAGTCGCCAGTCTACTGAAATTTCACCGTCATTTTTCCCCGATACAGAATTATTGGTTTGAACTTCGGGCAATTGTTCGATCAAAGCGGGGTTATTTATAATTTCACTTGGCTGAATATTATGTGTATCTACATATTTTCTTGGACCAATCAATGCAACATTATCATTCTTCTCCAAAAGTTTCATGTATGATTCTACCCACAGAGGATTTGGTGCCATATCACAATCTAATATCGAGACAAAATCATACTTAGCCGTTCTTAGACCTAAATTTCTGACAGCACATAGTTGATAGCCGTAGTCTTTTTGACGCACATACTTAATATCTAAATCTTTTTCATATTTCCTGACGATAGCACAAATGTCTTCTCTACTGCCATCGTCAGCAACAATCACCTCAAAAGAGTATTGTGTTTTTTGGTTAATCAGGCAAGATAGTGTGATTTCTAAGATGTGGCCTCTGTTAAAGGTAGGTATAATCACCGACAGTCCAAAATTAGATGTCTTTTTATTACTATTTTTTCTTGTATTGCTCCAAAAAAAATCATTCACCCCTTCTGGCAAACTAGGCAAGACTAAATCTTTTGGCCAATCACTAGGAATTGGATTGATTGGTTTAATGTCCGCATCTGCAGATTTATTTTTTGTTTTTTTATACCAAGTCTCTAAAATGTCCTTGTATTCCTCATCTGAAAGTTTAGATTCTCCCATATTGGATAACATAATTTTGGTGGCATTATCCAAATCGTTTGATTGAGAAATAATCACAACTGAATCTTTATTTTGTATCTTATTTTTTAATATTTCCAGTTGGTACTGAATTATTGAGTCGCCAAATACTTTACCCAATTCAACATAGATATCATAAGCTTCTTGGTACTTCCCCTCATTATACAAACGATTTGCTTCTACAAAACTTGCCATAATATCAACCTCAGCAAAACCTATTTGTTACCAAACCCAACAATCTCCCTACCCATCTTCACAGGTAGGTCCAATACTTTTTTTGATTTTACCCCATCGACCAGCGTTTTACCCAGTCGATAGGATAGATGTTTTTTTGCTTTCTCCGCCTCGTGAGCATCTTGATACTCCTCGATTGCAGGCAAATCAGTTGGCTGATGTTTTTGAAATTCACGATATTCCTTCGCCAAAGCCAGTGGCAATATCGCCAAGTCTTTGGCGGATTTAGAATGACTCACCATGGTAGCTCCGAGTCGATAAGGCAAATCTTCTTTCACCCTATCTGCCGCTCCATAATAAACAGGTTTAGCAGGTTCTTGCTTTTGAGATTTTAATCTCTGATTCTCAAGATAATATCTTTCAAGCTCTTCTTGGGTCTGCTGAAGCTGTTTAATTAATAAATCATTTTCTTGTTTGATTTGCGGTGAAAGCTGATTCGCATTTAATAACTCTTGTTTATTAGTCAACTGTTTTTCTAAACTCTTAACCTTCTCTTGTTCTTGACGTAGCAAATCTGATGACTTTTTATTCTCAAGATAATATTTTTCAAGTTCTGCTTGTGTTTGGTGCAATTGCTCAATCATCAGTGAGTTTTCTTGCTGGCTAATCATTAACTTGCTCTGAATTTCTTGCTCAGCATCCATTTGTAGTAATTTTTTTTGCTTGCTCACTGTCTCTTTGAGTAAATCTAACGCACTACCAATCTGAGCCTGACTAACAAGTGGTATATCTGCCAAGTTTTGAAGTCTATTAAACATTTGATGTATATCATCACTAGAAGCAAGCACTTCACGAATCAAGAAATCTAATGTCAGAGAATCTGCTAGTGAAACATCATCTTGCAACGTGGGCAATTCTTCACTGCCTGAAGAAAATTCAATTTGAGTAATTTTAGCAACAGAATGAACATAATCTTTTGCCGAATCCAATACCTGTTCACCATTAACAAGCAGACAGCGATTCTTATTTTTTTGATAAAAGTTAATTAAAGCTTGATTATACTCAAACCAATCTTTTGTTTTTTCATCGATAACTGATTGTTCCAACTGCTGGACTTCAACGTCATTAAGTAGGTGCTTTAAAATAACATCGGGCTTATCATAAGTTAAGACAAAAACCATGTCTTCGTCGAAATCAGCCCAATACTCTAACAGGCTAATAGCATTAGAGTCTGCCCAGCCCCATAATGACTGTTCATCATTTGCCATAATCAAATCAAAAGCTAGACTATCCCACATTTTTTTAGGCTTTTTTTGAACATAAGAACTTTCTGATTGAGCATGACGAACTACAAGGGTTTTTTGGTTTTTTGAGAGTCTACTAGCGGCCGATCTCTGTTGTCGAGTTGATAACACTTTTTGTGGCACTGATATAGCAACACTACCAATTTTGATATTAATGTCTTGTGGTGTCATACTGTAAGCTTTGGAAGGCAATGCCTTTGCCATTCCACAAAAATTTAATATTTCTTCTAATTTTTGATAATTAGAATACTGATGACCAACAATCAAAACCTTGCTCATAAGAAACCCAATAATTAAACAAGTAAAATATTTCTATAATAGCAAATAAACACCTGTTTTTCAACAGATGTTTATTAATCTCTTACACTAATCAACGCTTCTTACGCTGAATCGCATGAATCGCACGACCGTCTGCTGACAATGCCGCCTCATGCACCGCTTCTGATACGGTTGGGTGAGCGAATGTCATCAGTTGTAGGTCTTCTACACTTGACACAAATTCAAGGGCAATCATGCCTTGGTGGACGATGTCGCCAGCACCCACACCTACCATGTGTAAGCCTAGCAAGCGGTCAGTCTTGGCGTCAGCCACAACCTTAATCACACCCACGCCCTCACCTTGTGCCAAGGCACGACCGTTGGCAGATAGGTTAAATGAGCCAGTTTTGACTTCATATCCACGGGCACGTGCTTGCTCTTCGGTCAAGCCCACCCACGCAATCTCAGGGTGCGTATAAATCACGCTGATGATGGTATCGTAGTTTACCTGAGCTTTTTCGCCATGAATGCGTTCTACCGCCATCATGCCTTCTTCCATCGCTTTGTGAGCAAGCATTGGGCCACGCACCAAGTCGCCAATGGCATACACGCCATCTAGGTTGGTTTTGCACTGGTCATCTACCGCCACAAGTCCACGCTCAGTCAGCTCAATGCCACAGCCGTCCGCAAGCAAGCCTTCACTGTACGCACGGCGACCCACGCACACGATAAGTTTGTCAAAGGTTTCGGTTTTAGTTTCGCCTTTGACATCCGTGGTTACAACCACTTCGCCACCCACCACCTCAGCACCCGTCACTTTGGTATCGACACGAATGTCAAGACCTTGTTTTTTAAGGAGTTTGCCTGCTTCTTTGGCGATGTCTTTATCGGCAACTGCCAAGAACTCTGGCATGGCTTCGTACACTACCACTTCTGAGCCAAGTCTTCGCCATACCGAGCCAAGCTCTAAGCCAATCACGCCAGCACCGATAACGCCAAGACGTTTTGGGGCTTCGCTAAATTCTAAGGCACCTGTACTGTCTACGATAAATTCGCCGTCAGTTTTGGCAACTGGGATTTCAATTGGCACAGAACCTGCCGCCAAAATCACATATTTGGCAGTAATGGTGGTCTCGGTGCCGTCATGAGCGGTAAATTTGACTTGTTTTTCGGCTGATTTGCCGTCAAGCAAGGTACCCACGCCTTGTAGCCAGTCCACGCCATTGCCCTTTAATAGACCTGCCACGCCTGCGGTCAAGCCTTTGACAATACTGTCTTTGCGTTCTAGCATTTTGGCAACGTCAATCGCCACATCGCCTGTCGTGATACCGTGTTCGGCAAGTTCATGGCGGGTTGCTTCATAGCGGTGTGAGCTGTCAAGCAAGGCTTTCGACGGGATACAACCCACGTTTAGGCAAGTACCACCAAGGGCAGGCTTGCCTTTGTGAATGCGTTTTTCGATACAAGCGGTGCTAAAGCCAAGTTGAGCTGCACGAATGGCAGCTTCATAGCCACCAGGGCCGCCACCGATAACCACTAAATCATATGAATTTTTCATCATTATTCTCTCTTATTTTAAAAATAAAATGCCCACCCTTTGAGCAGGCATTATAACACATTACACATCCAAAATCAGACGGGCTGGGTCTTCGATAAGCTCTTTAATCGTTACCAAGAATTGCACCGCATCTTTACCATCAATCAAACGGTGGTCATAAGACAGGGCAAGATACATCATCGGTAGGATAACCACTTCACCATTGACCGCCATAGGACGCTCATTGATGGCGTGCATACCTAGGATAGCAGTTTGTGGTGGGTTGATGATTGGAGTAGACAGGAGCGAGCCGAACACACCGCCGTTAGTAATGGTAAATGTACCGCCAGTCATCTCTTCAATAGACAATTTGCCTTCACGGGCTTTGGTGGCGTAATCACGGATACCGCCTTCGATGTCGGCAAGACCCATGCTGTCAGTATCACGAAGGACAGGCACAACCAAACCACGGTCGCTTGACACCGCCACGCCCACGTCATAGTAGCCGTGATATACAATATCATCGCCATCAATAGACGCATTCACCGCAGGGAAACGCTTCAACGCTTCGGTGGCTGCTTTTACAAATAGCGACATAAAGCCCAATTTTACGCCATGGCGTTTTTCAAATTGGTCTTTGTATTTGGCACGCAAGTCCATCAGTGGCTTCATGTTTACTTCGTTAAAGGTCGTAAGCATGGCTGTTTCTTGGGTGGCGGACAATAGACGCTCGGCGATACGCTTACGCAGACGAGTCATTGGCTCACGTTTTTCGATACGCTGACCGATGGCAGTAGCGATGACTTGACCGTTGTCGCCTTTTAGAGTGGGGTTCACCATGTCAGACTTGGTAACACGACCGCCACGACCCGAGCCTTGTACGTCTGCTGGGTTTACGCCTGTTTCTTTGGCAGCTTTACGCACGGCAGGGCTTTGGTCTTTAAAGTCGCCTTCTGCTTCGGCTTTTGGCTGTACAGGAGCGGCAACGCTGGCTGGGTCAATGGTTGTGCCTTTGTCAGCTTCGTCTTTGGATAGCTCTTCGCTCTCAGCCTTTGGAGCAGCAGTTGCACCTGCCTCAAAGGTAGCGATAACTTCAGCAGACACCACGGTGCTGTCCACGCCTTTGGTAATGCTACTAATCACGCCATCATCAGGGGCAACCACTTCTAACACAACTTTGTCGGTCTCAATCTCGGCAAGCAGTTGGTCGCGGGCAACTTGGTCGCCCTCACTAACGTGCCATTCTACGATGGTGCCGTCTTGTACCGATTCTGGAAATACGGGGGCTTTAATGTCAGCCATGATAAACTCCTAAGAATTAATTTGCAGTTTTGATAAATTAATAAATAAAATGAAAAGACAGATAAACCCACAAATCATGAGTTTATCCTGACACTTACTTATAGTTGGTCTTCGCTCACGCCTAGGCCTTGGGCAATCAGAGCTTTTTGCTGTGCCACATGAATCTTTGGCGAACCTGTCGCAGGAGCCGCCGCCGCAGGACGACCTGACGCAGGTAGCAGTTTGGCTTTACCTTCCGTCAAGCGGTGTAGCTCTGGCAGTAGATAGTACCACGCACCTTGGTTAAGTGGCTCTTCTTGCGTCCAGATGATTTCGCTAAGATTTGGGTATTTGGCAAGCTCTGCCAAGATACGCTCTTCTGGCAATGGATAAAGCTGTTCAATACGCACAATGGCGATGTGGTCAAGCCCTAGCTTACGGCGAGCTTCAAGCAGTTCATAATACACCTTACCGCCACACAACACCACACGAGTTACCTTGCTGTTGTCAATGCTGTCAATCTCAGGCAACACACTTTCAAATTTACCATCTGCCAACTCGTCAAGCTGAGACGTGGCAAGCGGATGACGAAGTAGCGATTTGGGCGACATGACAATAAGTGGCTTACGAGCTTTTTGGACAACTTGACGGCGTAGAGCATGGAAAATCTGAGCAGGCGTTGTCGGGGTGATGACCTGCATATTATCCTCAGCACATAGCTGTAAGAAACGCTCCAAACGAGCTGATGAATGCTCAGGGCCTTGACCTTCAAAGCCGTGTGGCAGCAACATAACAAGACCCGACAGACGTTGCCATTTGGTCTCACCCGATGAGATGAACTGGTCGATGACCACCTGAGCTCCGTTGGCAAAGTCACCAAACTGAGCTTCCCACACAATCAGAGCATTTGGCACGGTGGTAGAATAGCCGTATTCAAAGGCAAGTACCGCTTCTTCTGATAGCAGTGAGTTGTAGGTGGCAAAACGGGCTTGCCCCTCACGAATGTGCTGTAACGGGAGATATAGGCTGGCATCTTTTTGGCTGTACAGCTCGCTATGACGGTGCGAGAATGTCCCACGACCCACGTCCTCACCTGTGATACGCACAAGCGAACCCTCATCCACAAGTGACGCGTATGCCAACGTTTCGGCAGCACCCCAGTTTAGGGGCTCTTGACCTGTTTGCATGGCAAGGCGTTGCTCTAGCACCTTGGCAACTTGGCGTTGCAACTCAAAGCCTTCTGGTACTTTTGCCATCGCTTGTGCGTAGGATTTGAGCTTTTCAACAGGCACGCCAGTTTGGACGTCATCAGTCAAGCCATGACCCACATAAGGCGACCAATCCACAAACAAGCTGGTATCAGGCTCTTTGGCAAGCCCGTGAGCCACATCCTCGCCATTGTCTAGGGCGATGCGATAGTCGTCTTCAATTTGGGCAGATTCTTCTTTGGTCAATACACCCTCAGCAACCAGTTTATCAGCGTACTGAGTGCGAGTGGTGGGCAGTTTTTTGATGACTTGATACATAAGTGGCTGAGTCGCTGACGGCTCGTCCGATTCGTTGTGTCCGTTACGGCGATAGCAGACGATGTCAAGCACAACATCACGACCGAACTCGGTGCGATAATCCAAGACAAGCTGGCTTGCGAACACCACCGCCTCTGGGTCATCGCCATTGACGTGTAGGACAGGGGCGTGTACCATTTTGGCAACGTCCGTGCAGTACTCGGTAGAGCGGGCATCATCAGGGCGAGACGTGGTAAAGCCCACTTGGTTATTGATGACGACATGTACCGTACCGCCTGTTTTGTAAGCACGGGTTTGCGACATCTGGAAAGTCTCTTGGTTGACACCTTGACCTGCAAACGCCGCATCGCCATGCACCACGATGGGCAGTACCGTGCTGTTGTCAATGTCATAGCCATAAGCCTCACTACGGCGGGCTTGACGAGCACGCACCGAGCCTAGCATGACAGGAGAGACGATTTCTAAGTGAGACGGGTTAAATGCCAAGGCAAGGTGCATCTCTCCGCCTTTGGTGATGACGTTTGAGCTAAACCCATTGTGGTATTTCACATCGCCCGAACCGACTGTTGGCTGAACTTTACCATCAAATTCATCAAATAGGGCAGATGGGTTTTTACCCATGATATTGACAAGTAGGTTTAGGCGACCACGGTGAGCCATGCCGATGACGACTTCTTTGGTGCCATAGGTTCCCACACGCTGAATCATCTCATGCACCGCAGGAATGAAGCTCTCGCCCCCTTCTAAACCAAAACGCTTAACGCCTGTGTATTTACGAGCCAGGTATTTTTCTAGACCCTCGGCGGCGGTCAAGCGGTCAAGGATTTCTAATTTTTTGTCTTTATCAAATCTGATAAATCCTTGATTTTGCTCAATATATTTTTCAATCCACTTTTTCTCGGTGGCGGTAAAGACATGCATGTACTCATAGCCAATGCTACCGCAGTAGATACGCTCACAAATCTCAATAATCTCACGCAGTGTTGCTGACTCTTTACCAATATGCATGAGCGTGGTTGGGAACGTCGTGTCAAGGTCAGCCTCGGACAGACCATGATAAGCCAAGGTCAAGTCCTCAATGCCATCACGCTTTTGTAGTCCCAAGGGGTCAATCTTAGCGACACGATGTCCACGACGACGATAGGCACTGATAAGCTGTTGCACCGCCATCTGTTTGGGGTCGCAGTCACCTGTCCCAACGGTCTGCACAATAGGGCGAGCGTTGGTTTGGTTGCGGGCTAGGAGCAAGAACTGCTCTTTAATGGCATTGTGCGGGGCATCGCCTGCTTGCTCATAATCGGCAAAGTATTTTTGCCACTCGATGCTCACGCTTGCCTTATCCGCCAAATAGTCCTCGTACAACGCCTCAATATACGCTGCACCATCTGCGGTGAGTTCGGTGCTTTGATAAGCCACCGTATCTTTGCTACTTTTTGTCATAATATTCGCCATATTATTTTTAAGGAAAATTTTGATACATTGTTGCATTAGGTCAGCGAATGATGAGCATGGCAAAACCGTCTGTCGGCAAAATCATCTCGCTTACTCTAAAATCTATCCATGAATCCGTCCCAAATTAAGCCAAAGACAGCTTCATCAAATAAATACTGTATAGTTTACGTCATTTGACAAAATATAACAAGTTGCAATGGTTTTAAAAATGTGAATAGGATTTAATTTTTGAAAAAAACATATGTTTTTACATTTATTTCAATCTAAAATTTCAATAGATTTATATTTTAAAAAACATTATTTTAAATTTTTAATCGAAACTGGTCATTTTGCCCATTCTAGCACCAAGGAGAGTACCGCTACCATCAAATCAACTTAACGTCCATGCCACTAACCTGTCTGTCGATACCAATGCCATACGCAAAAATAAAAATGTCGGTTAAAACATCCATTACCAACACAGAGACAAATAGTTTTGACACAAACACCTCCAATGTTAAAAAATTAACAATAGCAACAATCTCAGACGTTGCACCTTTTAATTTTTCTGATGGAAAAGGAGCCATTACAGGTTTTGATTCTGGTGTATTGCATTGCCAAAAACAAAAAGCTTAACATTCAATTTAAACCAACAACATCTGAAAGCTTATTTTGCCGAAATTAGATTCTAGAATCAGCGATATGGTACCACTGCCATTTTCCAAACCGAAAAGTGCACATCAAAATACGGTACACCCAATGCCTATTATGCCAAAACATCTATATTATTCTATCTTGCTGATAACCCAAAACTAGCAAGCACCACCCTAACCCCTTATCAGACATAAACAGGGATGCAAGCAAAAAAATCATACCCTACTCCGACAAAGCCAACTACACTTTTTAGCCAATAAAAATAACACCAAACTACCACAAATACTCAATAAAGGCATTGATGAGTTAGTCAAAAATGGCAAGATAAAAACCATTGCTCAAAAATATGGCATGGAATAATTCGCTTTAATCATAAAAAAATAAGGCATTTGATGATGCCTTATTTTTTTATGATTACTTTACAAAATCAAACCTTCACCCTGATTGAGTTGGTTCAACACACCATCGATGTTATTTGAATATATGTCAGCGATTGCTATTTTTTCAAACATCTCATCCTTGCCATCAATATCAATCATCATCGTAATATTTTTGGCACCTGATTTTTCAAAATGAATATAATCACCAAAATTGTCCATGATTGATTTGTCAGCAAAAAGTCCTGTTAGATCAATCTTATCTCCTTGCTTTAGATCAAAATCAGCAATTTTATCAAATCCAATTTGGCTAACATCTACCACCAAATCCACGTCCAAAGAGAACACAAAAGTGTCCGCTCCTGCACCTCCTTGCAAATAATCATCGCCAGCACCACCATTTAAGATGTCATCGCCGTTACCGCCTATCAATCTGTCGTTGCCGTCTTGACCAAATAGGAGGTCAGAATTTTTAGTTCCAGTCAACCGATCATTAACAGCACCTGCAAACACAGCACCGCCATTTAAATGATTATGTTGTGCATCGCCCATCTTAATTGGTAATTCTCTATCAATCTTAAAATCAATACCATTTATCCAACCATCCAATTCATGTTTTGGCACGTTAGATACAACATGCTCTATCAAATTAACCAACTTATCTCTGCCAACCATGTTAGGTTGTGTTTGCACTTGAAGATAAGCAAAATACTCCATGATATCGCCAAAGGCAGGCATTGCGGTTTGACCGCCTACATCCAACCTTGCCTTAAAGTCGCTCACCAGTCGGTTAATGTCCAAACCAAACAGAATATTACCATCTTTGACATCTACCACAATATCTATCAAATCGCCATAACGATTCTGAACAGTTTGCGGATAGAGTCTACTATAAACAGACTTAATCAGCCTATCATAAGTATGATTGATAATTTTGGTTGTTTTTTCAAAGTCTTTGACGTTAGCATAAAACATGTTATCTGTTTTTGTGCTCATAAAACTGTCAATCACGCCAATTTTATATTTGATTTTATCAAACTCTGCCATGCCTGTCAGGTCAAGCATTGAAGTACCACCACCTGCTACTCTTACCGCTCCTTTTTGAGAGAACTGCTCATCGACAAGAGAATCGGTTTATTATAGTCTTGATACTCAGGGTCGGTCTTTGCCCACGCTTTGAGCAAACCGTTCATCATTGACAACTGTTCCTCTTTGCTTTTAGCATTTAGATAGCCCGTTACTATCTCTTTGAGCTGGGTAGACAATGCCATCGCCTCGTTTAGACTTCGGACACGCCCAGCACCTTGTAGGTTTGGAAGTTTATTATCTGCATTTTCCACAACATTTAGATGCTTGGTATAGACCTTATGAAAGCTAAAATTCACATCGCCCATGATGCCTGTTTTCCCATCACGCTTTTCATAACTGCCAAGCTGGATACCACTTGGACGATAAGTCAGCTCGCTCATCTCGCCAATGGGGTCAGGCAAGCCAATCACATCATCAAGCGAGCTTAAAATGCCGTGAAAGACTTTATCGCTAATCACAAGGCGGTCAAGCAAGGCAGACTCTAAGCCTTTATCCTTGCCGTTTTGGACATCTTTGGCGTTGGCGGATAAAATCTCATCTTTGTGGGCGATGATTTGGTTTTTGATACAAATTAGGGCGTGGTTTTTGATTTTGGTGTCGGCACGGGCAAAGAGGGCGGAGGCGGTTTTGGCTTTTTGTCCCACTTCGGTCATGTAGGTGGTTAAATCGGTGGCGAGTTCGGTCATGGTAAGCTTCTAATAACATTAAAAATCACCAAGTTATAACATTAAACACATAAAATATCAAGATTATCCACCCAATCATTGACAAAATAACCATTTACGCTTAAAATCCACAAAAAGACCGAGGGAATAACCATGCCAACCAACCAACCAACCAACCAACCAACCAACCAACCAACCAACCATTCTAGGGCAACTCTTGCCCAGCTTCAAGCCATCTTTGACACTTTCTTTGATAACCATCAAACCCACAACCTACACGCCCTATCCCATCTAGTACAACAGCATTGTCATTTAGATAATATCATACACATCATCAAAAATGACATTTTAAGCTCCGAAAAAACACTCCAACAAATCGCCAAACACAGTTACTTTCACGGCAATGGCTTTCTTAAAGTTGTTCTTATTGATAATGCCTACAAACTAAGATTGCATATTTGGTTTGAGGGCGTACTTGCTGAGGAAAATATTCACAATCATCGCTGGGATTATACTTCTCATATTCTGCTTGGGGAATTAAATTCCGAAACTTGGCAAGAAAGTTTTCCACATCACGATAACGCTCAACCTTTGGATTGCTATCTCTATACAGCAAAATCCCAAAATAAACCAGCACAAACAGCATATCTTGGCAAAAAATACCTCACAAAAACCAAAACACACCACCATGTCTGTGGCGATACTTATCATCTAAGCTCAAACACACTACACAAAATTATTGCTGGGCAAAAAAGCATGACCGCAACCATTATTTGCACCACACCCACAACCAATCTACAAAACCTATTATTTCCCACCAGCAACAATCCAAACATTAATCCAACTTATATCACAACCAATCAATTAAAAGAACATCTAAATACTTTTATTACTCACACTCAGTCCATGGAAAAATCATGAAAAATAATACCTTTTATCAAAAATTGATTAACAATCATCAAGTAGAGAAAATACACAATCAAAATGAGATAAACCATCTCATCAATAAGGAACAATTAAGTTTAAAAATATTAAGAAAGAAAAATTTATCAAACAAATACGATTGTTATTTAAATTTTTATGACAGAATTTTTCGCCATGTGTGCCTGCACTTATTGGAGCATAATTTAAAAATAACAGACAATCATCCACACCAAACCTTAATTACCATTCTTGAAAATAAATACCCAAAAGATGATTTGATACTTATGGTTTCTTTGCGTCATAAAATCAAAAAGAAAATCAATTTTTATCAGCAGGATTTTAACATAAAATCCTGTGAGTTAATGCTTGATATTCTCAATGATTATAGCAAAAATGATGCACAAGATTGCCAATCATTTTTACAATCCCTTTAACATTTTAGGAGCTTATTATGCAAGACAATATTGTACACTTAACAGAAACTGGTTTTAATAATCTTAAAGCCCTCTTAGAGAGAAAAAAGCAAGAGTACGCTCAAGTAAGAACAGATAGGCAAGTCGCCTTTGAATTGTCGGGGGATGGCTGGCACGATAACCCCGAATTTAACAGACAGCAACAAATGGAGGCAAACCTAAATCATTTGGTTAAAGAATTAACCGACAGATTATCGCAAGCCAAACCCATTGTGATTAATAACGACAACAGACCAACTACGCACGTCGCCATTGGCTCATGGGTCAGTATCACACGTTGGAATTTATTAACGGGCGATTCAATT
Organism: Moraxella bovis; assembly: GCF_002014975.1. Lineage (GTDB taxonomy): Bacteria > Pseudomonadota > Gammaproteobacteria > Pseudomonadales > Moraxellaceae > Moraxella > Moraxella bovis. The sequence goes on from NZ_MUXV01000036.1 coordinate 82,122, forward strand.
GACGAGGATTGGGAAATTATGGGGTTTGATGAAACCGACATTGATAATCAACAAATTGGCTATAATACCCCACTCGCCAAATCTATTATGGGATTGCAAGAAGGAGAAATATCTGATGAGTTGGTTTTAGGTTCTCAATCTTGGGAAATAGAAGTCAATAAACTTCACAAAAAAAGATTTTGATGTTATGTATATAGCAATTGAAGGTGTAAAAGGCGTTGGCAAATCCTCCGTGATTAAATATTTATCACAAGAGTATGCCAACTACCAATTATTATTTTTACACCCAACGCATCCCATGCCATCAAATCATATTTTGGAGAGGTTATTTCCATTATTTAAATATTTCGATTTTTATCAAGCTTATTTGTATCACTTCCGTTCAAATTATCATGCCAAATCTATTGATTGGCATGATAATCATTTAATCATTAGCGACAGAGGAATTGTTACCAGTCTATCTATCAGATGGCATAAGCATACTGATAAAATGGCTTATTTTTCCAAAATTAGACAAAAAGAATATGCCATTCAAATACCAGATATTGTCATTCAACTTCATTTACCAGAAAATGAATTATTAACACGTTATCATTGCAGACAAAGAAATTATGGCAAACATGAGGAAAATAAACATTCTTTACATCAAATATCAAATAACCTTGCAGAAATTCATCATTGGCTAAAACAATCTCATGTTATTCAATATATTGGCAAGGAGATAAATTGGATAGATGTAGATTGCCATAACAAAACGGTAGAAAATATCGCCAATGATATTTTACAAATCATTGAAAAATACACACCAGTTCCAAGAATACACAACACGATATGACTTATCGCTCTTTTATCACCCCTATATCCAGCACCGTCCATAGGGCGGTTTTGACATCGGCTTTTTGAAATCCGTGATTGACCCACGAATTACAGGTATAAAAGGCATTATAACTACCCACCGCAGGATAAAAAGCGTCATTATGCCAATAGCGTGCATTACTGATTGCGAATGGTCGCTCGGCAGGCAAAGTGGCACGAATATGGGCAATGATACCTTGGTATTGGTGGGGTGTTAGGGTGATTTTGCGACATTTTTGGCAGGTTTGTACCGTTTTGTCAGGCTCAAAACTGACGTGCAACACAGACGTACTAAGCCCAAACAAGGCATTAAACGCTGTATCCGCTTGCAAATCCGCCCACGTGGGGGTATTTAGATAAAAATCCCTATCGCCCCACCCGATACTCACCCAGTTATCCGCCATGCCGTCTTGGGGCTTGGGTCAAAGACGCTTGTCCAGTTCATCTGACTACTGACAGTTGGTAGCACAAAATCCGTATGCACACCATTAGAAATCACATAAATATCAATGGCAGGCTCATCATTGGTGAGCTTATATTTACTTATTTGGCTTGGTAAAAAAGTCGCACAGGTCATCAGTATGCCATACGTCAGCAATAAGGAGATAAAATAACCCATTGTTTTTAAGAAAATTTTTAAAAATTTTGGCACATAAACACCCAATAAAATGGGTAACTGGTTTTATCCAATTACCCATGCTACACATCAAAGTGTGAAAAGCGTGATTAACCCGCCGTATCCAATAGCATATTACGGATATGACCGATAGCCTTAGTGGGGTTTAGACCCTTAGGGCAGACAGACACGCAGTTCATGATACCACGACAGCGGAACAAGCTAAATGGGTCATCAAGCCTGGCCAAACGAGCTTGAGTGTCGGTATCACGACTGTCAATGATAAAGCGGTAGCCGTTAAGCAGGGCTGACGGCCCCAAGAACTTATCTGGGTTCCACCAAAATGACGGACAAGACGTAGAACAGCACGCACACAAGATACACTCATAAAGTCCGTTCATCTTCTCACGGTCTTCTGGCGACTGCAAACGCTCTCTTGGCGGAGCGGGTTGTGAGTTGATTAGGAATGGATGAACTTTTTCGTATTGGGCGTAGAATTGGTTCATGTCCACCACCAAGTCTTTGATGACTGGCAAACCTGGTAGGGGGCGAACGATGATTTTCTCGGGCAAGGTGTTCATGTTGATAAGACACGCCAAACCGTTTTTGCCATTGATATTCATACCATCCGAGCCACAGATACCCTCACGGCATGAACGGCGGAATGTCAAGGTTTCGTCCATCTTTTTAAGACGCAATAATACGTCAAGCAACATACGGTCGGTATCTAGTAGCTCAATCTCATATGTTTGCATATAAGGGGCTTTGTCTTTGTCTGGGTCGTAGCGATAAATCTCTACAATGCGTTTGCCTCGACTCATGGGTTTCTCCATTGGGAATTTGGGATTTTTAACTGTTTTTGTTAAAAAAGACCTAATTTAAATTTGAAATGATACATTTTGCAAATCATCTATATAAGTTGGGCTTTTACACCCAACTTATCAATTTGTCAAAATTAGAACGTACGCACTCGTGGCTCACAATACTCCACAGTCAAAGGCTGTTTGCGTACAGGCTTATAAATCACACGGTTATCCTCAGAGTACCAAAGCGTGTGTTTCATCCACTCATGGTCGTTACGTCCTAGTGGGGCGTAGCTGTCATCTTCTGGCTTTTCATAATCTAGCACGCTGTGAGCCCCACGGCATTCATGACGCAAGGACGCTGATAGCATGGTCGCTTTTGCCACTTCGTAAAGGTTGGCAACTTCGAGTGCCTCAATGCGAGCGGTGTTAAAGACGGCTGATTTGTCTTTTAGGTGGATTTGGGCAACTTTTGGAGCCAGTGCCATGATTTTTTCTACACCTTCATCCATAAGTGCCTGCGTACGGAACACCCCAGCGTGAGACTGCATGATATTGCGAATTTCATCGGCAACTTCTTGGGCGTTGTAGCCTTCGGTAGAGTTTTGTAGCTTGTCAAGACGAGACTGCGTGTAGTCCAACACTCGTGGGTCAAGTGGCTTATAACTGCGGTCTGATTTGGCAAATTCATCTAGGATATGCTGACCTGCCGCACGACCAAACACCACCAAGTCAAGTAGCGAGTTCGTGCCTAGGCGGTTTGCACCGTGTACTGACACGCACGCACATTCGCCAATGGCGTACAAGCCTTTGACCACACGACCTTCGGTATATAGACCTTGTTCGTCCACATGACCGTCAAGCACAGGCACGGTTACTTGACCGTGAATGTTGGTTGGGATACCGCCCATCATGTAGTGAATGGTAGGCACAACAGGCACCGCTTCTTTGGCGATGTCCACGTTAGCAAAGTTATGACTAATCTCAAACACAGACGGCAAACGCTTCATCAAGGTGTCCAGACCCAAATGCGTCATGTCCATCAAAATATAGTCACCGTTCGGACCACAGCCACGACCTTCTTTAATCTCTTGGTCCATAGAACGAGAGACGAAATCACGGGGGGCTAAGTCTTTTAGTGTCGGTGCATAACGCTCCATGAACGGCTCACCATGCTTGTTACGCAAAATCGCACCTTCACCACGACAGCCTTCGGTCAAAAGCACGCCCGCTCCTGCCACGCCCGTTGGGTGAAATTGCCAAAATTCCATGTCTTGTAATGGAATACCTGCACGCACCGCCATGCCAAGACCGTCCCCTGTGTTGATGTAGGCGTTGGTTGAGGCACGGAAAATACGTCCTGCACCACCTGTTGCCAGTACGGTTGTTTGGGCTTGGAATACCGAGATGTTGCCTGTTTCTTGGTCAAGGGCAATCACGCCGTTAATGTTGTCGTCAGCGTCCTTGATAAGGTCAAGGGCAATCCACTCCACAAAAAACTGCGTGCCTTTTTCTAGGTTCTTTTGGTACAGAGTGTGCAAAAGAGCGTGTCCTGTACGGTCGGCTGCCGCACACGCACGGGGAACAGGTTTTGCTCCGTATTCGGCAGAGTGTCCACCAAACGGACGCTGATAAATCGTGCCGTCTGCGTTACGGTCAAACGGCATGCCCATATGCTCAAGCTCGTACACGACTTTTGGGGCTTCACGGCACATATATTCAATGGCGTCTTGGTCGCCCAGCCAGTCAGAGCCTTTGACGGTGTCATAAAAGTGAAAATGCCAGTTGTCAGGACTCATGTTACCCAATGACGCACCGATACCCCCTTGGGCGGCAACAGTGTGGCTACGGGTTGGGAATACTTTGGTCAAAACGGCAACTTTCATACCGCCTTCAACGAGCTGTAAAGACGCTCTCATGCCTGAACCGCCACCGCCAACGATGACCGCGTCAAAGTTTAGGGTGGGGATATTTTCAATGGGTTTTTCTGGTGCTAATGCCATAATTATTTTTCCTATGAATATTTAAGAAGGACGATTTTGGAAAATTACCAAAAAATCATCACGCCCCAAAATAGGTACGCCAAAATGGCAACGATGACCACGCCTTGTAGAGCAATACGCAAGCCTGACGATTTGACATAGTCGGTAAATACCGTCCACATACCCACCCATGCGTGAAACACGAGCGACAAAATCGCCACAAGGCTAAATAACTTCATGGGCAAGCTCATCATAAAGCCATGCCATGCTTGATAATCCACTTGATTAAATAGGAAAAATCCTACCAACACCACAGAATAAAGGGCAAGCACCACCGCACTGATACGTTGTAGCACCCAATCACGAGAGCCTGAACCTGTCAGACCTGTGGCACTTTTAATGCCTGAATTGTTTCTTTTCATTAGAACATCACCCACACAAAGGACGCAATAATCAAGGCAAATGCGATAACAAAGCTCACAATCGCCGCCGTCTTACCTGATTTGAACTCTTCGTTCATGCCAAGGTCAGCAAGTAAGTGCTTAACTCCCATGACAAAATGGTAAGCGGTTGCCGCCACAAAAATCCACGCCACAAACCTAAGGGCGATATTATTTAGCACCGTCTCAAACCCTTCTGGCGATGACAGTGACGTCTGTAAAATACACAGCATGACAGGCACAAGCAAAAACAGCACAATGCCTGATACACGGTGCAAAATAGAAGCCATAGCGATTGGGGACTTTGAGTTCACCGCAATCACTTGACTTAGGGGTAAGTTAATCGGTCGGTTATCTTTCACGAGCGGGCGTCCTTATCAAAATGAGCCGTACAAAACGAACAAGACGGCAAGGAGAGCTGGCTTTTTGGGTGATTTTTGCCACAATTAAAATACAAAACGGCCTTTCAATTGTAAAATTAAAAACTTAAAACATCGGTTTTGATTTTAATCTGCCAAATCTAGTAAATCACCCTAAATGATTTGGCATGAGTATATTAAGGATATTTTAAATTTTTAAACGCAAAAAATCACACCGTCAGGCTGTCTTTAAAAATAAGAAGTCTGAACACAGCGTTAAATCAATGTCGCTTGTGTCACGCAGTGTCAGCGTGCCAAGCAACCATGCAAAAGCCATCAGGCTTAAACACTTCGCTATTTTTACTTTTACAAATCATTAAAAATCTTTAATCTTTTAAAAACCTTGTCCAAACAGCACATTTGAGAGTATTTATCAGTAAAATTTCACAGACTTTTACCAAACTTTTTGTGAAATTATCACAAAACTTATTACAAAATTTATCAAATGTCGTGTTACCCTATTGACAATGAAATTGATTATCGTTTTTTAAAATGACCTGCCAAGTTAAACAGATAAATTATAAAACGCTTGAACAAATTTTACAAACAAAATTACAACTTTTATGTAACTGACGTCAAATTTTTTGCTAAAATTTGAACCACTTTGACGATAATATTGTTACAAAATATGTCAAAAATCCGTATGATGGCTAAGGTTTTTACGATTTGGACGGTCGGAGCAAGATAAGCTTAGGCAAAAAAGTGAATGAGTGTAAGGGCTTGGAGATTAATTACAATTTTTTAAGGAATTTATCGTGCTAGGGCTTGTAAGTTTGGCAAAGTTTTTGTATCATCATGATACTTGATGGCGATGATGAGCAATATGCCTTTGCTTTGGCAAACGGACGCACGTTGCAAGGAATTCAGCGACCAACAAGACCAAGGACATCATGCTCGGTTACCTGCCAGCATGCAAATTCACAATGCCAAATTAGCCCAAACCAAGCAGGATAAGGCTTTTGGGTCAGGATTTAGGCACCGTTAAATTAAGGTTATTATTATGACACAACAAGTGAAATTAGTCGTTGATGGCACGGAATATGAAATGCCAGTCCTAGAATCCACCTTGGGTCGCCCTGTATTGGACGTAAGTGCGGTGGCAAAAGCAGGTCTTTGGACATATGATCCAGGATTCATGGCGACCGCCCCAGTAGAATCCAAAATCACTTATATTGACGGCGACAAAGGCGAGCTTTTGCACCGTGGCTATGCCATTGACGAGCTTGCGGACAATGCCGACTACCTAGAAGTCTGCTACGCCCTACTCTATGGCGACTTGCCAAATGCCGAAGAAAAAGACAAATTCTACGCACGCATCACAAGCCACATGGCAGTACATGACCAGTTGCGTAAATTCTTTGAAGGTTTTCGCCGTGATGCCCACCCAATGGCGATTATGCTTGGCGTGGTCGGTGCGTTGTCAGCGTTTTATCACAACCACCTAGACATCTCAGACCCACAGCATCGTGATGATACTTGTGTGGACTTGATTGCAAAAGCCCCAACGCTTGCTGCCATGAGCTACAAATACTCAATTGGCGAGCCGTTCATGTATCCACGCAAGGATTTTAGCTACGCCGAAAACTTCCTATATATGATGTTTGCCACCCCTGGTGACAAAGATTACAAGCCAGACCCTGTACTGGTCAAAGCGATGGACAAAATCTTTACCCTACACGCTGACCACGAGCAAAACGCATCAACATCAAGCGTACGTTTGGTAGGCTCAACAGGTGCCAACCCTTATGCCTGTATCGCAGCAGGTATCGCTGCCCTATGGGGGCCATCACACGGTGGTGCCAACGAAGCGGTATTGACCATGCTTGATGAGATTGGCTCTATCGAAAATGTTGCTCCATTCATGGAAAAAGTTAAGACCAAAGAAGCCAAGCTCATGGGCTTTGGACACCGTGTCTATAAGAACTTTGACCCCCGTGCCAAAGTCATGAAAGAGACTTGCGATGAAGTGTTAGGTGCCTTGGGCGTAAATGACCCCAAGCTTGCCCTTGCTATGGAGCTAGAAAAAATCGCACTAAACGACCCCTACTTCATTGAGCGTAAGCTCTATCCAAACGTAGACTTCTACTCTGGCATCATCCTAAAAGCGATTGGCATTCCAACGTCTATGTTCACTGTTATCTTTGCCCTAGCTCGCACGGCAGGCTGGATTGCTCACTGGACAGAAATGCACTCAGAAGCCTTCAAAATCGGTCGTCCACGTCAGCGTTATACTGGCGAGATGCACCGTGCCTTTGTTAAGGTGAAAGACCGCAAATAATCCTGTCTTTTAACAAATGACCATAAAATCCCCCAAGCGATTGGGGGATTTTATGGTCATGGTTGGGACATGTAAACATTAGGGCATGCTTGCCATTGTTACCGTTTTTATTAAATTATAAGGTATTAGTCCAAAAAGTATGCCAAACTAGGTTTTCCGTTCCCCCCTGAGCCTGCCTGCAAGTAGGAAAATCGTTATGAGCAGGCATGGCTCACCACGAATGGTTTTCTTTATAACATACTTTTTGAACCAGAGTCAATTATAAAATAAGGTGAAAATACAAGCATACCCCATCACCAATTTAAAAAGCATCAAACATTTTACAAAAATAACGCTTGCCATTTAGCAAAAAATATCTTATGATAACGCCTATATTAAAAAACTTTTTATATCTTATTTATCATGAATTACCCCGTTATCGCCACTCGTCATCATCACCATCACTCCTAAATTTCTTTTGGGCGTGTGGCTTTGCTTGAAAGAAAAAAGACTTTCAAGGCGATGGCACAAAAGACGGTATCAACCCTTGAAAGCAATTTCAAGGGTTTTTTGTTTTTTAATCTTAAAGGAAAAATTATGAATCGTCTAAAAATCGCCATTCAAAAATCAGGTCGCCTAAGCGATGACTGCCAAGAGCTACTCAAAGCCTGCGGTATCAAATTTCATTACAACAAAGACCGTCTCATCGTCTATGCCAAAAATCAGCCCATTGAACTACTTCGGGTGCGAGACGATGACATTCCCGCCCTTGTGTTTGATGGCGTGGCGGATTTGGGTTTTGTGGGCGAAAATGTGCTGGACGAATGCCAGCTTGACCGCCAAAACAAGGGCGAAACCGCCAGCTTTAACAAACTTAAAGTCTTTGAATTTGGCGAATGCCGTCTGTCGCTTGCCGTGCCAAAGGACTTTGATTATCAATCACTTGCAAGCCTAAAAAACGCCCGCATTGCCACCAGCTACCCCAATTTGTTAAAAAAATATATGGACGACAATACCGTCCCCTTCAAAAACTGCCTACTGACAGGCTCGGTAGAAGTCGCCCCCAGTGCAGGGATAGCCCACGCCATTTGCGATTTGGTCTCCAGCGGGGCAACCTTAGAAGCCAATGGCTTAAAAGAAGTGGAAGTTATCTACCGCTCAAAGGCTTGCCTAATTGTCAAAAGCGAGCCATTATCCGCCGAAAAACAAGCCCTTGTGGACAAACTTCTAACTCGAATAACAGGCGTAGAGCAAGCCAAAGAAAGCAAATACATTATGCTCCACGCCCCCAAAGACAAGCTCCCTGAGATTGTCAAATTTCTGCCCTGTGCCGAAAATCCGACCATCTTGCCCCTTGCTCAAGATGACGGCAAAGTGGCGGTGCACATTGTCAGCCAAGAAACGCTGTTTTGGGAAACGATGGAAAATTTAAAAGCAATGGGGGCAAGTTCTATTTTGGTGTTGCCCATTGAAAAAATGATGATTTAATTCAATAATTTATCATCAATCGTAGGTGCGTAGCACGCACCGTTTTGGACAATGATTTTTTAAATGGTGAATACGGTTATTAAAAAAGCACACACCTTACCAATTACACCTAATTAACTGATTTTAAAGAGAAAACTATGCAAACCCTAATCTGGAAAAACCTAAGCCAAACAGAACGCCAAACCGCCCTAACTCGCCCCGCCCAAACGCTTGGCAATGAGATTACCGCGATTGTTGCTGATATTAAAAATCAAGTGGTAAATCAAGGGGATACTGCTCTGTTTGCCCTTGCCGAAAAGTTTGATAAAGTCAAATTGGACAGCCTAAAAATCGCTCCAAGCGAACTTGACAATGCCCAAAACACCCTATCAGACGAGCTAAAATCCGCCATTGACACCGCTTATGCCAACATTCACAAATTTCACACCGCCCAAATCCCCACGCCCATTGACACCCAAACAATGGCAGGCGTTCGCTGTTCTGTCGCCACTCGCCCGATTGAAAAAGTGGGTCTGTATATTCCAGCAGGCTCTGCTCCTTTGTTTTCAACGGTTTTGATGCTTGCCATTCCTGCCAAAATCGCAGGGTGCAAAAAAATCGTCCTTTGCTCGCCCGCCCCGATTTGCGATGAAATTCTATACACCGCCAAACGCTGTGGCGTGGACGAGATTTTCTCGGTAGGCGGTGCGGGGGCGATTTGTGCAATGGCGTACGGCACGGACAGCATTCCCAAAGTGGATAAAATCTTTGGGCCGGGCAACGCCTTTGTTACCGAAGCCAAACGCCAAGCGATGGCGGACGGTGTCGCCATTGACATGCCCGCAGGCCCATCGGAAGTACTTGTAATTGCGGATAATTTTGCCAATCCTAGCTTTGTGGCAAGCGATTTACTCTCGCAAGCCGAACACGGGGCGGACAGTCAAGTGATTTTACTGACCGACAGCCACGCCTTAGCCGATAAGGTTTTGGGCGAGATTGACACACAATTAAAAAGCCTGCCAAGAGCCGACACCGCACGCTTTGCCCTTGCCAAAAGCCGTATCATCATCGCTGATAATTTGACAGAATGTGTCTCAATTTCAAACAGTTACGCCCCTGAGCATCTCATTATCAATACCGACAATCCCCGTCAATATCTGGACGACATCAGCCATGCAGGCTCGGTGTTTTTGGGGGCGTACACGCCTGAAAGTATGGGCGACTACGCCAGTGGCACCAACCACACCTTGCCGACTTATGGCTACGCCCGCACCCAGTCATCGCTTGGTTTGGCGGACTTTTATAAACGAATGACCGTGCAAGAATTGTCCGTGGACGGCTTTAAAAATTTGGCGAACACCGTTGCGACAATGGCAAGTGCCGAACAGTTAGACGCTCATAAATTGGCGGTAGAAGTGCGGTTAAAAGAATTGGGGGAATAAATTATCATTTTAACGGATTTTTAAGGGCGAATTGCAATTCGCCCCTACACGCCAATGAATTAAAATGGTTATTTTTTTAAATGTAAAAATGGAAAAAATACAATGCAAACCTTAATTAAAAAAAGCGTACAAACCTTAACCCCCTATCAATCCGCCCGTAAAATTGGCGGTAATGGCACTATTTGGTTAAATGCCAATGAATATCCTATTTCGCCCAATGAATTATTAACCAATTTATCTTTGGAAAATTTAAATCGCTATCCTGAACCACAACCGCAAAGCATAATAACTGCCTATGCCAATTATGCAGGGGTGAATAATAATCAAATTTTAATCACTCGGGGTGGCGATGAAGGCATTGAGCTGATTATCCGTGCCTTTTGTGAAAATGATGAGAGCGTACTTTATTGTCCGCCCACTTATGGAATGTATAAGGTCAGCTCCGATACGCTTAATATCAATACCAAAACCATACCTTTAACGGCTGAGTTTCAATTAAATTTAGCTGAAATTGAAAATAATTTGGATAAAGTCAAAGTTATTTTTATTTGCAGTCCCAATAACCCAACGGGCAATTTATTAAACAAAGATGTTATTATTCAATTACTTGATATGACCAAAAACAAAGCGGTTGTGGTGGTTGATGAAGCCTATATTGATTTTTGTTTGGATAACAGTATTGTAGATGAATTAAATCATTTTGATAATTTAATCATCATTCGCACGCTTTCAAAAGCCTTTGCCTTAGCAAGCATTCGCTGTGGTTTTGTTTTGGCAAATGAATGGATTATCCAAAGTTTACAAAAAATCATCGCCCCTTATCCCATTCCCACGCCTTGTGTATCAATCGCCGAACTTGCTTTATCAGATATTGGCATTCAAGCAATGCAAGATAAATTTGCAATTACGCTCGATAATAAAACTTGGCTGGAAAATGAACTATCAAACTTAGAAATTGTACAAAACATTTACCCAAGTGTTGCCAATTTTATTTTGGTAACACTTAAAGATGGTCAAGCGGTGTTTGACAAACTTTGGGAACAAGGCATTATTGTCCGAAACCAACATACCGCCTTAAATTTGGCAAATTGTATTCGTATTAGCATTGGTACACAAGATGAAAATTTGGCGTTAATTAATACGTTAAAGAAATTTTAATTTTTGAACTCGTAAGGTGCGTACCACGCACCCTTTAAAATCAGAACCCTAAATGGTGCGTATTACGCACCTTACGCTTAAACCCAAGTTATTTTTTAAAGGAACAACAAATGAAACCTACTCTATTTATTGACCGAGACGGCACTTTAATTGACGAACCCAAAACCGATTTTCAAATTGACAGTTTGGAAAAATTAAAGTTAGAAAAAGGTGTGATTCCCGCCCTGTTGGCATTACAAAAAAAATATCGCCTTGTGATGGTGTCCAATCAAGATGGGCTGGGCACAGACAGTTTTCCCCAAGAAAATTTTGACAAACCGCACAATAAAATGCTGGATATTTTTACATCACAAGGCATTGTCTTTGATGATATTTTGATTTGTCCGCATTTTAAAGACGATGATTGCGACTGCCGAAAGCCAAAAACCAAACTATTACAATCTTATATTGATAATAATTTATTTGATAAAGAGAGTAGCTTTGTGATTGGCGATAGAGATACCGACATTGAGCTTGCGAATAATTTGGGTATTGTTGGACTTAAATACAATCCTGATAATTTAAATTGGGCGTTAATTAGCGAAAAGTTATTGAGGCAAGCGACAACTAATATTGGCGAACGCCAAAAACGCTATGGCGAAGTTATCCGTAAAACCAAAGAAACTGACATTAAAGTGCAAGTCTGGCTTGATGAAACAGGTGTGAATGACATTAAAACAGGCATTGGCTTTTTTGACCATATGTTAGACCAAATTGCCACGCACGGTGGATTTAAAGTCGCCATTGACTGCAAAGGCGATTTGTGGATTGACGAACATCATTCGGTAGAAGACACCGCCATTGCATTTGGGGAGGCATTAAAACAAGCGATTGGCGATAAAAAAGGCATTGCCCGTTTTGGCTTTGTTTTGCCAATGGACGAATGCCGTGCCGAATGCACGATGGATTTATCGGGCAGACCATTTTTAAAATTTAAAGGCAAATTTAGCCGAGACAAAGTGGGTGATTTTAGCACCGAATTGACCGAACATTTTTTTCAATCGCTTGCGTATGCAATGATGGCAACTTTGCATTTAAAAGTCAAAGGCGACAATGACCACCACAAAATAGAAAGTTTATTTAAAGTGTTTGGCAGAACACTCAGACAATGTATTAGAATTGAAGGGAATGAATTACCGAGTAGTAAAGGGGTTTTGTGATTTTTAAATTGTTTATTGATTATTTTTTGAGTGGATTTGTAGGGGCGTGTTGCACACGCCCAGTTATCAGAATATTATTTTCAGAGCGTGCCAAGCTAAGCCCCTACACACCAAAAAATTAAAATAAATGAATGATATGATTTTAATTAAACAGGATAAAAAATGAAATTAGTAATCATAGACACAAACTGTGCCAATTTAACTTCGGTTAAATTTGCCTTTGAACGCTTGGGTATTACCCCGATTATTTCGGACGATAAAGAAATCATCTTATCCGCCGAAAAGATAGTATTACCAGGGGTGGGAACGGCTGAATTTGCAATGAATGAACTTAGCAAAAAAGGCTTAATTGATACCATTAGACAAATCAAAGTACCCACGCTTGGCATTTGTTTGGGAATGCAATTATTGGGCGAGTATTCTCTTGAGGGGCAAACTGCCAATATTAACACGCTAAATTTAATTGCCAACAATACGCATAAACTAGAAGTGGGTGAATTGCCCTTACCGCATATGGGCTGGAATAAACTGTATTTTGATGAGATAAATAATCCTTTGTTTAAAAACATTAACAATGGCGATTTTGTTTATTTTGTTCATAGTTATGCAATGGGTGTCAATGAATTTACCCTTGCCACAAGCTATTATGGGCAGGCATTTAGTGCCATTGTCAATAAAGACAATTTTTTTGGAATGCAATTTCACCCAGAGAAATCTGGCAAGGTTGGTTTACAATTATTAAAAAACTTTGTGGAGAATATTTAAATCATAGGGGCGAATATAATTTGCCCGCAAAGTCCACATTTTAAAAAAATATTAAGTCCAAAAACGGTGCGTATTACGCACCTTACAAATGATGGAGAATATATCAATGAGTTTAATTATCCCCGCACTTGATTTAATAGACGGGCAAATTGTGCGTTTACATCAAGGCGATTATGCCAAACAAACGAGTTATGACTTTGACCCGATTAAAAAATTCCAAGAATATATTAACGATGGGGCAAATTATTTGCACCTTGTGGATTTGACAGGGGCAAAAGACCCAAACAAACGCCAAATTGATTTGATTGGACAAATCATTAAACAAACGAGTGCCGACATTCAAGTCGGGGGCGGTATTAGAAATGAGAGCGAAATCAAAGCCTTATTTGACATTGGGGCAAGACGGTTGGTAATTGGTTCATTGGCAATTAAAGAAAAGGCTTTGGTTAAATCGTGGTTTAATACTTATGGGGCGGATAAATTTGTCCTTGCCCTTGATGTCAATGTCATTGACAATAACCCCTATATTGCCATTAGCGGTTGGCAAGAAAATAGCGGGGTATTGCTTGATGATATTATCAATGAATATTTGCAAGTGGGCTTGGTTCATGTTCTTTGTACCGATATTAGCAAAGACGGGACATTAACGGGTTCTAATGTTGCCCTATATCAAGACTTAATAAAAAAATACCCCACTTTAAAAATCCAATCATCGGGCGGTATTGGCAATCTTGATGATATTAAAGCGATTAAAAATACAGGCGTGAGTGGTATTATTGTTGGGCGAGCGTTATTAGAAGGGAAAGTTTATTTAAAGGAAGCGATAGAATGTTGATTTTAGAAACTTTAAAACAAAAAAATGAATTAGCCAAACGCATTATTCCTTGTCTTGATGTCAAAAATGGACAAGTGGTCAAAGGCGTGCAATTTAAAAATCACGAGATTGTTGGCGACATTGTGCCACTTGCCAAGTTTTATAGCGATGAAGGGGCGGACGAACTGGTATTTTATGACATTTCGGCATCGTCAGACGGACGGACGGTGGACAAGGCGTGGGTACGTGAAGTGGCACAGGTCATTGACATTCCCTTTTGTGTGGCGGGGGGCATTCGTACGCTTGTCGATGCCGAAGTGATTTTTGAATATGGGGCGGACAAGATTTCGGTCAATTCGCCCGCCCTTGAAAATCCAAGTCTGGTTGCCGAGCTTGCCAAACGCTTTGGCGTGCAGGCGGTGGTGGTAGGCATTGACAGTTGGTACGATAAAAGCACGGGGATTTATTGGGTAAACCAATATACAGGCGATGAAAAAAAGACCAAAAAAACTGAGTGGCAGGTGGCGGACTGGGTGCGTGAAGTCCAAAATTTGGGGGCGGGCGAGATTGTGCTAAATGTGATGAACCAAGACGGCGTAAGGGCTGGCTACGATGTGGCACAGCTTGCCAAAGTGCGTGAAATTTGTGCTGTGCCACTGATTGCGTCAGGTGGGGCGGGGGCAATGAGCCATTTTTATGATGTATTTGTGCAAGCCAATGTGGACGGAGCGTTGGCGGCAAGTGTGTTTCATAAGGGGTTGATACAGATTGGCGAGCTTAAAAGTTACCTTAAAAATCAAGGTGTTGCAGTTCGAACTTAACCACCACTACCCACAAAAACGCCGTTATCAGAAAATGGCGTTTTTTTAACCATCGTCATTTAACAGCAACCTCATTGACTTTATCGATTTTTACCACCGCCGACATGCCCATACTCACATTTTTTACCGCACTTTGATTAGGGTCAAACTCAATTTTGACAGGAATTCTTTGAGCGATTTTGATAAAATTACCCGTACTGGGG
Organism: Moraxella bovis; assembly: GCF_002014975.1. Classification (GTDB taxonomy): domain Bacteria; phylum Pseudomonadota; class Gammaproteobacteria; order Pseudomonadales; family Moraxellaceae; genus Moraxella; species Moraxella bovis. Next base: position 97,363 of record NZ_MUXV01000036.1, read on the forward strand.
TCGGTTTTGGCGGTGCTAAACTCCGACCCTGTGGCAGGGGCGATTTGAGTAACTTTGCCCGTTAATATGGTTTTTCCGCCCAAAGCGTCCATCTCAATGTGAGCAAGTGACCCTATGCCAATTTGGGCGATTTCGGTTTCTTTGACATTGGCAATCAGCCAATAATCAGGTGGTACCACCGTCATCAAATTCGTCCCCACCGCCACCAGTTGCCCTGTCTTTGCGGTAATCTCGCCAAGCTGTCCGCTGATGGGTGATTTTATCAAGGTCTGCTCCAAATCCAATTTGGCAAGTTCAAGCCCTGCTTTGGCATTGTCAATCGCCACCAGATTACTTTTTTCATTCACCTTCACATCAATCGCCTGCTGTTCAGAGGCTTTTTTCTGAGCAATGGCTTGGGCAAGTGCCGACTGTGCTTTTTTGACATTGGTTTGGGCGTCATCATAGGCTTGACGAGACACAGCGTCTATCTTAATCAGCTCTGCCATTCTGCCAAATTGTGCCTGTGCATTGGCAAGGGTTGCCTGTGCCGAGCTGATGTTTGCGTCCATGACGGCGATGTTAGCGACCGCCGAAGTTTGGGCTTGCTTGATTTTTTGCAATGCCGTCTCTTGGGCAAGCACGCCTGCACTCGCCTGAGCCACCTTCATCTCATATTGCTCCGTCTCAATCTGTACAAGCGGTTGTCCAGCCTCCACCCACTCATAATCCTGCACCAAAATTTCCTTGACATAGCCACCCACTTTGGGACTAATCACGGTCGCCTTACCACGAATGTAGGCGTTGTTGGTCTCGATATAATTGGGAGAAAAAGGTGGTAATTGATAAGCATACAAAATCCCCATCACGCCCGAGAGCAAAAGACCTAGCACCAACAATTTCTTCAAGGGAGATTTCTTTTTGGGTTGCCAAGTTTGTGGCTCATTTGGGTTTGTTTGGGGTTCTTCATTTTGTATTGGTGTAGATTGCGTCATTTTTTACTCTATTGCATTTATTTGGTTTTTAATTAAATATTGGTGATGGGGCAAATAACGCCCTTGATAACTTAACCATCATCGTCTGCCTCGATTGGGGTCTGCCAAATAGGCTTGCAATTTTTGCATTTCCACTTCTAGCACATCAATTTGATGGTAACGGCGATACGCCCAAAAGACAAAAGACACCACAAAGCCCAAACTGGCAAATACCCAAACCCAAAAGAACAAATCGTTATATGCCAAGATTCTTGCTTCTAGATTTGCCATTTGTACCGCTTGGGCGTAGTTGGCGGTGGTGATGGTGCCGTCATCGAGGGTGATTTGAGCAAGCAGGTTTTGTAGGTGGGCTTGTGTTTGAATTTGCACAAATGCCCCAAAAATGGCATTCCCCAAAAGCCCGCCAAACACCTGTGTCGCCGAATACACCGCCACAAAGCCCGCTATCTGCTCTACCCCTTCGGCAATCGCTCTCACCATGCCCTCCAACATCACAGGTCCTGCAAAATAAAAGGTCGCAAAAGCAATCAATGACTGACTGACATAAAAATGACTGACAGGCGTAACGGACGACACACCGATGTCCAAATATGCCCCCACCGCAATCCCCAGCAGGGCTATCATGGTATTTCGGCGAACATCTTTGGGGTTTAGGGTGATGATACTTAGTATGAGTCCAAATAAAGAGGAGATAAAAATGAGTTTATAATACCCATAAAGCTGTTCACTACTTAACCCCATCAACGCCAAAACACCCCCTGCCCCCACGCTTTGCTCTGTCGTAAACAGTCGTGTCAGCATTGCCATGAGCAAAAAGAAACTGATTTGCCGAGCAGAAATCCAATGCCAGTTAATGAGTGGTTTGTCACGATAGGCTTCCAGCCACAACGCTAGCCCCAAAAAGAGCACCCCAGACGCCAAGAAAAACCCCAGCCAAGTGGTCGTCCACCACACCACATTCCCCAAACTCAAATACGCACAAAGACACGCCACCCCTGCCGAAAACAGCCCAAAACTGAGCCAATCTCTCCATGATAAAGCAGGCTCGTGATAGCCTTTTGGTAGGGGCAAATACAGCACAGCAGATAGGCAAATGAGGGTGATGGCAAGCTGAAACACAAACATCGCTGTCACATTGCCGTCCGCCAGTAGCGTGGGCGACATCATATAACAAAGGCTTGACACCGCCTGCATGAGCCCTGCTGATAACGCCAGTGGAATGAGTGCCTTGCCTGCCCGAAAAGTTTGCATGGCATAAAACATACCCAGCGTCAAAAGCCCGCTCGTTCCCACACCCATGATAAAACGAGCGACGAGTTCGAGCTCAAAGCGACCACCAAAAGTTTGGAGCACATTGCTCACAAACATCAAAATCAGCGTCCAACGAACAAACTTTTGTAAAGAATAATGTTGGCGAATTTTTAGCCACATTATGCCCATCACCGCATTGCCCATCAAATATGCCGACTGCACCCAAATGCCCTGCATGGTGTCTAAGGCAAGCTCACCACGCACCGCCCCCATGTTGGCGGTCAAAAGCCCGTTTTGTAACCCTGCACAAAAAATCAATAACAGCCCAATCAACACATAAGCAAGCTGTCTTTTGCCTGTGTGAATCGGAGAGGCAGGCGAGCCAGCCATAAAAGGCTGTTCATCAGGTTTATAAATGTAGCCGTTGTCTTGAAGTGCCATAGGGTTTGTTGATTGGGATAAATGAGCTTAAAATTGGGTTTGGATAAATTGATTTAGATAAATGGGTTTTGGGTAAATTCGCCCATAAATTCACCCAGACAAATCAGCTTAGATAAACTAACTGGGTCAAATTAAGCAACAACACCTTAATACCCATGAGGCAGTTGGGCATTATCCGCCATCGTGTATTTTTGATGATATTGATACAAAGAATGGCTATTATACTGACAAAAATTTTATTAAAATAGGTCAAAATCATACTTTTTTAGGGTAAAAATGGGAAATTTTGACATACCACTCATTCCACCACGCCAATTCTCACTCAATTTTAATTGTGGACTCATCAGTAAACTAAACGCCAACGCTGACGATTATCATCGCAATCTGATGGCACAAATGGACAAAACACACCGTTTTGATTTTTTTATTTGGTTTTTTTGCACCAGTGGCACCATCGAGCAAGTGATTGATTTTGAAAAAATTTCCACCACCGCAGGGCAAGCGGTATTTATCCGCCCCCACCAGCTACACAAGATGAACCACACCGACGGTTTTGATGGTTTTATTTTGACTTGGCGAGATGAATTTTTGGTAAAATCGGTGTCGTGTGAGACTTTTCCGTCCGTGCAAGTCTTTGATGAGCAAGAAAAAATCGCCCTGCACAATTTTGGCGAAGTGTTAAAAATTGGCTTAACCATGACCGACTTGACCACAAAGGTGGCGTTTTTACAACATCAGCTATCGGCATTTTTATTATATTTACAGTGCTGTTTTGGCAAAGCAACGCTGACCAACAGCCCAAGTTTGGTTCGTCATCAGGCGTTTTTGGCATTATTAGAGCAACATTATCAAACTCATCATCAAGTACAATTTTATGCCAAAATGCTCGCCTGCTCACCAAAATCACTAAGCACCGCTTGCCAAACCCACGCCCAAAAAACCGCCAAAACATTGATTTTTGAGCGGTTATTATTGGAGAGCAAACGACTGCTTGTCCACAGTGATTTGACAATAACACAAATCGGCGAACGGCTTGGTTTTGGTGAAAGCACCCATTTTGCTAAGTTTTTTAGGACATGGCAAGGTGTTACAGCCCATGAATTTCGCAAACAATTTAACCTTCATGACAACGCCACCCAAAAATGATGGGGTTAAATGCTATTTATGGCAGTTTTATTTTACAAAATAATACACTTGTAAACTTCTATTTTTAAAAAAATCTTGTTACAATACCCTCTTTAAATTGTAAACAAATTTTTCAAAAACATTTGCAAGGAATATAACGATGAAAAAACCTCATTTTGAGCGAGCCGACAGCGAGCGAGTGGTCATCACAGGCATGGGGGCGATTACCCCTGTGGGCAATGATTTGGACACCATTTGGGCAAACTTAACAAATGGCGTGAGCGGTATTCGTGCCATACCTGATTTTGACGGCTTGGAGATGAGTGAGTTTCGCTCAAAGATTGCAGGGCTGGTTAAGGATTTTAATGCCGAAGAGTTTTTGAACCCCAAAGAGATTCGCCGTTTTGATGAGTTTGTGCACTACGCCCAAGTTGCGTCCGCCCAAGCCTTGTATCACGCTGGACTGATAGATGGCATTAAGGGCGAAAGTTTGCCTGTTAATGTGGACAGCGAGCGATTTGGTGTGGTGATGGGGTCAGGGATTGGTGGCATACAAACCATTGAGAATAGCCGAGATACCCTGCGTGATAACGGGGCAAAAAAAGTCTCACCTTTTATCATCCCAGGCTCCATTGTCAATATGCCCGCAGGACTCATCGCCATTCGCCATAACCTAAAAGGGGCGAACCTTGCCACGTCCACCGCTTGCACCACATCCACGCACGCCATCGGGCTTGGGGCAAGGCTCATCGCCTGTGGCGATTTGGATGCGGTGTTGGTGGGCGGTAGCGAAAAGGCAAGCACACCGCTTGGACTGTCGGGCTTTGGGGCAATGCACGCCCTATCCACTCGCAACGATGAACCCACCCGAGCGTCTCGCCCCTTTGATAAGGACAGAGATGGCTTTGTGCTTGGGAACGGAGCAGGGGCGTTGGTGCTAGAAAGCCTTGCTCATGCTAAGGCTCGTGGGGCAACGATTTTGGCAGAAGTGGCAGGTTTTGGTATGAGCAATGACGCAAGCCACATCACCGCCCCACCAACAAACGGTAACGGGGCAAAACGTGCGATGATAAACGCCTTAGCAGACGGCGGTATCAGTACCGACAAAGTCGGCTATATCAATGCCCACGGCACGTCCACGCCCGCAGGGGACGTGGCAGAAAGCAGTGCGATTGAAAGCCTATTTGGTAAAAACATTTTGGTGAGTTCCACCAAATCCATGACAGGGCATTTGCTCGGGGCGGCAGGAGCGATAGAAGCCATCTTTACCGTGCTTGCCTTACAGCACCAAACCCTACCCCCCACCATCAACCTAGACAACCCAGATCCTGCCTGTACGCTTGACTATATTCCCCATACCGCAAGGGCGGTGAGTGGTGTGAACTATGCCATTTCGAACAGCTTTGGCTTTGGCGGGACGAATGGTAGTTTGGTGTTTAGGCGTTGGGCGTAATAAAAATCCAAAAGCCCTGTCTTAGAACAGGGCTTTTTATAGATAGACTTGGCAGAATTATTTCACTTTAACCAATTTGCCTTGATTATTTGATTTTAGTTTAACCGTTCGCTTTTTTGACGGGAAACAGCTCGGGTCGCTATCGGCATAAGATACTTCTGTAACATGGATAATGCCATTGACCACTTTAACATTGCCTGATAATTCTGCCGAATGCACATCGCCTTTTTTGTATTGATTTTTTCCCGTTGCCAAAAATGTCGCCACTTCAAAACTGCCTGTGGTATTATGACAGTTTAGCTCTTCGCAATAATACAGTGAGACTATCGCATCTTTTTTGCCATCTTTATTGATGTCAGCATAAATAATGTCTTTTTGCGACAATGCCTACGTATAGGCATCTTCGCCATTATGCTCTATCTCTTCTTGATTCATGGCGTGTACCGTTTTATTGGCTTGTTTATTGGCTAGGCTGTTTAAGCTCTCTGCATGGGCGGTACTGGCGAATAACAAGACAGCAGGCAGTAGATAAGATAATTTCATCATTTTCTCCGTGATATGGCTAGGTTAGGTTTAAATCATCAAGTTAGGGCAAGATGACTTAATCATCCATCATTATATAAATAAAGAACTTTAAAATTACCACAAATTTACAATATGTGGGCGTAGGGACTGGCTCTGCACGTCCGATAAAATCATTACATCATCAAGGGCGTGTTCAACATGCCCCTACAAATCCTGTGGCAAATATCAAATTCGTTAGATATAATTAAAAAAAGCACTGAGATAAAACACTTGTTATCAATTTTAAAATAAAGAGCATTGTTTATTGATGATATTTTGGATGAATTTATAGAAAAAAATAACCAACAATCAGTAAGTTACCATTTTAATTTAAGATTGGGCAAATTTTAACCCCCCTTTACACGAATAATTTACAAGAATTATTCTCAATTCTCTTGTTTTTTGCTTATTTTTGGTATATTATAACATTTTATTTATCCCAGCTCTGACAGGAGAGTATCATGCAAGTACTATCATCACTCAAATCCGCCAAAACCCGCCACGAAGATTGCCAAGTGGTTCGCCGTCGTGGTCGCACCTTTGTCATTTGCAAATCCAACCCCCGTTTTAAAGCCGTGCAAGGCGGTAAAAAACGCAAATAATTGTGTGTCATGCCCCCGAACCGCTCTTTACGGGGCGGTTTTTTTGTAATTACTTATTTTAAAATGTCGCTGTTTTGTACAGATGGGCGGGCTTGCGTTGTCAAGCATGGCTTATTTTGTTATGATGATTATACTTACTAGCCATCATATCTCTTTTATTTATTGGACAAGCCATGAGCCAGTCAGACATTTTTAGTACACTCATTCATCATCACGACATTCAGCGTAAGCTGTGTCAAGATTTTCAACATGCCATCACCCAACAAGACCGCCCCAAAGCAGAGAGTGCCTTTATCCCCCTAAAAAATGAGCTAGAAGCCCACGCCGCCGCCGAAGAGCGTCATCTGTATGTGCCTGTGATGGCGTTTGATGATGGGTTAGAACTCTCTCGCCACGCCATTGCCGAACATCATGAGATGGACGAGATGATGGCGGTGCTGTCCGATGGGCGAACAGGGGACGAGCGATTCTTTAAGACGGCACAAGAGCTTATTGATGAGACCTTGCACCATTTAAAAGAAGAAGAAAATGAGTTTGTTAAAGAAGCCAGAGAACTGCTTGACAAACCCACCCAAGAGCGACTGGGCAAGTTATATCAAGCCGAACATCAGGCATTTGAAGATAAGCATGGGGAGTGATTGTTTTACAATGCAGACCCAAACCGCTTTAAAAAAATGGTAAAATAACCCATGAATTTTGACATCATACCACCCATTACTGGTAAAGATTGCTTTGCCAAAATGGGTGCTATCAGAGACATCAACCGCCTAAAACGCACCTATGGGGAACCAATTGGAAAAATGCAAGGGCTTTTGCCTTGTCAAAATAAACAACGAAGTCTATGAAGCCAAAGGTCGTGGGTTCAATTCCCGCCAGGCACGCCATTTATTCCATAACTCCCCATTTTCGGGGTCTGTCTCTGCCTTTACAGCAAAAAATACCTGCATTGGGTCAAGCCCTACATACTCCGCTAATTTAAAAATAAGTGCGTCATCAGGCGTTCTCCGCCCTGCTTTATAATCTCCAAAGCGATGATAAAGCACATCAAACCTACATGCTAATGCTTTTTGTGAACCTGCCTTTATTTCTGCTTGCTTAATTAAGTTTTGTAACATTTTGTAAACTCCATTGCAAAAAATCCAAAAATGGATTATTATTGTATTAAATCCAAATATGGATTATTTTTTGATTATGAATAATCCAAAAATGGATTTTAATCCAAAATCGGTGTATAAATTCCGATTATACCCCTAACCGAAAATCTTGGCAAGTTTAACAGTAATATCTCCAAAAATTGGTTGTGGGCTTTAATCAGCTTAGGGGTGCTGTAACACCGCCTAAGCACCTAATTTTACAGTTTTCCGCCATCCACATCCACCCCTATGGGGTGGGGCGGATTTTTTAAAAAATTTTGCTCAGTAAATTGGCGATTGAAACAACGAGAGATATCCAAAGTAGAATTTGTATTACTTGCATAAATATATTTTTCTTGCTAAATAAATCATGCTCTACTTCTTTTTCAATCTCTTTTTGCTCTTGCTCTTGGTGTGGTTTTTTAATAACCGCATACACGCATATCAGCGATATGGCAAAAGCACCAACTCCAAAAATAAACGCCAGTGCTGATAAATTGACAGTTTCGCTCATGGTCGCCCCTATCACTTGTTAATTTTCGCAACATAACAGTATAACAGGGCTACCACCATTTTTGAAGTTTGAATATTTGTCGCCCTTCCACATCGCCCCTTTTGGGGCGGGGCGACTCTTTTTTACATAAGCTTAATAAAGGCAAAAAATGCCATGACAACAATTATGGTTTGCAAAAAGTTCATGGCTTCCCTACTGGGTCGCCTTCCAGTCACTTTCTTGTAGCCAAAAATCACGGCAACAAAAACAACAAGACCAAAAACCAACAACAAGGCAAATTTTTGGAACGGTTCTACCATTCTGGTTTGTAGCGTTTCGCTTAGTATAGGCTCGCTACTAGCAACCATTACCGCCTGTGTTTGTGTTTGTGTCTCTGTCTGTGGCTCGACGTATATCGGCTGTTGGTTTAAGAATTGATGATTTAATATGACTTCATTGTCATATTCGCTTTTCGGCATTACTTTGATGATTTTATCATCTCTGATAATTGCAATTTGTTCACTCATGGTAACACTCTTTAATTTGGGTTTGCATTCTTATTATAGCAGTGTTACCGCCTTTTTTAATAGGTGCATTATGAACTTTGATGATGATTTTGATGATGACTTTGATGATGACTATTTAGACCATTCACCTGACAACTGGGATTGCATGGTTTGTGGCACAAGCATTCCTCCCAATAGTGAATTTGAACTCTGCGACAACTGCAAAGATGACAATTTAGAAGAAATTTACGGCGACCAAACACCGTGTAAATTCTGTGGCGAACCGTTAGGACATCAAGAATCATACAACGATTTTCATTTTGATTGTTGGATGACTTCCGATAAATGAATCATCAATCCTTTTAATCATTAATTTTGCTTTTTAAATTAATGATTAAAAGGATTCACGGGGGTTTGGGGGTGTAGCCCCCAAGTGTTAAGAATATACCCTATGTTTAGTACGTTACTCCGCCCTGGATGCGTTAGGGATTGAAGCGGAAATATCTTTTAAACAAAGGATATATTTTTCTTAGATAAATTTCATTTCTCGGTAGAAAGAATGAAATTTTGCTTAGAAAAATAATACTTTGGCTTAAAAGGATTGAAGCGAAAAGCCCGACCCGTCAGGGGAACGCCCAAAAACAAAAAGCACAAAAACCGCTTATTTTGTTCCCCCAATATACAAAGAGTAGCGAAAACCAAACGAAAAGCCCAAAGACAAGATAAAAAAGACAAACCAAAACCCAATACCCAAATTTTTGGGTTTACGCCTTATGTAATACGGCGTAAACAAAACTAACCACTGTACAAGACTTGGCACCGTACGTTACAAAACGTTTTAATGTGGAAAAACAAATGAACTCAACAATGCTAGAAACAATATCAACCGTGCAAGAGCAGATAATATTAATAGGCGGTGAAACGCACCTTTTGCCCTTACGTGTACCAACAAAAGGCGAATATGTGGTTATTGATGCCCTTAATATTGTCTGCTCCGTGGAAACATTTACAAATAAGCAAATGTATGAGCTTGGCACCACTGCCAAAGACTTGTTTAGATTGGACTTGGATAACGAACAAAAAGAACAACTAAATGGCATGGTTATCTCTGCCATGGCTTTGGACTTATCAGATATCTTTGGCGATATGTTTGGCATTATTATCCCAAAAAATGCTGGCATTCACTACTACAAACAAGGCTATACCGTTTATTCCCCCGAAAATGAGATTTTATTAAACATTGGTATCGGTGGGCAAAATGAAACGGTATTTTTGGGCTTAACTGGCATGGGCTGTAAGCTCGCTGATGAAGGCTGGGAACTAAGACTACATCACTGGCTTGATAACGTGGCAACCGACGGCAAAATATCACGCATTGACTTAGCCCATGATGACTTCAAGGGTGAATACAGTAGCTTTGATTGGGCAAATGAACAAGAATCAAATGATATGTTCTTACTACCCAAAACCCGTAACCGCCCTGCATGCACCATAGCAGGCGAATTTAAGCATGGCGACCCACAAAATAAGGGCTTAACCCTGTATGTCGGCTCTCGCAAAAATGGAAAAGTTATCCGTTGCTACGAAAAAGGCAAACAGCTTGGCGATACAAGCTCGCCCTGGTTTCGCTCTGAGCTTGAGATACATGCCAAAAAAAGGCTAATACCTTTTGATATATTACTGCATCCCACCGAATATTTTTGCGGTGCTTACCCTTATTGCCTTGATTTGATTGAATTGGCAAAAAAGAATAAGGGCGACCACACGCCCCAAATTGTGGATAAATTTGAATCAATTAAACAAGAATCAAAAATCAGTTTGCACCGTGCCATAGATATTATCAGACACCAATTTGGCAAATACATTAAAGCCTTTGGTGAGATATTTACTAATACATACATGAACGGACAAAAAACCCCTGACTTTCAAAAGATTTTTTCAAAGATTTGCACAAAAAAGGATAAGGATTATTACCCCAAACGCCTAAAACTTTGTGCCAATTACTACAATCCAAATTCAAAATATGCTGATTTGGATAAGATTTTGAACCACGTTAAGGCACCGCCCAAAACCAAACAAACCGACATTGAAAAGGAATTGTTTGATATGTGGGGCATTAAAATTACGCCAATGTGGGCAAGTCCATAAAAAAATCCTATTTTTTTAGCGTTAAAAATAGGTCATTAGCAACCAACGCAAAAGGAAACAACCATGTCAAATCCTATCATCCTTGGGGCTAAACGCTCCAAAGGCACCCTAGACAACGGCAATACATACGATTCAACAAAAATCTATGTACAAACTGCCATGAAACCGTCACCCGACCAGGTGGGCTTTGCTGTCTCTGAATTTACCTGGGGCGATAGCTCCAATTATGACAAGATAAAAGACGTCAAATTCCCTGCCGAAGCCAATATCACTTATGAGATGGTTACCAACGGCAAAAGCAATCAAGTGATTGTTACAGACGTCCAAATTTTAAAACCAACACCAAAGGTTTAAGGATTTGCAATGGCTTATATTTGTGCCGAATTGGATGAAACATTTGCTAATGGCGATGGTTTCGCCCATTCTGGTGGCAATGTAGTTCATTGTAAAACTTGGGTGGTTTTGCAATCACCACTCAATGACTTGGCTATCACTGGTCCGCAATCGCTTGAACTCTCTTTGACGATTGCTTCACTGCTAATGATAGTCAAGGCTTATAAGATTGCTAGAAAGTCGTTAAACTCAATTTAAGGAATCGTTATGTCTAAAACTTACGACGAAAAAGGCAACGAACTTGTTGCCCAAACCCAAAAACAAGGCTTGATGAGCCGTGTTGTCCCTGCTTCTGTCCTTGGCTCTGTTGCCGTCATGGCAACTTCTGCTAATGCTGCAACTCTTGACTTATCTTCTCTAACTACTGAGCTTCAAGGCGTTCAAACTGCCGTTGTTGGTGTTGTCGCTGTTGCCATTACAATCGGTATCGCCATTGTTGGTTGGAAATGGGCTAAGCGTGCTTTATTCTCTGTCTAATCAGATTTTTTAGCACAATCACACTTGGGGACGCCTGAGTGTGATTTTCTAAACAATTTAAGGAGAAAATATGTTTGCAAGTCTTTTGGGCGATATTGTAAGCCAATTAAAAGTTGTTCTATTTGCTATTGTTGGTATGACCGCTGTTGTTTTATCCTTATTGTTTACATTATTGTCTTACAAAAAATACCGTGAAGCCATGTTTGTTCTTTACCCAAAGGCTACTGAAGACTTTATTCAATGGCAAAAAGAAAATGGCGATAATTTTGACAGCATTAATGATTCTGCCCAGGCTTACATTAATGCAAAAAATGCCGCCGCTAAATTTGAAATGATGCATGGCAAAGAATATCGAAAAAAACAACAATACTTTGAAGGTCGTATGGCTTATGAATACTTTCAAAGACAAATCAAAGCACACGATAAAATTCGCTCCATGCCCATTCACCATGCTTATTATCCCGCCATTGAAAAAATGGGCTATCGTGGATTTGATGATGACGTTTATTTTGGATGATTAAAATGTTAATGAGTGCTGAACCCCATATACTTAATTGGCTATTCCCCATTATTACCACAATGATTTTTTATTTATTGGTTAAATAAAAGGAACCCCCATGACCCCCCTAAAATTCTT
>NZ_MUXV01000037.1:0-12485 GCF_002014975.1 Moraxella bovis
CACAGCCACAGCCAAAGCCTGTGCCTAGCCCAAATCCACAGGACAGACCGCTACCACCTAAGGTTAATCCCATTGGCGTGGAAGAAAAAAAGCCCGATGAGGCTAACCCCGAAACACAGCCACAGCCAAAGCCTGTGCCTAGCCCAAATCCACAGGACAGACCGCTACCACCTAAGGTTAATCCCATTGGCGTGGAAGAAAAAAAGCCCGATGAGGCTAACCCCGCTGATGAAAAACCTTTTGAACTTCCAGAGTTTTGCAAATGGGCTTCATGGTTTTGTGAAGGCGATATAGATAAAAAAGATACTGACATTGATATTGATGAAATGCCAATACCCACAAACTCAGTAAACATTAGTTTTGGTGGTTCATGCCCTACCCCCAAAAATTTTTCATTTTCTATTGGTGGTCGCTCCATGGTGTTTTCCATGTCTTTTGATCCAATTTGTAGGATTGCAACATCATTTGGCGGAATTGTTAAAATCATATCAACAATCATCGCCGCTTATATTCTAACGGGTATTAAATCATGAAATTTGCTGGCTTATCATCTCTTTTATCAAGGGTTTTAGACTCTTGGGGTTCAGGACTTCTAAAAAACGTTTTAACGGGCGCTGGTCTGACATTTGGTAGTACTGTTGTGATGACTTCACTGGTTAATAGCTATGTTGCTCGCATTCGTTCGGATATCAATTCTATACCTGATACCGTTCTTTCTTTGATGTCAATGTCTCAAATGGATTATGCTTTTTCGGTTATTTTATCTGCCATTGTTTCTCGTGCCGCCATGAATTCAGCTGGCATTTTTATTAAAAAGAAATAAAGGGCGGTGAGCGACGACAACGACGAAGGAGGCGGAGGAGCGAACCGCCCGCTAAATCATTTAACTTAATTTAATGTGGTGAATTATGATTACCTTAATTACTGGAACGCCCGGCTCTGGCAAAACTTTGTTTGCTGTTACAAAGATTTTAGAGTACGTTAAACAAAATCAAAAATTACTTGAACAGGGCAAAGAACCCCGCATGATTTACGCCAATATAGACGGCTTAAACATAGATGGGGTAGAACCTGCCCCCGTTGATTGGCGTGATACACCAGACGGTTCTGTGATATTTTATGATGAAATACAACAGCTAGAACCCTACAAAAAATCTCGTTATGATAATGAGATTTGTGATGCCCTGCAAATACACCGTCACACAGGGCATGATATTTTTGGCATTACTCAATTTCCTGTATTGCTACATCCTAATTTTAGGGCGGTTGTTGGTATGCACCATCATTTACATCGGGGGTGGGGTCTATCATCAGCGACCATTTTTAATTGGGCTTATTGTGTTGATTCCCCAAATGCTCCAAGCAATAAAAAGTTAGCCGAACACACCGAACGCTTTAATTATGATAAAAGCGTTTATAAGTACTATAAATCAGCAACCATTCACACCCACAAAAAACGCATTCCCAAAAACTTATTTTTTATTATTTTGGGTGTGATTTTATTTGGCTATTTTGCTGTCAAAATGCTATTTTTTAATGATAACTTTTTCTCTAAAATTTATGGTGTAGAACAAAAGTCTACCGAAAAAACACAGCAAGACGATGCCACAAATTCAACATTTTCATTATCAACTGATAGTCAAAACAATTCACAAAGTGAATCAATCACTCAAAATAACTATGAACATCATCAAGATGAATTACATAATCGTCGCTTGTTTTTATACCAAAGGGATTTGCCAGAAGATTACATCATCAGACGTCAAGACCCCATGTTACAAGTAAGGGGTGTTATGAAAATGGGCAATAACTGCATCGCCTATAATTCTTATGGCGACCGCATGACATTATCAAATAAAGAATGTCTAGATTACATCAATACTGGCAAAGTTTATCGTTCCGAAGGAAACGGTTTTAATAATACTACTTTTACAACGCCAACAGAAACATCAGATCAACAACAAATACCACCCAAAGAACCACAACAAACAACACAAGGAATCACAAGTACCGAAGAGTATTTATTTGCTGATAAATCAAAGACAGAACCTATTTTTAATCCATCTTAATCAGCTCTTGACTTATACCCCAATGGGGTATATAATGCACGTTAAATAGATTAGGATTTTCCCATGTTGCATTTTGCTGAAACATCATTATTCACTAAACAAATCATAGACTTAATGGATGATGACGAGTACAGACTATTACAAACAAACTTGATGAAAAACCCACATCAAGGCGACATTGTTCGTGGTACTGGCGGAGTACGCAAAACAAGATGGTCAATTGATGGCAAGGGCAAAAGTGGTGGCAGTCGCATCATTTACTTTTTTGTTGATGGTGCTGGCATTTTCTTTATGCTCTTGGCTTATCCTAAATCAAAACAAACAACGCTATCGGCGGATGAGAAAAAAGAAATGCTCAAACTAACCACCGCAATTAAGGAGATTTACCGTGCAAAATGAGTTTTACGATGATTTAAAAGCCTCATTGACTGAGGCTCTGGCAATCGCTAAGGGCGAAATTTCCCCAAGTCGTACATTCACTTATGAACGCCCAAACATCAAAGATATTCGGGCAAAAACAGGGCTATCACAAACCCAGTTCGCCCAGAAGCTACACATAAGCCCTAAAACGCTTAAAAACTGGGAACAGGGCATTAGAACGCCAACAGGTCCAGCCATTACCCTAATTAGATTACTTGACAAAAACCCTGATTTAATTAGCATGGCATAAATTACCCTGTGTTGCGGTGTAATGTCGCACCGCAACATAAGGTAAAAACATGAACTTTGAAAAATTATCCGACATCATCAAATACTATCAAGAATACCACTTGACTAAGTACAAATACACTTACAGACTGGCTCTGTTAGCCCCATTTGATGATTATCCCTTATCCACCCTAAAACGTGCTGACGTTAAAAAATGGGCATTAGAACGCCAAAAACAGGTATCTAACGCAACGGTTAATAAAGAAATCGGCTTTTGTCGCTCTGCAATAAACCTAGTCTCAAAAGATTTTGAGATTACGTTAAATAACCCATTTGCCAACGTCAAATATGTGGAAGCCGACACAATCCCAAACTACCTAAGCCCCCAAGAGTACGAAAAACTACTAACCGCAAGCCTAGAATTTGACAACACAGACTTGCATGACTTCATCACACTACTTGTCATGACTGGTTGCCGTCAATCCGAAGTATTAACCCTAAAATGGGCAAACGTACACCTGGAAAAACGCCAATTCATCGTTAGAAATACGCTCAGTAAATCAAGACGCACCATGTATAAGTATCTCAATGATACAGCTTACAACGTACTAAAACACCGCCAAGCCAACAAACAAGGCGATTACGTTTTTACCAACCCCAAAACCGGCGAAAATATCAAGTCCTTTAACAAAGGCTGGCAACTTTGTAAAAAGCGTGCTGGCATTAACTGCCGTATGCACGACCTACGCCACACCTACGCAAGTTGGCTTGTTCAAAAAGGCGTGCCAATTTACACTGTCAAAGAGTTATTAGGGCATGGCGACATCGCAAGCACCCAGCGTTATGCACATCTTGACTACTCTACCAAGCTACAAGCGGTTGATTTAATCGGCTAATCACAAAAAACGGTACTAAAAAGTACCGTTTTTTTCCACTCTCCGAAGCCGAAATCCATTGGTGCGAATGTCATGGCATTGGTGCGGTTGAGTATAAAATCAAAAGGTTACTATCATGAAATGGTTATTGTGCATTAATAATAAAGACTACCCTGCCAGTTTGGAAGTTATGAAACTTTACAAACAGCTAGACGACCCAACCGCAGAGCAGTTGGGCATGGTGCGAATCATCGATGAAAGCGGGGAAGATTATCTGTATGCCAATTCCCTATTTATCCAAGTGCCTACTGTCTTTGGCAATTACATAGACATGGCTTTATCCGTCTAGTGCCGGACTTATTGAGTTGCCAAGCAACCTTGCAAAGCGTTAAATCTGCCGATACACTTCATCAAACGGCACACGAAACCGCTCGCCCCATACGCCCTGCTCGCTACGCACACCGCACGACACCACCATATTAATCTCGGCTATGGCAGGCAGTCTAAGCAGGGTCTTTATCATCGCCCCGTCAAAGCCTTCCATAGGGCAAGTATCAAGCCCACGCTCACTCATGGCAAGCATGAACGTCTGAGCGACCAGTCCACAGCTTTTATGCATGACGATACGAATGTCATCTTTTGAGACGTCCTTTTGCATGGGGCGAACCTTTGAGATGGCACACGCCACGCCCTTTCTTGCCGTCCCCACCAGTGGCACATCTTGGGTGTAGAGCAGGGGCATGAGACGATTATAATAATGGTCAAATTTTTTAATACGCCTGTCCACCTTATGAACAGGGCTGTATGTACGTACGTTTTCACGCTCAAAGGCAAACACCGATGTGGCACGCTGTCTGTGCAAATCAGGACGTATCACGAACACCACCATTTGATCAGCGGTCGTGGCAGAGCTTTGGGATAGGCAGGCTTTGGCAAGTGTGGCGAGTGTGGCTTTATCGGTGATGTGGTAGCACTCGTACAGTTGCATGTTAGAGCTGGTCGGGGCAAGCGTGGCAAGGGCTAGGCAGTCCTTGACGATGTTGGGGTCAATGGGCGTGGGTAGGTACTCACGCACGGCACGGCGATGGTGCAAGATGTCAGATAGGCTCATAATCTATGTCGGTTGGGTGTGAAACAACTATTATAGCATGGTTGGTGCGGTGATGATTGGCATTTTTGCATAAAAATTTTGCATAAAAAGGGCGAATTTATTCCGCCCTAATATTTTTAAACATTTTTACAAACGCATCTCGCCCTACATCCAGTCCCTATCTGCCACTTCTTCTACATTCTCAGGCAGACGAGTTACCAGCACTTGGTCAATCTTGTAATGGTCAATGTCCACCACTTCAAATTTTAGATTTTCATGCACGACAAAATCGGCAGGACGTGGGATTTTTCGCAAGCGATACATGATAAAGCCCGCCAACGTCTCATAATGATCCCAATCTTCAAACTCCACCACATCAAGGGCGTGCTTGACATCATCGATGGGCGTGCTACCGTCAATGAGCCATGAATTTTCATCACGGCGGATAATCTGCTGTTCTTCCTCGATGGGCGACCCCCAGTCCCCCATGACCGTCATCATGATGTCGGACAATGTAATGACCCCGACCACCCATGCATATTCGTTGATGACGACCGCAAATTTTTCTTTACTGGCACGAAATTTATCCAAAAGCTCAGACAAAGTGAGCGTATCAGGGATAATCAGCACGTTACGAATGGTACTCTCGTTAAGCTGTACAAAAGATTGGTTGTTGAGTAGCCTTACCAAAATGTCTTTGGTGTCCACATAGCCGATGACTTGGTCAATGGTCTCATTGCACACCAAAAATTTGGAATACGGAAACTCAGCTATCTTTTGTCGCATGGACTCTTCGGACTCACCCAGCGTAAAATACACCACATCTTCACGCACGGTCATCGATGACGGTACGGTACGCTCTTCTAGCTCAAAGACATTTTCAATAAAATGCTGTTCTTGCTGTAACACCACGCCTGCCTCCGCCCCTGCATCCATAATGGCAGAGACGTCATCAAAGGTAATGCTCTCTTCTCGCACGGTGTTGATTTTGAACAGGCGAAACGTGGCGTTGGCAATGCCATTGATAATCCACACAAGCGGTTTGACCACCTTGATGACCACGAGCATGGGATTGATGACTGCTAGGGCGACCTTTTCGGGGTTTATCATGGCAATGCGTTTGGGAATCAAATCAGCATATAGGATAAAGATGAGCGTTACCACCGCAAAACTCGTAAAAAACGCAATACTCTCTGTCCACTGCCCTTGATAAAACTGTCCGATAAACTGGGCAAAATAAGGACGAAGCGCCCCTTCACCCACCGAACCACCAAGGATAGCGACTGCGTTTAGGCCTATTTGGCTGGTGGCAAAGAAGTCCGCCGAATTTTCTTGCAAGTGCATGATTTTATCAGCACGATTATCGCCTCCTTCGGAGATGAGTTTTAGTTTCAATTTTCTTGCCCCTGCTAAGGCAATCTCAGAAATTGAAAAAAAACTTGATACTAATATCAATATGGCGATTAAAAATAAATGTTGTAATAAATCCATGTGAATGCTCAAAATGTTTTAATGTTTTGTAGTAGTTTATCAATTTTCGTTTAAATTTCAAGTACAAAGACGTACGCCCACAAAAAAGGGCGAACACTCGCCCCTGATGTTATTTGGGTTGGCAATGTATCACTTGCCCTTTTACCCCGCTTGCCATGTCGGTCATGAGATACACATAGGCAGGCATGATGTCTTCGGGCGTTTTTAGGGTCAAAGGATTCTCCCCTGGAAAGGCGTGGGCTCTCATGTTGGTGCGAGTCGCCCCTGGATTGATACAGTTAAACCGCAAGGCGGTGTGGTTTTTGGTCTCTTCGGTAAAAATGGTACTCATGCCTTCTATCATCTGCTTAGATAAGGCATACGCCCCCCAAAAGGGTCGCACTTTTGCCACGCCAGAGCTTGTGAACACCACCGAGCCACTGGGGGCAGAGACAAGTAGCGGAAATAGGGCTTGGGTAAGCATAAACACGGCTGTGGCATTGACGTGCATGACCTGCTCAAAGGTAATAGGGTCGTACATTTCAAGTGGGGTCAATGCCCCAAGCACACCTGCATTATGTAGCACGCCGTCAAGCCTGCCAAACTCTTTTTGAATTAGGGTTGCAAGCTCATTCATCTGGGCAAAGCTCGCCTTTTCTAAATCCATGGGCAAAATGGCAGGCATGGCAAGCCCCAAACTCTCTATCTCATCATAGACCGCTTCTAGTTTGGACTCTGTTTTGCCAAGCAGGAGTACAGTCGCCCCACATTTGGCATAGGTTAGGCTTGCCACTTTGCCAATGCCGTCCCCTGCCCCTGTTACTAGAATAATCTTGTCGGATAGGCTGTCGGCGGTCGGGGTATAGTTTAAAATGTCTTGTGTCGTCATGGTTGGGTGCTGATTTTTTTATTAAGTAAAAATTAAAATATGGTTAAATTTAAATAATTTTATACTTGCTTAACTTCAAAATATACCACCGTAGGAGTGTACTAGTTTTACCAACGGGCGTGGAAAGCCCACCCCTACAAGCCTGTGGCAAATATTAAGTTCATTAAATACATTTCTTATTTAAAAGGTGTGTGGCACGCATATTTTATCAATGAAAAATTAAAAGCGGTTAAATTTAAATCATTTTAAAATTGGCATTGTCAAATTGGCAACGGCTTAAACCAACCCCAACCCCAACCGCCTCAATTCATCAGGCGTATCCACCACCTTATCCGCCCCCCACTCATGGGGATTTTCATCAGGGACAATATAGCCAAACCCCACCGCCACCGTCATCATGCCAGATG
Source organism: Moraxella bovis (assembly GCF_002014975.1). GTDB lineage: Bacteria > Pseudomonadota > Gammaproteobacteria > Pseudomonadales > Moraxellaceae > Moraxella > Moraxella bovis. Next base: position 7,449 of record NZ_MUXV01000037.1, read on the forward strand.
CTCGCCCTGCCTGTATGTCTCTGATGTGGTCGCCCACATAAATGCAATTTTTGGGGTCTATGTTTAGCTTTTTGCACGCCAAAAACATCGGCTCTGGGTCGGGTTTGGTGTTTGCCACATCATCAGGGCAAACAAGCACCGCACAGCGTTTGGCTAGGTCTAATTTATCCAGAAGCTGTTCTGCTAAATATCTAGGTTTGTTGGTAACAATGCCCCACGCCACGCCTTTATTTTCTAAGGTGTCAAGTAGACTGTCCAAGCCGTCAAACAGTCGGCTATCCACACAAATGTCCTGCTCGTACAAATCCAAAAACTCTTGACGATAGGCAAGCATTCGCTCGTCCGTGTCCGCCACGTTCATGAGCTCATCGCCAAACATCAAACGCACCATTGCCCTAGCCCCTGCCGAGACCTGCTCACGAATGGCGGTATCAGTGGGGCAAGGGTGATTGTGCTTGGCACACATGAGCTTGATGATACGGATAAAATCAGGGGCGGTGTCGATGAGCGTGCCGTCTAAGTCAAATAAAACCGCATTTAGCTTTGTTGTGCTTGTCATGTCAGCCCACCGCCTTTGGGCTTTGACCCTTGACAAACGACATCATGTAGTTTACGTCCACATTACTGTCGGAGAGCCAAAACCGCTTGTTTAAGGGGTTGTAGTGTAGCCCTGTCATGTTATCACGGGCAAATCCTGCCCTGATAGCCATGTCATCAAGCTCGGCAGGCGTGATGAATTTGTTAAAATCGTGCGTGCCTTTATCCACAAGGCGTAGCACATACTCCGCCCCCACAATGGCAAATAGGTAGGATTTGGGGTTACGGTTAATCGTGGACGTTACAAACACGCCATTGGGCTTTAATAAGGCAAAGCACGCACGCACAATCGCAGACGGGTCAGGGACGTGTTCTAACATCTCCATGCACGTTACGACGTCATACATCCCCGCCTGCTCGCTAGCAAGCTCTTCTATCGCCACACAGCGAAAGGCGAGCGTGTCGGTCATGCCTGTCCGCTCGGCATGAATCTGCCCTGCTTGCAGGTTTTGCTCCCCCAAATCCACACCCAGCACGTCCGCCCCACGCACCGCCATAGAATGCGACAAAATACCGCCACCACAGCCCACGTCCAGCACCTTTTTGCCGTTTAATCTTGAGCCAAAAAAGGCGCACGTTTGGTCTTCTATCCAGTCAAGGCGTAAGGGGTTAATGTCGTGCAAGGACTTAAACGCCCCTTGTCTGTCCCACCATTCATCGGCAAGGCGGGTGAATTTGCCAATTTCATCAAAGTCGGCATTGTGGGCGGTGTGTGCGGTCATGAGCTATCCCAAGTGATAAATTGGCTTATCTTACCATTTTTAGCGATTTTTAACCACTTTTTCCCTTGCTTTTCATACAGATTTTGGCAAATTTTGTGTTGTTCATTTAAAAATGCTTAAATTTTAGGCATATTTCATAAAAATTTACATAATACAACGTTTGATTAAGAATTCTATTACCCAATTTTGGCAAAAATAAGTTAAACTATGCGATATTTTTATTTACCCATATTTGGTTTTACCAAAACGATTTGTTGGCACTGTGCCAATCTAGGATTTTTTATGAAAAACACCCTTAAATTCACCGCCCTTGCGTTAGCGGTTGGTCTATCTGGCATGGCTCATGCCAATTTTGTTGAAGGTCAAGACTACAAAGTCCTGCCCAATCCTGAGAAAATCGCTGGCGATGTCATCGTGGTGCGTGAGTTCTTTTGGTATGGTTGTCCGCATTGTTACAGCTTAGAGCCACACATGCAAAAATGGGCAAAAACCCGTGCCAAAGACGTGGCGTTTTTCCGCACGCCTGCCGCCATGAACCCTGTGTGGGAAGTGCCTGCCCGTGGTTTTTATGCCGCCCAAATTATGGGTTATGAAGAAAAAACCCACCAAGCCCTATTTGACGCGATTCACAAAGACGGCAAACGTGTGGACAGATCCAAAGAAACCCTTGCCGACTGGTATGCCACCCAAGGCGTGGACAAAACCAAGTTTAATACCACTTACGACTCATTTGCCGTTACCACCAAACTAGAACGCTCAAAAGCAGGGGCGAAAAACTATCAGCTCACTGGCGTGCCTGCCGTTGTCGTGCATGGTAAATATGTGGTTGCAGGCGATGATGCCAAAGTTACCCAAGTGGTTGATTTTCTTATCAATAAAGTGCGTGAAGAGAAAAAATAATCAGCTTGCTCATACAGTCCGTGCCATGATTGGTGCGGACTTTTTTATGTCTTTTTATCATCGTTTAACTTCAAAATACACCACCAAAAGGCGTGGAAAGCACGCTCCCACAAAGGTATTTTTCAATATTTAGCATTGGTGCAAATTGGGGTTAATTTACTATAATTACTCCCCCCTTAACAGCTCGCCAAACACCCCCAAACTCTCTCCAAACTCGTCCACCTTTTCGTTGTCTAGCTCCACGCTCATCACGACATGGTGAGCATAGTCTACCCCTAAAATCTCGCCACCAGCCTGCCCGACCAGATAGCGGATTTGGGCTTCGTGGGCGAAGGTGGTGGCGACTTTGACCTGTGATTTTGGCACAAATGGCACAAGGATCATCTTATCTACCACCAGCTGCGTGGCGGTAGCGTAAGCTCGTGTCAGCCCACCTGCCCCAAGTTTGATGCCACCAAAATACCGCACGACCACCACAAGCAAATCGCCAATTGCCTTGTGTTGCAACACATTTAAAATCGGTCTGCCTGCCGTGCCACCTGGTTCGCCGTCATCGTCAAAACCTGCGTGCGTGGTGTTGTGTGGGTCGCCGATAATATAACCATAACAAACATGGCGAGCATCTGGGTAGGTGGTTCGCAGTTGTTCCACGTGGAACATTAATTGTTCACGGCTATCAATCGGATAGGCAAAGGCAAGAAATTCGCTTTTTTTGATTTCATAAACCGCTTGGCAAGGGGCGGATAAGGTATGGTAGGTCATGCGAAAATTTTTCTAAAAATGTATAAGTATGATACACTAAACACCGTTATTTTTAAACTAAAACACCTGAGACCAAACAATGAGGCTGGACAAATTTTTAAGTAAAGCCACTGAACTCTCCCGCAGTGAATGCAAAAAAATCCTGCACCGTGGCGAGATTACGGTAAACGATAAAGTCATCAAAGACGGTAGCGTACATATCAATGCCGATGATGAAGTGCTGTGGGCGGGCGAGCCGTTGTCGGTGGCGGACGGTAGCCGTTATATTTTGCTCTATAAGCCAGACGGCTTTGAATGCACTCTAAAAGCCAAAGAATACCCCATTGTTACCGAGCTGATTGCCGTGCCAGAAGTGGCAAGTTTGCGGATTGCAGGACGGCTTGACGTGGACACCACAGGAGCGTTACTTCTATCCGATGACGGAGCGTGGCTACACCGAGTTACCAGTCCCAAGCGTCATCAGCCCAAACGCTATGAGATTACGCTTGCCGACCCGATGACCCCAGACGAGCAAGCCTATGCCATAAAACAAGTGGCAAACGGCATTTTGTTAGAAGGTGATACCGAAAAAACTCGCCCTGCCGAGCTGTTATTTACAGATGAGACGCACGCCACGCTTATCTTGACCGAAGGTAAATATCATCAGGTCAAACGCATGATGGCGTATTTTGGCAATAAAGTCATCGAGCTACACCGAGCAAGCATTGGCACGATTACGCTAGATGGGCTTGAGATGGGCGAGAGTCGCTTTTTGAGTGATGATGAGATTGGGCAGTTTTGATTAATTTGGGCGGATTGGTGTGTTTATTTGAGCAATAAATCACCGCCCCAATTTTTATGGATTTTTGCCAATCATACTTTACTGCCCAACCTTGTCAGATTGTGGGGAAGTTGTAAACGGCTCTCGCTCGCTTAGATTTTGGGGTATAATCTATGCCAAATCATTTTGGGATAAACCATGAAAACATTTAGCACGTTACTTACCCTAAGCCTTGCCATCACAACTGCCACCATCAGTCTGCCAAGCACCGCCCAGACACCCACCCCCATTACCGCAAGTGACAACCAACTCATCAAACAAACCCTACGCCAAATCGGACTTGCCACACCCGTTCGCACCATCACCCCGACAGGCATTGGCGAGCTTTTGATGGTAACGCTGACCACGGGCGAGAGTCTGCTTATCACGCCTGACGCTCGCTATGTGATTAACGCCACCGCCGAACCGAACCCCAGCACCATTCACGCCATCGACCCTACCATCATGAGCGATAAGCCCACAGGCACCCCGATAGACGAAGACCATAAAATCGCCCTGCTTGCCAACATGAACGCCCTGCCCCTAGTCACCCCTGACACCGTGTTTTTTCACACGAGTATCAAGGGCTTGCTTTGGGCGGTTGCCCAAAATGGCACGCCATTTTTGGTCAGTGCAGACGCTCGTTATGTCATCGGGGGTGATGTCAGCGTGATTGCCAACGGCAAACTTGGCGGACTTGACACCGCCTTTGAGACTGCCAAAAACCGCCACACGCTCGCCACCTTAGACCCTGCCAACCTGACCATCTATCCTGCCAAAGACGAGCGAGCGGTCGTCTATGTCGCCACCGACATCAACTGCCCCTACTGCAAGATACTTCACAAAAACATTCCCAATCTTACCGCCAAAGGCATTACCGTCAAGGTCATCGGCTATCCTGTCTATGATGAGTCGCCTAAGCCCATGCGACAAATCTGGTGCGAGCGTGATAACGCCAAGCGCGCCAAGCTCCTAGACCTTGCCATGAAAGGGGTCAAGGCAGGCAACCAATGCGGTAATGACGACAACCATCTGTCATCCAACATCGCCAAAGTCCGCCCCCTTGCCATCATCGCCACCCCTGCCGTCTATGGTGAAAATGGCGAGTTGTTTGAAGGCAACGTGGCAAATGATGAATTGGTCAAGTTTTTGACAGCAAAGTAGGGCATGCCTGCCCTTTATAATACTATTTACAATATAGAAATATTTTAGAAATAAATAAACTGTTTTTGCATGAAAATGGCTATCCGACCACTT
>NZ_MUXV01000037.1:12645-13277 GCF_002014975.1 Moraxella bovis
CATGACCCACTTCATCACCTGCGACTTACTGGACGACAACGAAGATAAAGCCATTCACGTCATACCACCCATGATAGACAGCAAATCGTTCAGGCATTATGGCGGTATCACAACCTTTGGCGGGCAAGCCGTTACGGTCAAATGCTTTGAGGATAACTCTCGTGTCAAAGAACTGCTCGCCACAGACGGACAAGGCAAAATCCTAGTCGTGGACGGTGGTGCATCCCTACGCTATGCGTTAATGGGCGACATGATTGCCAAATCGGCTGTGGATAACGGCTGGGCAGGGGTCATCATCTGTGGCTGTGTGCGAGACGTGGACGAGATTGCCAAGATGAGTCTTGGCGTGCTAGCCTTAGCAAGCACACCCAAAAAGAGCGTAAGAAAGGGCGTGGGCGAGACAGGTCTGGCGATTGTGATTGGTGGGGTGGTCGTCCATGACGGCGATTGGGTCTATGCCGATAATAATGGCGTGATTGTGAGTGGGGAGAGATTGGTTTAGGTTGGGGCTAAATGGGTTGGGTTTTAATTTAACCCACAATTCCATTTATCAAACCCAATTTAGGCAGGTTATCAGGGTAAATCACATTTACCCTATCCCAAAATATTCTTGGGCGAATATGATTCGCCCC
>NZ_MUXV01000037.1:13320-35851 GCF_002014975.1 Moraxella bovis
AACGGTTTTCTTTGTAGCATACTTTTTGAACCAGAGCCAGATTTTTAAATCCACAAAAATCAAACAGCATTAAGGCAGTCAAGGTGTAAATCAGTATGTCAATAATGATAAGGGCAAATATTTGTGGGTCTCTTAGGTCAATAAATTTTGACAAAATTATCAATGCAATAATATTGACAATCACACATATCAAAAATACCAACGCCCAAACCGCCTTTTGTGCCTTTACCATGATAAGTATCAGATAGGATAACATCATGCCAAAGAACAACCCAAACACCACACCGCCCATCATAAGACCAACATATAGCCCAAGCGACACCAACAGCACTGAGCCAACGGCGGTTGATGCCAATGCACCGACATTGTTATTGGGCGTGGTGTTGTCAAGTGGAGTAGTGTCAGGCGTAGTGTTGTTAGGATTTTGCAACTTGTCCAATCCTCTGCCCCATTACCACCGTCTTACCATGTACAAACTCATCGCCCCATGCGGTATTTGCCGATTTGGGTAGCACGATAATGGCGGTAGAACCTAGATAAAACCGCCCGAGCTCATCGCCTTTTTTGAACGTGATGTCATGCTTGCGGTGCTGAATGTAGGGCGTGCGTTTGATTGCCCCTGTCGCCACAGACTCAATCCCCGCCACAATCATCGCCCCAACCAGCACCACGCACGCACGCCCAAAAGCGGTATCAAATTCGCACACCAACCGCTCGTTACGGGCGAACAGGTCAGGCACGTTCTCGGCGGTGGTGTTATTGACCGAAAACAGCGTACCGGGGACGTAACGTGTGGCAAGCAGCGTACCGTCAAAGGGCATATGCACACGGTGGTAGTTGGTGGGGGCAAGATAAATCGTGGCAAATGAACCGTCCACAAACGCTTTACCCAGCTCAAAATCCGCCAAAAGTTGCCCCACGTCATAATCTCGCCCCTTGGCTTGGAGAAGTTGCCCGTTTGTGATTGCTCCGATTTGGCTGATTTTACCGTCAGCGGGGCAGGCAATGCCGTCTGCCGTCTCGTCAATCGGACGCATTCCACTCTTTAATTCACGGGTAAAAAAGTCGTTGAAACTGTCATAGTCATCCAAATTGCCACGCTCATATTCTGCCAAATCAATGTTATAGACTTTGGCAAAAGTATGGACAAAGGCTTTTTTGATGTAAGGATTTTGACTTTTGGCAAGGTAGCCTGCCACTTCTGATAGGGTTTGCTGTGGGGCAAGATTTTGGGCTAGGGTAAATAGGTTCATGATTTTTCCAAAATAAAAACGGGTTTGGGCTATTTTAACCGATGTTTGCTATAATAACCGTTATATTTTGCTAAATTTTATGTCAAACACTCAACCGATCCCATGACTGCCAAAGAACGCCTATTTCATGCCGTACTGTTTAAGATTGGGGCGATTGGGCTGACGGTGGCTGTTTTTGCCCTGTTTGGCGACAACCATAGCCATGCCCACGCCACAGGTTTGGCGGTGGTAATCTCGGTGCTGGCGATGGTGTGAAACATGGTGTTTAATTTTTTTGTTTGACAAAGTGGTAACGGGCGAACGCCTTTACCGCTTGCTTGGCACTCGCCTTGTTCATATGGGCTTGTTTGAAGGTGGGCTGTTTTGGCAACCGTGCCGATGATTGCCTACGCCCTAGATGTCTTGCTGTGGATGGCGTTTGTTATGGATATTGGCGTGGTGGCGGTGATTGGGGTATACACGCTACTTTTTAATTGGGGGTATGATTGGGTGCGGTATAAGATACGGGCAGAGTAATTTTTAAAATGGTTAAAATTTGGCATCTTTCCATTAAAATAATTTTTGCAATAATATGGGCGTGTAGGGGCAATCTATTCGCCCAAAAATCATAATTTGCACTAGAATAAATTTTAGCAAAAAAAATAAATCACCCCAACACCCCATTTAAACCCAACCCAAAGGAAAAACCCATGAAAGCCCTAATCCAACGAGTCCAATCCGCCCATGTCAGTGTGGACGGTCAAATCATCGGACAAATCCAATCAGGCGTGCTTGCCTATATCGGCATTGGCAAAGATGATGATTTTGATAAAGCGTGCAGACTGGTGGATAAAATCATCGCCTACCGCATTTTTGAAGATGGCAACGGCAAAATGGGCAAATCAGTGTCCGATGTGGGCGGTGGCTTGCTACTGGTGTCGCAATTTACCCTAATGGCAAAAACCGACAAGGGTCGCCGTCCCGACTTCGCCCCTGCCATGCCCCCAGATGACGCAAGGGCATTGTTTGATAAGTTGGTAAATTATGCCAAACAAGTCTATCCCGAGGTTGCCACAGGCGAATTTGGGGCGAATATGGCAGTCGTGGCGGTCAATGACGGCCCGATTAATTTTTTGCTTGACGTGTGATTTTTATAATTTACCATTAAAATTGTTATGATAAAATGGGCGTGTCAGATCAAAGAGCATTCGCCCAACATCAAGGTTTTTTAAAAGGGCAAATGTGATTTGCCCTACAAACCCCTTTAAAACATCATCAGCCCCTTATTTTGCTCGCCCCACATCGCCCATCAGGTTATCAGGCAACGGCAAAATCTCCCCAATCTCTACTACATGCTCAGGCGAGCCGATGACGAGTGCGTCAAAGCCGTCATCATGCACCACGCCATTGACGATTTGCACTTTGCCGACCTTGTCGCCGTCTTGGACAGGCTTAGGCAGTCGCACACGGTGTAAGTAGGCTTTTGGACTTGCCTTAAAGTAGAGCCGTGCGATAATCTCCTGTCCTAGATAGCACCCCTTATCATAATCCACGCCCCCACGCTGGTGCAGGCGTAACTCTTGGGGTTGGAACAGCCCCGCTGTGGCTTGGGTTATCCACACATTGCCCGTCTCAATGCTCGCTTTCGCCCACGTCCCAAAGTCGGTAAGGCTGTCATCATTATCAAAAGTCGGCACGCCATTTGCCACGATAGGATAAATGGGCGTGGGGGCGGACTGGCTAAATTTAGAAAATGCCCCGTATTTTTTGATATGGGCGGTAAGATTATCCATGCAGTCCACCGACGTGATGAGTACAAAGGTCTCATCATCGGTGCGAGATACCCACAACCCAAAGGCAACACGCCCTTTTAGGTCGCTAATGGCACAGGGCAAAAAATCATGGGTGAGTTTATCAACATTGACAGTTAATTGACCTTGTAAAAATTTGGCGGTATCTTTGCCGTTTAGGGTGATTTGTGAAAATTGGCTCATGGTACTCTCGGTTGTTATTTATCATTTGTCATTTTCATTTCAATAAGGAGGCTTGGCTTTATTTTCAAGCCAAAATGTATCAAAAATGATATAATGCTTTTATTTTAGGTAAAAATTTATGACTTATCCTGCTTGCCCCAAATGCGATGAAACCTACACCTATGCCGATGGCGACCTGCTCATCTGCCCCATGTGTACCCACGAGTGGTCAGCCGATGGCGACACGGACGACACGCCCGTCATCAAGGATGCGGTGGGTAATGTGTTAAATGATGGCGACAGCGTAACGGTCATCAAGGACTTGAAGGTCAAAGGCTCGTCCACACCTATCAAGGTCGGCACCAAAGTCAAATCCATTCGCCTGATTCATGATGCCCCTGATGACCATGACATTGATTGCAAGATTGACGGCTTTGGGGCAATGAAACTAAAATCCAGCGTGGTTAAAAAGGCGTGATGAAAGGATAAAAAGGGCGAGAATATGCCCTTTTTTGATGGTTAAAAAACCGCCAATTTCTTGACGGTTTTTATTGGTTTATTCCCACTCAATCGTGGCAGGCGGTTTGCTACTGACATCATAGACAACACGAGAGACATCGGCAATCTCATTCATGATACGCGTTGAGATTTTATCCACAAGCTCATAGGGCAAATGGGCAAAACGAGCGGTCATAAAGTCCACCGTCTCCACCGCACGCAGAGAAATCACCCACGCATAACGGCGTGCGTCCCCCACCACGCCCACCGATTTGACAGGGCAAAACACAGCAAAGGCTTGGGCGGTCTTGTCATACCAGCCAGACGCACGAAGTTCTTGCATAAAAATATCGTCCGCCACTCGCAAAATGTCAGCATATTCTTTTTTAATCTCGCCCAAAATCCGCACGCCAAGACCCGGGCCGGGGAAAGGGTGTCTGTAAATCATCTCATGGGGCAAGCCAAGCGTTGTGCCAAGTTTACGCACTTCATCTTTGAACAAATCACGCAGTGGCTCAACGAGTTCAAAGTGCAAATCATCAGGCAGACCACCGACATTGTGGTGCGATTTGATGACGTGAGCCTTGCCGTTTTTGGTTTTGGCAGACTCGATGACATCAGGGTAAATCGTGCCTTGCGCCAAAAACTTCACGCCGTCCAATTTGCGAGCTTCTTCGGAGAATACTTCAATAAACTCTCGTCCGATGATTTTGCGTTTAACCTCTGGGTCAGTCGCTCCAGCGAGTGCGTCCAAAAAGCGATTCTCAGCGTCTGCCCGAATCACCCGAATGCCCATGTTATCGGCAAACATTTTCATGACTTGGTCGCCTTCGTTTAGGCGAAGTAGCCCATTATCCACAAACACGCAGGTTAATTGGTCGCCAATGGCTTTGTGAAGTAGTGCCGCCACCACCGAGCTGTCCACACCGCCTGATAAGCCAAGTAACACCTGCTCATCGCCAATTTGCTCTTTTAACTGTGCCACACGCATTTCAATGATGTTCTGGGGGTTCCACAGATTGCCACAACCACAAATACCATGCACGAAGTTGCTAATCACTTCCACGCCTTTGGCGGTGTGGGTTACTTCTGGATGAAACTGCACGCCATAGAGCTGACGGCTTTCATCGCTGGCGGACGCAAAGGCACAGCTTGGCGTGCTTGATGTTGCGGTAAAGCCGTCTGGCAGGCTTGCCACTTTGTCGCCATGGCTCATCCACACTTGGATTTGGGCGTTATCGTCTTTTAAGCCGTTTAGTAGTTTGTCGTCCACCGCTACGTCAATTTGGGCGTAGCCAAACTCCTTGACCGCCCCTGCCACTACCGAACCACCAAGCTGGGCGGACATGGTTTGAAAGCCGTAACAAATACCAAGCACAGGCACGCCAAGCTCAAAGACGATTTGGGGCGCTCGTGGCGAGCCTGCTTCGTACACGCTTTCAGGCCCGCCTGATAGGATAATGCCTTTGGGGTTAAAGGCTTTGATGTCGTCATCGCTCATGTCAAAGGGGTGCATCTCAGAGTACACACCTGCTTCACGCACACGGCGAGCGATGAGCTGGCTGTATTGCGAGCCAAAATCTAGGATTAGGATACGGTCGGAAGTGATGTTGGTCATGGATATTCCTACAGGTCAAATGATAAAGGTGCTATTATACCAAAACTAAACCGACAAAATCGCCACTTCTTTGACATAACTTTCAAAATCCGCCACGCTCTCCGCCAAAAGTTCATCATCGCCCAAGTGCTTGGCGTATTCTATCCACAAAAGTAGCTGATAAATACTGTTGTATTCTGCCTTTTTAAATTGCCTTACAAACTGCTTTATTGTACCCTCATCGCTTAGGGTTAAACGGTTAAACCACGTCTCAATCTTGGTGCATTGTTCGGGTGTAAACACAATCTCAAACAACGCCCCCGTCAAAACATGGCGGTCTTCTTCAATGATGAGCCTACCCACCCGTTTGATTTGGCGGTTTTTGGCGGCGTGACTGTCAATCTCGGTCAAATGCTTTAATTCGTCCAAAAAATACTCACTCACTGGCAAATTGGCAAGTTGTTTTTTGGAGAGTTTGGCAAGCGGTTCGGACAATTCTTGTAAACGTTCGTGGGCTTTTTTGATTTCGGTGCGAGACACTCTCATGTCTTGTTTTGACCAGTCGATATTCATAGATTTCTCTTTTTAAATTTAATATTAGATAGTAGTCCAAAAAGTATGCTGAACTAGGTTTTCCGTTCGCCCTGAGCCTGCCTGCGGGTAGGAAAACCGTTATGGTTCGACAAGCTCACCACGAACGGTTTTCTTTGTAGCATACTTTTTGAACCAGAGCCTAATATTAAAATATGTTTTGTAAAAAGTTGGGATAAATCACTATTTTTTAATAACAGGGCGAATAAATTTCCCCTACATTTGCAAATTTTAAAATATTTTTATCTAAAATATACAAATTTTTAATATAAATCAATTCAATTTATTCGTCAATTCATACGTTATTTTTAACATTACCAATACCGTTTTTCACGGTGTTTGACAATAATAGGCATATTATCAGGCAACTGATTTTTTAATAACTCGCCCACCTTTTGGGTAATATATACAGAGCGGTGTTTACCCCCTGTACAGCCAATGGCGACCATTACTGAATAACGGTTATTATTTAAAAAATTAGGGAGCCATTTTATCAAAAACTTGCCAATATCGTCCGCCATAGTATCCACCTCTGGATAATTGGCAAAAAAGTCTTTTACGTCATCATCAAGCCCTGTTTGCGGACGCAAGTTTTCTTGCCAATGCGGATTGGGCAATATCCGCACATCAAAAACAAAATCAGCGTCAATGGGCGTGCCATGTTTAAACCCAAAGGACAACACATTGACCGACACCACATTATCCACACCGATATGTTGGCGGACTTTTTCTTTGAGTTCGTGAATATTGAGCGTGCTGGTGTCAATCTTAATATCGGCATTGGTTGCAATCGGCTTTAACAGTTCAATCTCTTGGGCTAGGGCGTTGGGCAAGTTATTGGCGATTGGCATGAGTGGGTGAACTCGCCGTGTCGCCCCAAAACGTGCCACCAGTACGCTCTCTTGGGCGGTAACGTATAGGATTTTGACCGCTTCATGGTACTTGTCGGTCAAGCTCTGATATACGCTTTCAAAGGCGGATAGGTCGGCTTTTGGCGTTCTGACATCAATGCCCAACGCCACTTTTTTGACATCATTGCCAATCAAATTACCCACCGCCTGCCCCACAAGCGACAAGGGCAGATTGTCAATGACATAAAAACCAAAATCTTCTAAAATATTTAGAACAGACGTTTTGCCAGAGCCTGACCGTCCTGATACGATGATGATTTGGGTGTTTGACATTTATTTTCCTTATAATAATTTAAACAGATTTCTTAAAAACTCCGCATTTAAAGAAAACCGTTCGTGGTGAGCTTGTCGAACCATGAAAAGGTTTTCTTTCACCCTTCGACTTAGCTCAGGGCGAACGGAAAACCAGTTTTACAGGAAATCCGATAAATCAATTTCTATATTATCCAAAAGCCGTGCCTTACCAACATATACCGCTGTTAATACCACCAATTTTTTATCGGTATCTTTAACAGGCTCTAATTTATCATTATAAAGCTCCAAATAATCCACGTTTAATCCCATGTTGGTTAATTCATCGTGGTATTTTTGGATAATGGTTGGATAATTATTTATATCCGATTTTATCACATCAGCTTTAATCTTTTGCAAGGTTTTTTGGATAATGGGGGCGGTAGTTAATTCATCATCATTTAAATAACCATTTCGTGATGACAATGCCAAACCGTCTTTATTACGGACAATCTCGCCACCGATGATTTTTATACCAAAATTTAGCTCGTCATTGAGCCTACGGATAATCGCTAATTGCTGATAATCTTTTTTGCCAAACACCGCCACATCAGGACGGACGATATTAAAGAGCTTGCCCACCACCAAGCCCACGCCGTCAAAATGCGTGGGGCGAGATTTGCCACATAGCATCTTACTAATCTCGCCAGAGAGCACCTGCACATGGGGCGGATAAGTCGGATACATCTCATCAATACTCGGGGCGAATACCATGTCCGCTTGTACACTTTGCAATTTTTCGCAATCAGCGTCCAGCGTGCGGGGATAGCTGTCAAAATCTTCGTCTGCCCCAAACTGCGTGGGATTGACAAAAATACTCACCACGACAATATCGGCATGGGCTTTGGCGATATTGACAAGCGATAAATGCCCGTCATGCAAATTCCCCATGGTCGGCACAAAACCAATGGTTTTGCCGCCTTTGCGGCGCTTGTTTAGGGCGGTTTGTAAGTCGTTGATATGATGAAAGATTTTCATTATTTATCCGTCATTAGTGAAAAGTATGCTCAACACTAGGGAAAGTTTTGTTTTTGACCGCTTGATGAAAATAAACAAACGCCCCCAAAATATCGCCTGTCTCGTTGCCGTCATCTTTTAAAAAGTCTTTGACAAATTTGGCTACCTTTTGGGTATAAACGCCAAGCATGTCATGCATAACCAACACTTGCCCGTCCGTGTCCACGCCCGCCCCAATGCCGATGACAGGCACGGCAAACCGCTCGGTAACGGCTTTGGCAAGTTTGGCAGGCACGCATTCTAGCACAATCATGCTCGCCCCTACGTTTACCAAAACTTCACAGTCTCTTAATAATTTGTCGGCTTGTGTGTCCGTTTTGCCCTGCACCTTATAACCGCCAAGCACATTGACCGATTGGGGCGTTAATCCCAAATGCGCGCACACAGGCACGCCATTATCCGTCAAGACCTTGACCGTGTCGGCAAGCTCGCTACCACCTTCAATCTTAACCATGTTCGCCCCTGCTTGCATAACCGCACGGCTACTTGCAATCGCATCAGGCAACGTAGCATAGCTCATAAAGGGTAAGTCGGTCATAATCAAGGCGTGGCGGTTGGCACGGACAACATTAGCGGTGTGATACACCATGTCGGCAACGGTAACAGGCAACGTGGACGCCTGCCCCTGCACCACCATACCCAGACTGTCACCCACCAAAATCACGTCAATGCCCGCCTGTGCCATAAGATAAGCAAAACTGGCATCATAGCAGGTCAGGCAAGAGAATTTTTCGCCTTGCTTTTTGTATTTGGCAAGCGTGGATAGGGTTATGGGGGCGGCGTGGGTTAGGTAGGTCATTCATCTTCCTAATTCATTGTGTAAAAACAGTTTGATAAACAACATTTTTGCCAATCATGGTACCATGTTTATTGGCTCTGGTTCAAAAAGTATGCTACAAAGAAAACCGTTCGTGGTGAGCTTGGGAAACCTAACGGTTTTCCTACCCGCAGGCAGGCTCAGGGCGAACGGAAAACCTAGTTCAGCATACTTTTTGGACTAATATCTGTTTATTTAGTTTGAATTATTTGCCAATTTGGTTAATCCATCCATCTCATGAGCCAATGCCAAATCACAGATAGCCTGCCCATTTATCGTCAATTTATCATTTAACTCCAAAAGTGGCACCAGCACAAAATTTCGCTCAAAAATCCCACCGTGTGGCACGGTTAATCTGTCATTATGGATAACTTCATCGCCATAGAGCAAAATATCCACATCAAGAGACCGCTCGCCCCACCGCCGTAACCGCACACGCCCTGCCCCCTGCTCTAAGTCTTGACAAAAATCAAGTAGACTCATGGCATCAAGGCCTGTCTTGGCGGACAACACCGCATTGACAAAATCAGGCTGGTCGGTAACGCCAAACGGCTTGGATACATATAAAGACGACAGCACCACATCACAAAACCGCTCATCAGCATCAAGCGTATCACGCACCGCCAAAATGTGGCTGGTCGGGTCGCCAAGCTCGTTGGCGATATTGCCACCTAGTCCCAGATAGATTTGTACCTTATCAGTCATCGTGTTTGGCTCGTGGCTTGGCATTGGATTTTTTGCGTTTTTTGGGTTTTGGCGTGTCCGTATCTTGGGCGGTTTCTTGTGGCTCTGCTTTTTGTCTTGTCCGCTGTCGTCCTGTTGTTTGGCGTTTACTCGCCTGCGTTTTGGGCTTGGCAGAGCTTGGCACAGATGGTCGTAAGTCACTCTCGGTCAGCCCCTGCTCACGCTCTTTGATAGAGAGTGTTGATGACGGCTGACGTTTGCGATAACGCACCGATGGAATATAAGGCTCGTCATTGTCCAGCAGTTTGGCAAAATCACTCTCGCTGTACGTGCGACGCTCAAAGGTCGGCACATCCACCTGCCGTGCTCTTGGTGTGGGGCGAGTACTCTTGGGTGTGTTGGCATTATCCACCACCAGTAGCGGTTGTGGCACATCATCCGCCTTGTCATCATCACGCCCTGAGAGCTGTTGTAGTTGTAGAAGTTCGGCATCTTTGTCAATATCAATGCCTGTATCTACCCCACGTCGTCTGCGAGTGCGAGTCACACCACCCCCCAATGCACTTAGCATTTGGCTTTGACTGGTCGCATCGACCGCCAAATAACGTTGCCACCACACCCCCATGCCATTGGTCGGCTCAGACAGCGGACTGTCATCATGACTCTCACGCATGATAAGAAAATCAAGCCCCGCCCGAAATTTACCCTGCGAGCTTAGCCTGTCCACGTCTTTGGGTTTGGGGCTGACGAGCTTGGGTTGCATGAACCAAATATCACTGATAAAATCTTCGGCAAATTTAGGAATGGCGGTCTTGATACGCTGAGCATCAAACACCTTGCGAGACGCTTTTATTTGGGCTTCGTGAAAGGGCAGACCTTTTTTCTTAAACTTTGCCAAAGCATGCAAATAATTCTCCCACAACAGCACCGCATAAAAAAACGCAGGGTTGGCGGTTTTGCCTGACGCAATCCGCTCATCGGTGTTTTTGGCAACTTGCAGGGCAAGGCGAGTGGGCTTGGGCTGAGCGTAGGTCATCAAACTGCTCATCGCCCCGTATTGATACAGCAGGGGTAACAGCGGAGCCAGATAACCGCCCGTGAACATCTTTTGGGTCTCATCATAAAGCCGATGAGCCGAGACCTGCTCCAAAAGCGTCCAGCTTGTGTCATTAAACTGTTTGGCTAGGACTTTGTCAAATTCAAAGCCCAGTTTTGCCTTAAACCGCAAGGCACGAAGCAAGCGAACAGGGTCTTCTTCCACACGCACTTTGGCATCACCAAGCAGGCGTAATGTGCCGTTTTTGATGTCATCAACCGCCCCACAAAAATCGAGCACTTCACCCTTAATCGGCTGATAATACAAGGCGTTAATGGAAAAATCACGACGGGCAAAATCCTGCTCTATCGTCCCCCACACATTATCACGGGTAATCATGCCGTCATCGGTGGTGTGCGTGTCGTCCTTAGGCGGAGCCCGAAAGGTCGCCACTTCAATAAGTTCACGCCCCGAATAGACGTGAGCGAGCTGAAACCGCTTGCCAATGATGCGGCAACACCCGCCAAAAATCGCCTTAATCTCATGGGGGCGAGCGTTGGTTACGGCATCAAAATCCTTAGGAGTAAGCCCCAAAAGACTATCACGCACGCCACCGCCCACGATATAGGCGTCAAAACCTGCCTTGTTAAGCGTGCTAATGACTTCCACGATACTGTGCGGTAAAGTGCGTTTGTCAAGCCCCAATTTCTGTGCCGACAGCACGGTCGCTGATGATTTGGGGGTTTTGTGTTTGGTTGGTTTTTTTTGCATAAGGTGTTTAGACTGCTTTTTTGATGTTTGGTCAATGGCGTGCTTTGCCATTGGTTTGTCTGTTTGGCGGTGTTTGGGCTGTTTAGACCGCTTGACTTTTTTTGGTTTTCTTGGTTTTTTTGGAGCTAGCATGGGACTGCCCGAGTTTTGCATCCGCTTTTATCTTTGCCATGACTTGTGTCACTCATTTTTTACTGGGGCGTGTTAAATTTTGATAACATTTATTTGAATTTATGAAAATTTACACTTTTAAATTGTTTTTACATGAAAATGGCTATCCCACCACTTGCATTTAAAAGATTAAAAGATAGGTAAAATCTTGCATATTTACCTAATTACACCCAACCAACTTGATATTTACCACAGGTTTGTAGGGGTGTACTGAACACACTCTTTGATGGTATTACTGTACAAGGCATGCTCAGCATGCCCCTACATCTACAAATCATTATGTTTGTAATAATTTTAAAGTTTATTGGTTATAAGCGGTCGGATTGTTTTTCATAATAAAAACTTGCTTGATAGAATGACCATCAAACACCCTTTAACAACCACCCATCATAAGCTTCATTGTACCTTGTTTTTGCCAAAAAAGCTAATGCACCGTGAGTCTGTGACGGTTTTTTTCTAAGGTTTTGACCCCAATGCCCTTAACCTTTGTCAAATCGTCCACACGCTCAAATCGCCCAAATCCCTCACGATAATCCACAATCGCCTGAGCGGTCTTTGCCCCCACGCCATTTAAGGTTGCAAGCTCGCCTGCTGTGGCGGTGTTGATGTTGATGCGTTCACTCACGGCTTGGGCGTGAGCCTGTTGTGCCAGCAGGGCTTGGTGGGCAAGTTTTGGGTCGCCATAGCATTGGTTGGCGGATGCTGAGGAGATGGTCAGCACCATCATTAAAAACCACAATCTCACCACCAACATCATTAGTGTTTAGCCTCAAAGTATTGTTTCGCCCCCAAATAGGCAGCCGCTAAGCCTGGCGCACACCAATCTTTATAGTAGCATTTCACCCATTCATGTAGCTCCTCAATATTCTTCCATGTAATAATTTCAGGAGAAACATCTTCATACTCCCAATTTAATATTCCATTTAAATCTCCATCAATATAAAGAGGCAGAATAATTTCAGGTCTATAATTCAAAGCATCAATAACCATAAATGCACCACCATTATCTTTAGAATTACGTAGTTCTAGCATGGCATCTAAACTTGGTCGTTTATATTTTTTATGACCAAACCCCTGCCAAATATTCTCCCAATTATCAATGATAGTTTCTGCAGCACAATCAATCACGTTAAAATCCACTCCAATCTCTGAAGGGCAACCATCATCCATGAAACAGTCTAAATAATAACGAAAAGCGGTGGAATCACGTATTAACTTGTCGCTTAATAATGTCTCCTCTAAAAGCTCTTTGGTTGCAATCGATTTAAAATGAGAGAATTCTAAAGCTTTATTTTTACTCTCACCCCAGTACTCTAGCATTCCTGCAGGGCAAACGTGCTTTTTTCCCGCTCCTGTTGCTTTTTGTTGCGATCCTTTGGCACATAATAACTGCAAACCTCCGCATTCTAGTATTTTAAATGTTGGCAAAGAAAATCCTAGACCGGCATTATATTGAGAAAAATCTCCAGTCATAACTTGATTCATTCTGTTTGCCCATGTTTTTACAACTCTCAAAAGTTGTTGATTCTCTTTATCTTGTTGTTGCGACTTTTGATAGTAGGATTTCAGACGTGAGCTGAGATAATCAGCAGAATCCAAAATATCAAAATAACGGCAGTTGGCAAGCTTTAATTCTCCTGTTTGTTGATTTTTCTCCAAAAGCCGATAAATAAATCCATTGTATAATTTAGCATTTAATAACTTCTTTTGCTCCAGTAAAGAATCTTTATACCCATGTCTAACTACATCTGTCTACCTCTCAATCTTTATAGGAAAAATAATATTAGGGTTATTGGGCATAATAAATGGCAAAACCACATCATCAACACGATAAAGATTTTTAGCTTCGTCTGGACATTTTTTCAACAAATACTCAAACAATTCAAAATAGTCGGCACTCATTTCAAGTTGGTGCAATTCATTCATATCTGATAACGCCTGATAAATATTGGTTAAATATTGGTTATTTTTCATGATATTATCAATGTGTCGACTACAATATTGACTGGCAACCTCTTCAGAAATTTTTTTAACATCAAATGCAAAAATTGTCTTTGTGGAGTTTTTATGCAGACCCTTCTTAAATATGTCTTGCTTGATATTAGGAATATTTAAGCCAGATGATTCAACAAATTTATCAGCAATAGCGCCACGATGATTTGTTAGGTAATCCACATCATCTGGGACATCCAACGCCCTTTTCAATGTCCTTCTTATGATGATTTTATTTGGATGATTGATGTAGTACATCAATAGCTGATGCTCATTATGCTTTAAAGTCTGCTCATTACCCATGCCGTCTTTTAGTGTTCGTGGAATATATTTTAAGACCTTATCAGCACTATGATAAATCCACAAAAACTCATGACCACCAACAGTATCCAGTTTTAAAAAGTACATCACAAAGAACTCCTAATTATCGCATAATTACCCAAAAAGACTAGGTGAAATCAGCAAATTTTCCACCTAGTTCACTCCTAATTAAACATTGTAAAATTATTTTACAATGTTTAATTAGGAGCTTATCATGAAGAAAGTGATCGCCTTACTAGCATCTTTTATTGTAGCACTGTTGGGATATGTCATGCAAGATCATTGGGCAAGACAAAGTCTACAAAAGCACCTGATAGAACATCGATATAGTGAGGTTTTTGTGAATGGCAAGGGGCAAATTATCGCTTCTGACCCCAGAATCACTCCACAAAATATTGAACGCTATCGACTCCCGCTAGCGTATGAGGTGTACGATAAACAACTGGTTAGATACATGATGACGGTTGAAGGTTATGGCATTCTTGCTAAAACTAAAGGGCTTATTAAAGGCGCATTAAGCATGATTGGCGTGGGTCATTATGGTGGTGGGAGTACGCTCGATGTTAGTTCGGCCGGCTCGATGTTGAGCCAAAGAGTGGCGCAACCTGACTTTATTGGAAGGGTTTTTAATCGAGGAAAAGAGATGGCTTTGGCTAGAGTCATTAATGAGTTGGATGAAGCTCAAAGAGATGTCATTATGCTAAATGAGGTTTGTATGTACAATAACGTTACTGGGTGCACACTTGTGGCCAGTGCCCTTTGGGGGCGACCTGCTAAAACCGCCAAAGAGAGAATCATTCTCATTAGCTCAATTAGGTACCCAATTACCGAAGACAATGCTGAGCGTTTAGTTGACTATTCAACGGTTCAATGCAACAGGCTAAGAAAAGTTTATGATGAAATCGCCCAAAACGACTGTTATTTTACGTCAAGCGACTTCAAAACCAAAGCCACGGTCAAATACCCAAGTGTGCTACATCAGCATTTGATGGGGGCAAATCATTTATCATTAGATAACAAGTTGTTTGCGATAGAGCAAATGTCAAAAATTAAAAATGCAGATGTCGAAATATCATTAAAAGATGCTACTACAGGCGAGTTGGTGTTATTGATATCAAACAGCTCGAAAATAATGCAAAATGGTGGCTTCGATGAAACATACAATATCGCCTCTGTCGCCAAGCTCATAACGCTATTGGATATCCAAGCACACTATCCACAAGGTATGGTACAAGCCATGGCTAAATCAAATAATGATGCCATCTTAAAACTTGCACATCAATCAACCAGTGGTCTAAGTCTTGAACGATACATGATGCAAGCAGGTATTACCTTTAATTATAGCGACCTATTGGTTGATTCAGCCAAGGGACGCGTCAATGGCTCAAGCGATAACATTCATCATCTGCTTTCCACACTTATAGCTAACAAACCCAAGATGACCTCCATCAACCAGCAAGCCCTATCATCGGCAACATCAAAAGATGGCACACTTAGATATGTTCAACAGTTTGTCAAGAAAACAGATATTGACGTGGTTGTCGCAAAGTCGGGCACTGTGGCAGTCAGACAAAACTCTGGTGAAAAAGGTGTTTATGGCAACCTTGCTGTCTATGGCTTGAAAAGCCCCAACCAAAAAAATTACACTCTCGTGATTAGAGTGCATGCCAAAAACAATAAACCCATCTGCCAAGCCGAAGGGTGTGGTCATGCCAATATGATGAGATTAACCGATTTGGCATTTGGCCTTTTGCCAAAAGCTTAATTACAAACAAAAAGGAGTCACACATGAAATTCACCCCCAATCCTCACATGCTTAAAGTTGTCTGCATTGCCTCCTTGGTAAGCGTATTTTTAATGCTCGGCATCAATGCCATCATTTTTGGCAGGCTATATATTCATAATCCATTGTTAACATTTTCAATCTATGCAGGTGCTTTTATTTTAACCATATTATCGTTTTGGTTGTACGCCCAAAGACGCATTCAAATACTGGAGCATCTGGCATTTAAAGTGCTTATTATTATTATCGTCGAGCTTGGCTTGAGTATGAATTCTTATCAAAATATCATGAATAATCAAAATGCCACAAGCGAACGTTCTAAAATCAAGAACGAAATAGCACTGCTCGATACAGAGTTGGTTGCCACTATTAAATCACACAATAACCGTATTCATGACATACAACAAAATCTCAACCATATTGTTCTGAATACCTGCCAGGAATGGCAAAAAGACCGTGAATTAGGTAAGTTGGCGGGACTAAATTTGCTGACCATTGATATTAATGACCCGCCATCAAGCATACACGATATCAATATCAGTAATCTGGGTTTAGTCTGCTCAAAAGGAGCTGTGCAAACCAAAATTGATGACTTGAATCAATTTAAAAAGAGCGTCATCAACCTTAAAACCCAGAAAAATACATTAACCTTACAAGAAAGCAATATTCAAAATCAAAATTCACAAAGCCATTCCCAATCATTAAGGCTATTTATTAAGGATTATGGCTTAGAAATAATATTGTCTGCAGTATTCTTATTTTTTATACAGCACTTGCTATTAAACCCCGCAATAAAAAAAATACGCTATCAATCATCCAAGGATGATCCGGCATTCTCCAGAGATGAGCTACTATCGCTCTTGCTTACTCCAAATAAGCAATACGATATTCGCATTGCTCAAGAATATCAAAAAACCCACTTTCTGCTAAAACCATTTAAATCAAAACCTCTATCCAGTAGCGACTATTTAAGAAATAAATTATTTTTAAAAATCAACCAAAAAGACCATCAACATCTTATGGATTTATTGCATTGTAGCATTTATGATTTTAGCAATAAATGTCAGATCGCCAAAGACGAGGAGATACTTCAATTGGTTGAATTTGGTATTCTTGATGAAAATGAACTTCCTGAGGTGGTTATTTATAAGTTTGATCAAAGATTTTTTGGTCATTACTTATCCTTTAACACAAGATTAAAAGGCGGATAATTATGAAACATTTAAGTTGGCTGGAGGCATTTTTGGTTAGTGCATCAATGCTATTGCTGGCAATCGATTTATATGCGGTATATTCAGGAGATGATTCCTACGCCACCATTCATTACGCCATTCCTCTAATGCTTATATACGTACTGATTGAGGCCAGAAAATAAACGATAAAGCAAAACCTGTAAAATCCTGACAATATCATCCAATATTCAGGTTTTTACAGGTATGTTGATTCGCTCATGGTGCAACTTATCAGTCAATCATCGCGACCGACTCTCTCAAGCACCTTCATGGCTTTTGCCATGTCCCAATATTTATCCATCTCCGCCAAATCGCTCTGTTCAAAGGTTTTACCTTGTTCCATCAGCGACTTTTCCACAAAAGCAAATCGGCGTTTAAACTTGGCATTGGTATTTTGCAAAGCCATCTCGGCATCAATGTCTAAATGACGAGCAAGGTTAGTCAGCACAAACAGCACATCGCCAAGCTCGCCTGCGATTTTGTCTTTTTGGACTTCATCCAATTTATCTGTTTTATACTTAAACTCAGGCGTGGGTAATTCTGCTTTTAATTCGCTAAGCTCCTCTTGGAGCTTCTCCAACACACCGCCCAGATTATCCCAATCAAAACCAACCTTACCCGCCTGTTTTTGTAAGTTTTGGGCGGTCATCAGAGCCGTGCCTGCCTTGACATCGGATAATAGGCGTTTTGGGCGGTCTTGGTTTTCTATTTGCTTAATCTCATCCCAACGGCGTTTGACATCTTCGTCCGTTTTTAGATTTTCCTTGTCAAAGACATGGGGGTGTCTGCGGATGAGTTTCTCTTGTAAGGTATAAATCACGTCCGCCATATCAAACCGCCCTTGCTCGGCATACAGATGCGCATGAAAGACAATTTGCAAAAGCACATCGCCAAGCTCGCTTTTAATGTCATCGGTGGCAAGGGGGCTTTTGTCATCGCTTGCAATGGCTTCAATGAGTTCAAAAACTTCTTCGATGGCGTATTTTTGTAGGCTGTCGTTGGTTTGTTTTTTATCCCACGGGCAATCGGTGCGAAGGCGTGCCATGAGTGCCAACAGGTCAGAAAATTGGTTGGTTGGAGTCATGATTATTATCCAAAACAAACCCCATTATACTAGATAATGGGGTTTTCCACACCTATTTTAGGCGGGTTACTGAGCCAAATCTTCAAACAAGGCGGTGGACAAATAACGCTCGCCCGATGACGGAATGACCACCACGATGAGCTTGCCGGCATTCTCAGGACGGCTTGCCACTTGCAGGGCTGACCAGACTGCCGCCCCTGCACTGATGCCCACGAGCAGACCTTCTTTTTCTGCCATTTGACGAGCCGTGGCAAAGGCGGACTCGGTGGTAACCGTGATGACTTCATCATAAATCTTAGTATTTAAAATGCTCGGCACAAAACCAGGGGCAAGCCCTTGCAATTTATGAGCCCCCTTCTCACCACCGCTAAACACAGGCGAATCAGACGGCTCTACCGCCACGATTTCTACGCTGTCCTTTTTGGCTTTTAACACTTCGCCCACGCCTGTAATCGTACCGCCCGTGCCAATCCCTGCCACCACGATGTCCACTTGCCCGTCTGTGTCTCTCCAGATTTCTAGGGCGGTGGTTTCACGGTGGATTTTTGGGTTGGCTAGGTTGTCAAATTGGCGTGGCATAAAACAGCCGTCTTGACTGGCAAGCTCGTTCGCCTTGGCAATCGCCCCGCCCATACCCTCTGATGCAGGGGTTAATACAAGCTCTGCCCCATAGGCACGCAGCAGAGCACGGCGTTCTAAGCTCATGCTCTCAGGCATGGTGATGACAAGTTTATAACCCTTAGACGCACACACCATGGCAAGCCCAATGCCCGTGTTGCCCGATGTCGCTTCCACGATGGTGGTGTTTTTGTTGATAAGCCCGTCTTTTTCGGCTTCGTTTATCATGGATAGGGCAATGCGGTCTTTGACCGAGCTTGCGGGGTTAAAGTATTCTAGCTTTGCCACGACACGAGCGGGCAAACCTTCACTTAGGCGGTTTAATTCCACTAGGGGTGTGTTGCCGATAAGATCGGTGATGTTTTTGGCAATGTTCATAAAATTTCCCTTGTTAAAGGTTGTCGGTTTAAAATGATACACGGTTAGCATACCAAATTTTTATGAAAATTTATAGGCAAAAAATGTTAAGCCTTATTCTATTTTGGCATTTAAATAATTTCACAATATCCACGGCTAAATCATGATAAAATTAAGCTGTTCCATGTTCATATTTAGGATAATTTATGACCGCTTTTAACCCCATCACCATCTCCTGCTTTAAAGCCTATGACGTGCGTGGCGAACTTGATGTTAATTTGGACAATGCCATCGCCTACCGTATCGGACGAGCGTTCGCCCAATATCTTAATGACGGCAAAGAAAATCCCGTCATCGTGGTCGGCTCGGACATCCGTCCGTCTAGTGAGAGCCTAAAACAATCTGCCATTGACGGCATCACGGACGCAGGCGTGGATGTGATTGATTTAGGGATGGTTGGCACCGAAGAAGTCTATTTTGCCACAAGTCATTACAGTGCCATCGGTGGTATTGAGGTAACCGCTAGCCACAACCCCATCAATTACAATGGCTTAAAAATGGTGCGTGAAAACTCCCGCCCCATCAGTGGTGACACGGGGCTTGCCGACATTCGCACGATTGCTGAACGTGGCGAATTTGTGGTGGCAGACAAAGGTAGGGTTATCCTAAACGCCGACAAAACCGCTTATATTGATAAGCTCATGAGCTTTGTCAATACCACCAAATTTACCCCCAAAAAAATCGTGGTAAACAGTGGCAACGGTTCGGCAGGGCCTGTGGTTGATGAACTACAAAAACGTCTTGGTGATAACATTGAGCTTATCAAAGTTCATCACACCCCAGACAGCTCATTCCCCAACGGCATTCCCAACCCCATGATTATCGCCAACCAAAAAGCGACATCGGAGGCGGTTATCGCTCATGGGGCGGATTTTGGCGTGGCGTTTGATGGCGATTTTGACCGCTGTTTTTTGTTTGATGAACATGGGCGATTTATCGAAGGCTCATACATCGTGGGCATGCTTGCCGAAGTGTTTTTGAAAAAACATCAAGGCGAGAGCATCGTCTATGACCCCCGAGTGATTTATAACACCGAGAACGTCATCGCCCAAAATGGTGGTACACCTGCCATCAGTAAATCAGGACATTCGTTCATCAAGCAAGTCATGCGTGAGACGGGGGCGATTTATGGTGGGGAGATGTCGGCTCATCATTATTTTCGTGATTTTGCCTATTGTGATAGCGGTATGATTGTGTGGCTACTGGTGATTGAGCTTCTGTCAGTAACGGGCAAAACCCTATCCGAGCTGGTAAACGGCTATATCAATGATTTCCCCAGTTCGGGTGAGCTAAATTTTCGCTCAGGGCAAAAAACCGGCAGCGAAATCAGCGAGCTGTTAGAGCAAAAATACCACGCATTAAACCCTGCCAAAAACACCCTAGACGGATTAAGCCTAGATTTTGGCAGTTGGCGGTTTAATCTACGTTCATCCAACACCGAGCCACTCATTCGCCTAAATATCGAAACCAAAGGCGACAAGGCATTATTACAAGCCAAAACCGATGAAATTTTGGCACTACTGGCAGAGTGTGGGGCAGTGAGTGCTGACCATTAAGCTTCAAGCCAAAAAGAGCTGATAAAAAACAGGGTAGTGATTGCTACCCTGTTTTTTTGAACATGGTTGAATATTTGGGAATCAAGAATCAGTTCAATAGACAAAAAGAAAACAACATTCCATTCTTCCTGCTTTTTAGCTTAATTGATTTATCCATAAAACCAACTGTATTGACATATCTTGGATAGCCAGTACCATTATAACCATTTGCCTTTGTCTTAATTTTTGGTATGATGGGATAAATAGGTATGTTCGACATCTCCATCTCGACACTCACATCATCAACTACTTTAATAAAGTCAAATTTGCTGACTAGGTAGTCTACCATGGCGGAGGTCATGTCAAACTGAGGGTCTTCTTTAAGGTAGTTTGAAACCTCACCTAATTTAAAACCTTACTTTCTATTTTCTGCCAACATATATCCAGCTCTTGCTAATAACGCATGATAAAAAATATCTTTCATAGAACTACTCATAAAAAAACTCCTGTTATCTTAAAAATGAAAGTTGAGAACGATTATACGCTGATTTTAGTGGGTTGTAAATAGGGATTTTTCGGGGGTTAATATGTACTCTTCATAGAAAGTATTAACAACATTTCCCGTTCCTCGTTTGCCATGATGATTAGAGCCCCACACCCACAACTCACCATTATTTAGAACTACTGAAGTTAGATACAACTCACTTGGTTTAACATTTTGCATAATACGAATAGGATGATGTATATAAACGCGAGAGCGTGAAGTGACACTATCACCAAACCCTTGTTCACCCCATATATACAAATCACCATTACTGGCAACAGCAGAACCTTCACCTATATTAATGATTTGGTTTAATTGTGGGTGTTTGATTGGCTTTGTTATTCTATTACTGGCTGATGATTTTATGCCAATTCTTACAGGATTTGCCCCCCAAACCCAAACTTCACCTGTTTCAAGCAACACCCCAACATCTGAACCTGTCACAAAAAATCAACCGCTTTGTGTGGCAGTTCTACCTTATTGGCAGGATAAAAGGCGATTTCATCATGGTCATGACGCTCCACAACTTCACGCCCTAGTCCTTGCCAATCAACTCCTGTGGTATAAATCTCACCTTGGCTATTGAGTGCTACCGAGACATTGCCTAATGACCCAAACCGAACAATGTTGGTAAGATTGGGAATTTTAGTGGGAACTTTGTTGGGTTGATTAACACCATTTGTCCAGCCTTTTTCATTTTCACTAATAGTATAAACTTCACCTTGTTTGGTTAAAAAGAAAGAATCACCAATGCCTGCCACCACATCCACCACCTCCCCCACGCCTTCCATTTTTCTAGGTTCATCAATAAAATTACTGTCATCATTGGGGTCTACATAGCCATCATAATTACTTCCCCACCCCCATACACTACCATCTTTTTTAAGCATGAGTATGTGTCCAATACCACCAGAGACAGCAACCACATCAGTTATGCCTTCTATCTTAGTGGGTGTGGGGTCTTGTCCTGTTTTGGTTTTTCTAAGCAGATAATCTGTTCCCCAAGTCCATAATGTGCCATCGTCTTTTATACCAACGGCGGTTGTGGCAGTCATCGCCACTTTCTTGGGTTCTATGATAATCTCTAAGGGTTGTTCTAATGGCGTATCAGGCATATTTGCCTTAGGGTATTTATCATTACAAGCAGTCAAGGCAACAGATAGACATAAAAAAGAGCGGATAAGGCTCTGGTGGGGAGGGTTTGATAAAACACATCTTTCATAGAATTACTCATAACTAACCCTTGTTACCTTAAAAAATGAAAATTGAGAATGATTATATGCTGATTTTAGTAGGTTGTAAATAGAGATTTTTGCAAAACTAAAACGATATTCTCATCTGACCATCACCCTTTCTTTGATACTTCCCTCATTGCCAGTTTTACCATCATAATCCTCCTAACACCCCACATCATCA
>NZ_MUXV01000038.1 GCF_002014975.1 Moraxella bovis
AGATAAGGTGACCACTGAACGCCGTTAGGGTGTTAGATGTTATCTTTAGTGAAGATGACCAAAAAAGTCTTGAACGTAATGAAAAAACAAATAAAGCATTACCGACTCGTACCGCATTAAACTTAATTCGAGTCAATGGGGATGCTAAACTCTCTGTGAAACGCAGTAAAATGAGAGCTTCACAGAATAAGTCTTATCTTGAACAGTTGTTGTTTGGTAAGGGGTAGTGCGATTGTTCTGAGGATTTTCACAAAATGCAATGGAAATTTGACAATTTCAATCAATTTTTGCATGAAAAATGGCTATCTGACCGCTTATTTAAAAAGTTAAGTAAAAATCTTAAAATTTACCCAGTTAAGTGGTTGGATTGTTTTTCATAATAAAAACTTGTCTGATGGAAAACCCACAGCCTTTATTTTTTCCTTGAAAAACGTGTGATTCCCCTGCTTTTTTAAACAGGCATTTTTCATTGCAAATACCAAAGGCAGACATGCCCTAAAATGTTGTATCAAAAATGGCTTGGGTGTAAAATAGGCGTTTGTATTATCATCAAGGAAAAATTATGACCGACTTTCACAAAACCCCGTCCGATGTCCGCCACGCCCGAGTGCTTGCTGTACGTGAGATACTTGCCGAGCGTGGATTGTCCGCCCTTATCATACCGTCTGCTGACCCGCACATGTCCGAGTATTTGCCTGTGTATTGGCAAGGTCGGGCGTGGTTGTCGGGCTTTACAGGGTCGGTTGGTACTTTGGTCATCACGCATGATTTTGCAGGGGTGTGGACGGACAGCCGTTATTGGGTGCAAGCCCCCATTGAGCTTGACGGCACAGGCATTGAGCTACAAAAAATGGAGCATTCTCGCCCCACTTATGCCCAGTTTTTGGCGGACAACCTACCCCAAGGGGCAAAAGTGGCGATAGACGGTGCGGTGTTGTCTGTGGCGGAGTTTGATGGTCTAAGCCAAGCCTTTGCCGAGCGTGGCATGGAGCTTGTGATTGACACCGACATTTTGGGGCAGATTTGGCAAGACCGCCCAAACCTACCCAACGCCCCGATTTATGTGCATGACGAAATATTTGTGGATACGAGTGCCAAACAAAAACTTGCCCAAGTGCGTGAGATTATGACCCAAAAGGGGGCGACTCATCATCTTGTTAGTGGTCTTGATGACATTGCGTGGCTCACCAACTTGCGTGGGGCGGACGTGAATTTTAACCCCGTGTTTTTGTCGCACCTACTTATCACGCCAGACACAGCGACTTTATTTGTCCATGATGACAAGCTCACCGACACCGCCAAATCCGCCCTAAGCGTGGCGGGCATTGACGTGGCTCATTATGACAGCGTGGCGGAACGTTTGGGCGATGTAGAGAGCTTGTTATTTGACCCTGCCAAAGTGGCGGTCGGTACGCTCACCCATTTGCCAAAAACCGCCAAACTCATCAAAGCGGTCAATCCTACCACCGTGTTAAAAGCCATAAAATCGGACAATAACATCAACCATATCCGTGAAGCCATGCGTCAAGACGGCGTGGCGTTGTGCGAGTTTTTTGCCGAGCTAGAAGACAAGCTTGCCCAAGGCGAGCGTGTGTCCGAGCTTGATATTGATGAGATGTTGGAGTGTGCCAGAAGTCGCCAGCCAAACCACGTTTCGGCAAGTTTTGATACGATTGCAGGATTTTGTGGCAATGGGGCGATTGTGCATTATCGGGCGACAGACGAGCGATTTTCGTATTTGGACGGGGACGGTTTGCTACTGATTGACTCAGGGGCTCAGTACAAAAACGGCACGACTGATATTACTCGTATGGCAGGCGTGGGGCAAATTAGCGATGACGAAAAGCGTGATGTTACCTATGTGTTAAAGGCTCATATCGCCCTAGCAACTGCCCATTTCCCCAAAGACATACCGTCCATGCAACTAGATGTATTGGCTCGTAACCAACTTTGGCAACAGGGGCTAGACTATGGGCATGGGACAGGGCATGGCGTGGGTTATTTTTTAAACGTCCATGAGGGCCCGCAGGTCATCTCACGCACCGCCCCTGTTACGCCTGAACGTATCATGAGTGAAGGCATGATAACCAGTAACGAGCCGGGGCTGTACCGTGAAGGCAAATGGGGCATACGCCTTGAAAATCTGGTCGTGGCGGTCAAAGCACATCAAAGCGAGTTTGGTGAGTTTTTAAAATTTGAAGATTTGACCTTATGCCCATTTGATACCCGTCTGATATTGCCACATCTTTTGACCGAACAGGAGAAGCGTTGGCTGAACGATTACCACAAACTTGTTCATGATGAGCTTATCGGACGTGTGGACGGTCGGGCAAAAGCGTGGCTTGTTGAGCGGACGCAGGCGGTGTGAGCTTTTTATCTATTAAATACCAATTTTAAACAACCCACAAGGAAAATTCTATGTTAAACCAAAACGCCCTAAACCATAATCTATCTGTCATCCAAGACCTTGCCCCGAGCGAGCTGTGGCGGTGGTTTGCCCAGATTTGTAGCATTCCCCACCCGTCTTATCACGAAGAAGCGATAGCAAGCCACATCGTCTCATGGGCAAGTTCTCACAGGCTTACCGTGTGGCGTGATGAGATTGGTAATGTCATCATCAAAAAACCTGCCACAGTCGGCATGGAAAACCGCACGCCCATTGCCCTGCAAGCCCATTTGGACATGGTACCCCAAGCCAATGCCGACACACATCACGACTTTACCAAAGACCCCATCATCATGCGATTTAGCGATGATAAGGCATGGATAAAGGCGACTGACACCACGTTGGGGGCGGATAACGGCATTGGCATGGCGAGCTGTTTGGCGGTGCTAAGCGATGAGACGGTGGCTCACCCTGACATCGAAGTGCTACTGACCATGACCGAAGAGATGGGAATGGTGGGGGCGATAGGCTTGCAGGCGGGGACGCTGACCGCTCCAATCATGGTCAATACCGACACCGAAGAGATAGGCGAGATTTATGTGGGCTGTGCAGGGGGTGTGGACGCTGATTTGGCGTTGCCTGTGCGTTATGTGGAAAATGGCCATGACAGTGCGACAAGTTTGACCGTCAAGGGCTTAAAGGGCGGGCATTCGGGCGTGGACATTCACAAAAACCGAGCAAATGCCATTAAACTGTTGGGGCGAGTGTTGGCGACTTTATCGCAGACGTGCGATTTTAAAATCGCTGACATCAAAGGCGGTTCGCTAAGAAATGCCATTGCCCGAGAAAGCGTGGCAACCCTTGTGATGAATGGGGCGGGCAAAGAGCAGTTTTTGGAAAATTTATCTACTATCATCAAAGACATAGAGAGCGAAATCGGCACGGCAGAACCCAAACTGTCTATCACGATAGAAGACACCGAGCGACCCGATACCGTCATAGAAAACAGCCAAAGCGTGATAAACCTCATCAATGTACTGCCGTCTGGCGTGGTGCGATACAGTGACAACATCGCTGACGTGGTGGAGACCTCGCTATCGTTTGGGGTGCTGGGTGTGGCAAATGGCGAGCTGGTGGCGACCTTGCTTGTCCGCTCCTTGACCCAAGTCGGCAAACAAGGCGTGATAAGCACCTTGCAAAGCGTGGCGGATTTGGTGGGGGCAAAAGCGGTGTTTGACGGCGACTATGTGGGGTGGAACTATGACCCAAACTCTGCCATTACGCCCATAACCGCCCGTTTGTATGCTGATATTTTGGGGCATGAACCCAAAATCAAGGTCATTCATGCAGGGCTAGAATGCGGATTGATTAAGAAAAATTATCCCAACATGGACATCGTCTCTGTGGGGCCCACGATTATCAACGCCCATTCGCCTGATGAAGCGGTGGACGTGGCGAGCGTGGCGGTGTATTGGCAACTTTTGATGGATATTTTAAAAAATTCGCCTGTGAAAGCGTGAAAAAAGCGGTTGAGTCAAAAAACCGTCCGCAGTGGAATGAACCGACCCCAAATCTTAGACATAAGATAAAAGGCTAAGTTGTATCAAGGCTTGATTAACCCTGATTGGACGAAGTTTCTGTATTTCACAGGACTTAGTCCTTTTAGTTTTCTCTTTATTCTATCATGATTGTAGTGGTGTACACCCTACAAAATGAAAAAGTGCTACGGTTTTTCGTTCGTGGTGAGCTAAGCCTGCCCATGACGGAAACCGACCTGCAGGCAAGCTTGTGGCAAACGGTTTTCGTAGTAAAATTCAATTTTGTTAGCTGTATCTTTAAAGAATTTTTTATAAATAGCCTATTTTGCCGTTATCGTGTTTATCAAGATAACAGCCAAATTTTAACGTTGTATAAATTTAAAAATCATTAAACTTTTAATTGGCAATATACCAAAGATGTTCGCGATCAGCCTTTGCCAATATTGACAGGATTTGCCAGCGATTGGCAAATGATTGGCAATGAATTACGGTTAATGCGTGGGGATAATCAAATCACGGCGATGATTGATGATAATGAGATTGTTTTTGGGGATATGGAGGCTAATGAGCTTATTAAAAATAAGCGGTTAAAATTAAAATAATGCATTTTTAGAATATCACAAAATCTAATACCCACTTATCACAATTATCAATTAGCCAAAATATCTATAACGCCTTATAATATTTGCCATTTTCACAATCAGGTATCCACAATGAATACAATAAAATCCCGTGCGGCGGTGGCATTCGCCCCCAACCAGCCTTTAAAAATCGTAGAAATTGATGTAGAACGCCCCAAAAAAAGGCGAAGTCTTGGTCAAAATCACTCACACAGGTGTGTGCCATACAGATGCCTTCACCCTATCAGGGGCTGACCCCGAAGGGCTGTTCCCTGTCGTGCTGGGACACGAAGGGGCGGGCGTGGTGGTGGAAGTGGGCGAAGGCGTAGAGAGTGTGGCGGTGGGCGACCACGTCATTCCGCTTTATACGGCAGAATGTGGACAGTGCGAGTTTTGTCAGTCTAACAAAAGCAATTTGTGCGTATCGGTGCGAGCCACGCAAGGACAAGGCGTGATGCCAGACGGCACGAGCCGTTTTTCGCATGAAGGCAAGCCGATTTATCACTATATGGGCTGTTCGACTTTTAGCGAATATACGGTGG
Organism: Moraxella bovis; assembly: GCF_002014975.1. Lineage (GTDB taxonomy): Bacteria > Pseudomonadota > Gammaproteobacteria > Pseudomonadales > Moraxellaceae > Moraxella > Moraxella bovis. The sequence continues at coordinate 5,087 of NZ_MUXV01000038.1, forward strand.
TGGCAGAAGTGTCGCTCGCCAAAATCAACCCAAAAGCCAATCCACAGGAAGTCTGCCTTTTGGGCTGTGGCGTAACCACAGGCATTGGGGCGGTGCATAATACCGCCAAAGTGCAGGCAGGCGATAGTGTGGCGGTGTTTGGCTTAGGTGGCATTGGTTTGGCGGTGATTCAAGGGGCAAAACAAGCCAACGCAGGGCGAATTTTGCCATTGACACCAACCCTGAAAAATTTGCCCTTGCCAAAGAATTTGGAGCGACTGACTGCCTAAACAGCGACTGACTGCCTAAACCCCAATGATTTTGACAAACCAATCCAGCAAGTGTTGATTGAAATGACCAAATGGGGCGTAGACCACACTTTTGAATGTATTGGCAATGTGGAAGTCATGCGTTCTGCGTTGGAATCGGCTCATCGTGGCTGGGGACAGTCGGTGATTATTGGTGTGGCGGGGGCAGGTCAAGAAATTAGCACTCGTCCATTTCAGCTCGTTACAGGGCGTACTTGGATGGGCACGGCATTTGGCGGGGTTAAAGGTCGCTCGCAATTACCGCAAATGGTGGAAGACGCAATGGCGGGCAAAATTCGCCTATCGCCTTTTGTGACGCACACAATGCCCCTTGATAATATCAATGATGCTTTTGAGTTAATGCACGAAGGGAAATCTATTCGGAGTGTGATTCATTATTGATTTTAAAATAAAAATGCCGTCCAAAATTGGGTTTTTGGGCGGTGTTTTTGTTTGTGTCTCTTATATATAAATGTTTACAATTGCACTAACAAATTATATAATAATTTAATATATTTATGGGCGAACTTTTTAAAAAAAGTATTGATCTAAATATAACCGTAAGTAAAAATTTTTTCCCATTGTTTTGGAAATTCAAGTATTTTTAATTGGGGTAAAAGATGAAATTGCAATCAATGAGACTTTCTAATTTCCAAAGCTTTGGTTGTCAGACAACAGAGCTAAAATTGGATGAAATCACTTATCTAATTGGACCAAATGGATCTGGTAAAACGGCTGTATTACAAGCTCTTTGTCGTTTATTCGCGTTTAATCCTGCATTACGACGAATTAAGCATTCCGATTTTCATATACCACAACATGAACAAGAGGTTCCTGAAGAGAGAAAATTGATCATTGAAGCAGATTTTTCTTTCCCCGAGACGTCTAGTGATTCAGACAATTCAACAGTTGCTCCGTTCTTTAATCATATGAGATTAACCCAACTAGGTGACCAGCCTATTGTTAGATTTCGCCTTACAGCAGTTATGGATTTTTTGGGAGAAATCGAAGAAACGCTTGTGTATGTATTGGAACCAGATTCACAAGGTAAAGAAGTTACCAAAATGGTATCAAAAATTGAGAGAAACCAAATTCAAGTTCATTATTTACCAGCTCAAAGAGATCCATTAGACCATATTGCATACAATACAAATGCTCTTTTGGGACGCCTATTAAGAGCGGTCAATTGGGAAAGCGAAAGAGATGACATCAATGACTTAACAAATCAAATCAATAATAAGCTTGAGTACAACCTATCAGTTAAAATCATTAGTGAAAAACTAAAACAGAGTTGGGAAAACTTACATAAAGGAAGTTATTTCAAAGAACCTAAAATATCTTTTGCGCATTCCGAAATTGAAAATATTTTACGTCATATGTCAGTCTCTTTTACTCCTGGACATAATGAAAATATGGTAGATTTCTCACGTTTAAGTGATGGGCAAAAATCAATGCTTTATTTATCATTGGTGTTGGCTTCGCAATCAATTAGTCATTCTATTCTGAATGATGGTAACAATACTTTTGATGTTAAAAAGTTACGTCCTCCCATATTTACCATTATTGCTTTAGAAGAACCTGAAAATAGTTTATCACCACATTATTTAGGACGTATCGTTAATGCTTTGAAAGCAGCAACCCAATATCAGGATGCGCAAGCCCTAATCGCAACACATGCTCCAACTATGCTACGTAGAGTTTCTCCAGAACAGATTCGCTATTTACGTTTAGATTCAGATAGAACATCATCAATCAAATGTATTCAGCTACCTAAAAAATCAGATGAAGCTTATAAATTTTGGCTCTGGTCTAAAAA
>NZ_MUXV01000039.1 GCF_002014975.1 Moraxella bovis
TTGGGGTTTGGTGGGTGTAAATAAAATTTTAAAACATTAAAAATAGCCCATATTTGGACTATTTTTTGAGCAAACCAAATAAATCAAGCCAAAGATGCCAACGCCTTATCATAATCGGGCTCACTCTTAATCTCTGGCACAAGCTCGCTATGCAATACTTTGTTATCAGCATCTAACACAATGACCGCACGAGCAGTTAGCCCTGACAATGCTCCTGATGTCATGGTAACGCCAAGAGTTTTGGCGATGTCATCATTTCTAAAAGCGGACAAAGTTTTAACATTGTCAAGCCCTTCTGCCCCACAAAAACGGGCTTGAGCAAAGGGCAAATCTGCCGAAATGCACAGTACTACGGTGTTATCAAGCTCGCTTGCTTTTTGGTTGAATACACGCACAGACGTGGCACAAATGCCTGTGTCAATGCTTGGAAAAATGTTTAAAATCTTGCGTTTGCCTGCAAAATCGGACAATTTGACGTCCGCCAAATCATTGCCCACTAAGACAAAATCAGCGACCGTCTCGCCCACTTTGGCAAACTCACCTGCCACATCAACGGCATTGCCACCTAAGGTAATTTGACTGCTCATACGCACTCCTATTTATTGATAAAGGGATAACCTATATTACTGTGCTTTGGGATAAAATGCAAACCATCCACACCTTTTAATTACAAAAATTTGGTAATCAGTCGCAATGGCAAATATTTCATGCCCAGCCCAATCGGTAGCCACGGCCACGCAGGGACATAGGCTTCATCTACTTTGGCTTCAATGGCTTTGACAATCACGTCCGCCCCTTCGTCTTCTTCGACTTCAAAGGGCAGATATTTTGCCCCGATATTTAGGTCGGTACGCACATAACCAGGGTAAATGGTGGACACCGTAATCGGCAATTTTTCAGTAATCGTATCAGCACGTATCCCCTCAGCAAGAGCCGCAAGTCCTGCTTTGGCAGCAGCGTAAGTCGTCAAATGTCTTGGCAGTCCACGCACCGCAGACATACTGGATATGACAACCAAATGACCGCTATTTTGACGGCGGAATATTTGCATGGCAGATTCACACTGAGCAAGGGCGGAGATGAAGTTGGTCTCGGCGGTGGCACGATTTATCGCAAATCGCCCATGCCCAATCACGCGACTGTCGCCCACGCCTGCGTTCACGATGATTTTGTCAAGCGTACCGCCGTCATTTTCCACGTCTTTGGCAAACTCTTCAAACACGGCAAACACATCATCATATGCCGTAACATCCAGCGTACGCACATAGACTTTAATACCAAATTCTTTTTCTAGCTCGGTTTTTAGAGCCTCCAAGCGGTCAAGTCGTCTGGCACAAATCGCCAAATCATACCCCAAAAAGGCAAATTTCTTTGCCATCATCGCCCCAAGCCCCGAGCTTGCCCCTGTAATCAGCACCGTTTTGCCTTGGCCGATACCACGAATGTCATTTAAATCTTTGATTTTACTAAATTTATTGGCAACCACTCGTCCGAATTTATCGGCTTTGGCAAAGGCTTCTTCTAGTTTTTTCATAAATAACCCAAATCACACGTTAAAATCAATAAAAAAGCGAACAACCATTGTCCGCTTTTAAAAAGTTGAATGGCTTATTTTACACCATTTTTATCAAAATTTTAAGTAAAATGATGTGTACATTCAATCACTTGCAAGACTCTTTAAGGACGTTGATATTTGGCAAGCTGTTCGCCCACCGATGACATCATGTGTCCGACCATCTCACCCATCTTTACGCCCACCTGCTCAGACAGTCCCAATTTTTCTGCCAAAGTCGGCTTGGTGCGGGTATGCAATACAAAGACGTCATGCTCTTTCATTAGTTCTAGCACATAGGCATCAGACGTGCCAATCTCATCAATCAGCCCCAAATCCAAAGCGTCCTGCCCAAACCAAATCTCGCCTGTGGCAATCTTCTCCACATCTAGGCTTGGGCGGTGCGTTTTGACAAAGGTTTTAAACAACTCATGAATGCGGTCAATGTCCGCTTGGTGCTTGGCACGGTCTTCATCGTCATTTTCACCAAACATGGTAACGGTACGCTTGTACTCGCCTGCCGTGAACATCTCATAGCCAATGTTGTGCTTTTTTAGCAGTTCATGAAAATTGGGGAGCTGACTTACTACACCCACCGAACCGATGACCGCAAAGTCGCTGGCGATAATTTTGTCCGCCACGCACGCCATCATATAGCCACCACTTGCCGAGATTTTATCCACGCAGACAGTTAGCGTAAGCCCCGCCTCTTTTAGGCGAGCCAATTGCGAGCTTGCCAAACCATAAGCATTAACCTGTCCGCCACCGCTCTCTAAGCGTACCAGCACTTCATCGCCTGATTTTGCCGAGCTGATAATCACGCTAATCTCTTCACGCAGATGAGCCACCGCAGATGCTTTAATGTCGCCGTCAAAATCTAGCACAAACACACTTTTATCACTACTCTTACTTTTGTCGTCTGTCTTGTCTTTTTTGTCTTTTGCTTTGTCTTTGGCTTTTTTGCACAATTTGCCAAACAGACCGCATTTTTTGTCGTCTTTTTGGCTGTTTTTTAGAGCGTCTTTTAGTTGCCCTTGGCGTTTGTCTTGGAGCTTATTAAGATGAATAATGGACAATTCGGTGGGTTTTTTTGATGAATGAAATAGCATGGTTTTACCTTTATTGATAAATTTTAAAAAAATGGGGTTTGTTTGGCGTTTTAAAAGCCCCTTATTCCTTTTTGACCGTATTTTTTAGCCCCACGCCACGCAGTCTGCCCCGATTGTCCACATCACGCACAATAAGACTCCAGTGGTCATTGAGTCGCACCTTATCGCCACTGACAGGTTCGGCATGGAAATGACTTAGCATATACTCTTCGATGGTCTCATTTTTGTGCTTATCAAATATCTCAATCAACTCATCATCAATCCCGCCAAGCGTTGATTTGGGTGGGGTAAATACTTCAAAAAAATCAAAGGGCATTTTTTTGGTGGATTTGGACGTGCTGGATCGGTCGGTTTTGAGTAAGGATTGCCCACCGCTAAAAAACGGCAAATCGGCAATTTTGATGTGGGGAGACAGCAGCCAATCGCCATAAAACTCGCTTGTTTTTTGGTATTGGGTGGCAGAATTGTTAAAAATCTTTGCCACAGAGTTGGCATTATCCCCACTCATGGCATACCACACCACATCGCCCGCCCGCAATGCTGTGTCGTCATTGACAACAAGCAAATGCTCATTTCGTACCACCGCAAACAAATTGACATCCTTGGCATTAAAACGGCTTGAGATATTGACAGGGTGTCGCCCCACGGCAAACGCCCCCTTACCCACTTCAAATTCATAAAGCGTAATATTGGCATGGTCGCCCACCCAAATCTCATGCTCCGCCTTTGGCTCGCTATCGGTTGGCACCCACACCCCAAAGGCTCGGGACATAAAGGGAATGGTCGCCCCTTGGGCAAGTAGCGACAAAATCACAAGCCCAAAGGCGATGTTAAATGCCAAATTGGCTTGGGGAACTGCCATCATAATCGGGATAATAGCAAGGGTAATCGGCACTGCCCCACGCAGTCCCACCCACGAGATAAAGCCAATTTCACGCCAATTAAATCCAAAAGGCAAAAGGCTTGTCATGACCGCAAACGGGCGAGCGACAAACAACAAAAACAAAAACACAATCAAAGAATAATGCCACACTTGCAAAAGACTAGATGGCGTAACCAGTAGCCCCAGCACCACAAACAGCACCGCCTGCGATAGCCACGCAAAACTGTCCATGACCCGAAGTACGTGTTCGGTGGCACGCACTTTGGTATTACCAATCGCCACGCCTGTCAAATATACCGCCAAAAATCCCGAACCGCCTAGCAGGTTGGTTGCCCCAAACACCGCCATGCCTGCTGACATAATCAAAATGGCATACATACCGTCCGCCAAATGCACCTTGGGGAGCAGTTTTGACAGCACAAAACCCGACACCACGCCCATGACCAGCCCCACGCCAATTTGGGTGGCAAGTAGCGACAAAATCGTCCAGATTGTTTGGCTTTCGGGGTCAAGGTTTAGGGCAATCATGACCGTAACAAGCAAAATTGCCAAGGGGTCGTTCGCCCCCGATTCAAGTTCAAGCGTTGCTTGCACACGGTCGTTGAGCTTAACCCCACCATTTCTAAGCAGGCTAAAAACGGCTGCCGCATCGGTACTGCCCACGATGGCGGCAATCAACAGCCCAAGTCGCCAGTCCACCCCCAAAAGATAGGCAATAAAAACCCCAAGCGTCAAAACAGTCGCCACAACGCCCCAAGTAGCAAGGGTAACGGCGGGTTTTAGACCCACCCGAAACGAATTAAGGGACGTTCTAAGCCCCCCATCAAGCAAAATGCACGCAAGGGCAGCTTGTCCGATAAAATTGGCAAGGGCATACTGCTCAAACTCAATCCCCAAAATCCCTTCTTCGCCTGCCAACACACCCACGCCCAAAAAGAATAACAACAAAGGCACGCCCAAACGAGCCGATAACTGGCTTGTCATAATACTTACAAAAATCAGCACCGCCGAGACAAGGTACAAAATATTTAGGGTGTCCATCACGCTCCTTTTTGGGTTGGGTAATTTGTGGGCAAAACTTGACAGCAGTCAATCATCAAAAATCAGTCAAAAAGATTAATTGTAACACAAAATCGTCCCAAACGTGCCAATTTTTTTCCAAGAATAATTCCAAAAAACCAAACGCAAAAACCAAACAAAGGAGCTACTTGCCCGCTTATGCCACTTTGACAAATTTTTACAAAAAAACTTGCCCAAATTGCATTTTAAAGGCATAATAGCAGGTTTGAACCATTTTACTTTTAAAATTTAAAGCAACTTTCAAAAGGCAAATTTATGGCAATTCGCACAGAATATTGCGGTAGTGTTACCGAAAGCTACATTGACCAAACCATTACCGTTGTCGGCTGGGTGCACCGCCGAAGAGACCACGGGGGCGTGATTTTCTTGGACATGAGAGACCGAGATGGACTGTTGCAAGTCGTCATCGACCCCGACACGCCAGAAGCCTTTGCCACCGCTGATAACGCACGTTCTGAATTTATCCTAAAAATCACAGGGCGTGTGCGTAAAAGATACGAAGGCACCCAAAACCCCAACATGAAAAGCGGTCAAATTGAACTTCTTGCCAAAGAAATTGAAACCCTTGCCACCAGCGAAACGCCACCATTTCCACTAAACGATGATTTTAGCAACGTCTCAGAAGAGCTACGCCTAAAATACCGCTTTCTTGACATTCGCCGTCCTGAAATGCTTGACCGCTTGCGTTTTCGCTCAAAGGTTACAAGCCTAATCCGCAACTACCTAGACAAGCATGGCTTTTTGGACGTTGAAACGCCCATCCTAACTCGTGCCACCCCAGAAGGGGCAAGGGATTACCTTGTGCCAAGCCGTGTGTCTAATGGCGAGTTTTATGCCCTGCCACAGTCGCCACAGCTGTTCAAACAGCTTCTTATGGTGGGTGGTATTGACCGTTATTATCAAATCGCCAAGTGCTTTCGTGATGAAGATTTGCGTGCCGACCGTCAGCCAGAGTTCACCCAAATTGACATTGAGACATCGTTCCTTGATGACAACGACATCATGGACTTAATGGAAGGCATGACCGTCAAGCTATTTGACGAACTGTTGGGCGTAAAATTTGACAAATTCCAGCGTATGCCGTATAGCGAAGCCATGCGTGATTACGCCTCCGACAAGCCTGATTTACGTATTCCATTAAAACTTGTGGACGTGGCGGACATCATGCAAAACGTGGAATTTAAAGTATTCTCCGCCCCTGCGACAGACCCCAAAGGGCGTGTGGTTGCCCTACGCATTCCAAAAGGCGGTGAGATTACGCGTCGCCAGATTGATGACTACACCAAATTTGTCGGCATTTATGGGGCAAAAGGTTTGGCGTACATCAAAGTAAATGATGTATCCAACATTAACAACGGCGTGGATAAAGAAAGCGGATTACAATCGCCCATCATCAAAAATATGACTGATGACGTGCTTGTCGAGCTTATCCGCCGTACAGGTGCCGAAAATGGCGACATCATTTTCTTCGGTGCTGACAAAGCCAAAATCGTCAATGATGCGATGGGAGCCTTGCGTGTTAAAATCGGTCATGATTTAAACCTACTTACATCAGAATGGGCTCCCTTGTGGGTTGTGGACTTTCCGATGTTTGAAGAGACCGATGACGGCAAATGGACATCAGTTCACCACCCATTTACCCGCCCAAAAGGCACGGTAGAAGAGATGAAAAACAGCCCAGAGACCGCCCTATCTATCGCTTATGACATGGTGCTAAACGGTACAGAGATTGGCGGTGGCTCACTGCGCATCAACACCCTAGACATGCAAAAGGCAGTTTTTGAAGCACTAGGCATTAGTGAAGCCGAAGCCGAAGAGAAATTCTCATTCTTGCTCAACGCCCTAAAATACGGTGCTCCGCCCCACGGTGGCTTAGCATTTGGTCTTGACCGTTTGGTAATGCTGATGACAGGAGCAAGCTCCATTCGTGATGTCATTGCCTTTCCTAAGACCAAAACAGCAGAATGTCCGCTCACCGAAGCCCCTGCTGGCGTGGATAACAAACAACTGCGTGAGCTTGGCATTCGTGTGCGTGAAAAAGAAAAAGCTGAATAATCATAAAGCAAATTGTGAAAGAAGTTCTCCGTTCGCCCTGAGCCTGTCGAAGGGCAACGTAAAACCTTTTCATAATACATTTATGGATTTTGTGATTTATGCTTAATCTTATCAAATTCGTGCCAATGTCCTTATTGGGGGCATTGGCTCGTTTTGCGTCTTATCTTGCTAAATGGTCAAATGCCAGTATTTATCGCAGTATTTGCACCAATCTCATGCTAGTCCGCCCTTCTATGGATAAGGACGAGCGAGACAGGCTTGCTTTTACCATACTACAAAATCAGCTTACCAGCACCCTAAACAGTGCCAAAAGCTGGGCAATGCCCCCAAAGTGGTCTATCGCCCAAATCAAAACGGTGCATAATCGTGAGATTTTGGAGCGTGGTTTTGCCAATCCTAAGGGGCTGATTTTAGTGGCGCCACACATCGGCACTTGGGAGATGATGAACGCATGGCTGTGCGGTTTTGGCGATTTGACGATTATGTACAAGCCGTCTGGCAATCCCAGCCTTGACCGATTTATCCTAAGCGGTCGTGAACGACTTTCCGCCACGCTTGTCCCCACCGATAGCACAGGCGTTAAGGCAATTTTTAAGACCTTAAAATCAGGCGGATTTACCGTGATTTTGCCCGACCATGTCCCTGACAAAAATGGTGGAGAAATCGTCCCGTTTTTTGGCATTCCCACCATGACAGGCACGCTCACCACCAAGCTTGCCCAAAAAACAGGCTGTGCGTTGGTTGGTTTGGCGTGTATCAAGGGCAAGGATGGATTTGAGATATTTTGTTATGATTTGACCGACCCCAATTTGTACGACAAAAACGACATTATCGCCACCACCACCCTAAATAATAGTATGGAGATGATGATAAATAAGCATTTTGCTCATTATATGTGGGGCTATCGGCGATTTAAGACCACGCCTTTTGGGGAAAATCCCTATCTGTTGCCTTTTGATGATTTGCACGCCCAAATAAAATCTTATAAAATAGACAAAAACAAGGAAAATCCATGACCGACAACCGCTATGTGATTTGTATGAAGTGGGGAACCAAATACGGTGCCGAGTACGTCAATCGCCTGTATAATATGGTAAAACGCCATTTGACCCTTGATTTTCAAATGGTGTGCTTGACGGACGATAGCACAGGCATTGATGACAATGTCAAATGCTATCCCATTCCTGCCTTAAATTTACCTGATAATATTCCAGAGCGAGGCTGGAAAAAACTCACCACCTTTAAACCAAAGCTTTATGATTTAAAAGGTACGGCACTTTTTTTGGATATTGATATTGTTATTGTTGATAATATTGATTGCTTTTTTACTCATCAGGCACAGTTTGATGATAGCGTGATGATTATTAGAGACTGGAAAAAACCGTGGCGAATGGTCGGTAATAGTTCGGTCTATCGCTTTAAAGTGGGGCAAAATACTTATCCGAACCTGCTTAGCGATTTTGAACAAAATTTTGAAAAAATCCGCTCGGAGGTTCGCCACGAACAGGCGTTTTTGTCCAATTATCTGCGTGAACATCATCATTTGGAATATTGGGACGCCAGTTGGTGTGTGAGCTTTAAATATCAGTGTGTTCAGCCTTTTCCAATGAGCTTTTTTAAAGCTCCGATATTGCCCAAAAATGCCAAAATGGTGATTTTTCACGGTGAGGTCAATCCCCCTGATGCCATTGTCGGGCGAAGTTGTAAATGGTATCGCAAGGTATTGCCAACACCTTGGATTGTGGAGTATTGGCGATGAGTTATTCATTATCTGTGGTGATGATTATCAAAAACGAAGCGCACAATCTGGCAATCTCTTTACCTGCCTTAGATGGCTTGGCAAACGAGATTATCATTTTGGACAGCGGTAGCACCGATAATAGCAGACAAATTGCTGAGCAATATGGGGCAAAATGGTTTGTTAATACCAACTGGCAAGGCTTTGGCAAACAAAGACAGTTCGCCCAATCTTATGCCACAGGCGAGTGGATATTAGCACTTGATGCTGACGAAGAGATTACCGATGAGTTAAAACAGAGTATTTTGACAGTCATCAAAAATCCACCAAATGATACGGTATATGGGCTAAAACGACTTGATTTTATTGCGGGCAGGCAAATTGACAACCCTTATTGGGGCGTGAAGGCTTATTGGCGACTGTTTCCCAAACAATTTGGCTTTAATGATTTATTGGTGCATGAATCGCTTGATACTACCAATGCCAAAACCCAAGTGTTATCGGGATTTTTACATCATCACACCGCCCCAGACTTAGAGTTTTTACTACAAAAACGTTTAAGCTACGCCAAAACTTGGGCGAACGAAAAACACCAAAAAGGCAAAAAATCCAGCCTATTTAAAATCATCAGTAACCCCATTTGGCAATTTATCCGCCAATACTTTTTGGACGGACGTTTTTTGCAAGGCAAATATGGGTTGATTTATTCGTGTTTATTTGCCCAATACACTTTTAACAAATACGCCATTTTGTATGATTTGACCCACAATCAAGCCGAGCAAGCATTTTTAAAATCGGTAGAATTTGCCAAAAGCCTAGCCTCTATTGACTTAACAAACAAAAAAAGCACATTGTCGCTTGTCATGATTTGCAAAAACGAATCTAAACACCTAAAAGCGTGTCTTGATACGGTGCATGATTTGGTAGACGAAATTATTGTCCTAGATAGCGGTAGCACCGATGATACTCGCAAGATTGCCGAACAATATGGGGCAAAATGGCACGTCAATACCGACTGGCAAGGTTTCGGCAAACAACGCCAGCTTGCCCAATCCTATGCCACGAGCGATTATGTGCTAGTGCTGGACGCTGATGAGCGACTTGATGACAGCCTAAGAGACAGTATCACTAAAATCCTGCATGAGCCACCACAAACACACATGGTTTTTGCTCTACCTAGGGTCAATCTATTCTGTGGAGTAGAAGTTTTAAAACGTTTTTGGTATGCTGACAATTTAGCACGACTGTATGCTAATTCACACTATCAATACAATGACTTAGAAGTTCACGAATCGCTAGATACCAAAAATGCCACCATTAAAAATTTATCTGGCTATCTTTTACATCTGACTAATGATGATTTCGCTCACTTCGTCCAAAAAAATATTCGTTACAGCGATGATTGGGCAAGAGACAAATCCGCACGTGGCAAAAAAACAAAGTTTGGTAGTGTCATATCGCACGCTTTATTTTCATTTTCAAGAGAATATGTTATTCGTGGCGGTATGTTAGGCGGTGCATACGGCGTGCTACACGCAGGAGCTTCGTCAAGCTATACCTTTAATAAGTATTTGATATTATGGCAATTAAATCAAAACAAGCATCATCACCAACCATGCAAAATCACGTCATCAGCCTGACCACTGCCACCGAACGCCGTCAGCACATCGCAGAAGAATTTAGTAAACAAAACATTGTATTTGAATTTTTTGATGCAATCACACCCCCATGCATTGACACCGTTGCCAAACAATTTGGTATAGACATCAGCAAAATGAATTTGTCATCAGGCGAGATTGCATGTTTTTTAAGCCATTTATGTCTATGGCAAAAGGCGATTGATGATGATTTAGATTGGATTGCAATTTTTGAAGATGATATATATTTAGGCAATAATGCACAAGCTTTTTTAATTTGTGATGATTGGTTGCCTAATGGCTTTGATGTAATTAAATTAGAAACCTTTGCCACTTCCGTGCATTTATCTGACCCCAAGACAGTACAGGACAGACAGCTTTACACCTTAAACACCGCCCACTATGGAGCGGGCGGTTATATCATCTCCAAGCGGTGCATTGTGGCACTGTTTGAGCTTATCAAATACCAATCACAACACCAAGCACAAATCAGTGCGATTGATGATATTTTATTTGCTCAAATTCTAAACAAAAAAGACGTCTTGCAATTAACACCCGCCTTGTGTATTCAAGAGTTTATCCATAAACAAGGCAACCTATCATTAAAAAGTACTCTTGACGAGCACCGACAAACCCATTACTTTAAAAAACCCCATCGCACCCTACCCCAAAAAATCATGCGAGAGTTCAACAGCTTCATTCACAAAACAAGACTCAAGATTTTTGGTCAAGTGGTTGAGTTTAAATGAAAAAAGGGCAAAAACTCTTTGCCCTTTTAATCATCATAACAGCTAGTCTCTCATCGTCAATAACGCCTTGACATTGCCAAAAGATTTGGGACGTGTTGGGTTTAGTGTCTCACCTGCGATGACTTTTTCGTAACACGCCTGATAAGCTCGTCCCATGGCTTCATGCCCAAAATATGTCTTGGCGTGTTCGTGGCAGACCCTGCGGTCATAGCTATCCACTTGTTTTAGAGCATCAGCAAGTTCACCATAACTGTCCGACAGAACGCCCAAGCCATCATGACTGATGATGTCAGGCAGTGAACCAAAGGGCGATGCAAACACAGGACAACCCAAATACATACTCTCAATAATGGCAAGCCCAAATGGTTCATGCCACAGTACAGGGAAAATCAGTCCCTTGGAGTTTTTGATAAGCTCATCTTTGGCACGACCACCGACCATGCCATTAAAGCCAATCTGTGATGACAGGTAAAAGTATGGGTTGCGAGAAAAATTGTAACGCTTACCGCCAATCACTTCTAGCCTCTTCCCCGCCCGTTTGGCAATCTCTGCCGTACCTTGTAGATTCTTAACTCGCCACGCTGCTTTTGCCAAAAAATGCACATAGTCTTTTGATGTAGTCAAATTTGGCTCGCTATAATCTGCCCAATACAGTCCATTATGCACATAACAAGTCGCCCCATGATTTTCAGCATGCTTACTCGATAAGAATACACTGTTAATCGGATACTCTTTGGCAAGCTCAGCATTGCTATGCTCAGTACAAATATAAGGCTTATGAAGCTCGCCATCATACGGCCAATGAAAATGCACCACATCTGGCCAATCATCTATCTGCTCATGAATTGGCTTGGATTTATCATACAGTTGTACATCTGGGTTATTGTTGGGATTGGCTTTGGTCAAAAAACGCACTTCATGCCCCATTTCACGCTGTGCCATCGCCAAAGCCCAAATCACACGCTCCGTACCACCATAATCTTTTGGCGGAATGGCAAGACGTGTTAATAATACATGTAAAATTTTCATAAATCACCTAATTTTAAAACTTATCATAGCATTATATTACATAATTTTTGTAAAAAAATCATTCAATTAATAACACCCAATACTACCAAAACCACTTTTTAGCTTGACAGAATAGTATTTATTGGATAATATTATCACATTTTCTATAAAATGTCATTATGAAAAACTACGTTATCAGCCTGACCACTGCCACCGAACGCCGTCAGCACATCGCAGAAGAATTCGGCAAACAAGGTATTATATTTGAATTTTTTGATGCAGTTACACCCAACGATGTGGATAAATTAGTAAATAAATTTGACATCAATATCCAAGATGCCAATCTTACCAAGGGTGAATTGGCTTGTTTTTTTAGTCATTTATGTTTATGGCAAAAAGCAATAGATGATAATTTGGATTATCTTGTAGTTTTTGAAGATGATGTGTATTTGGGCAAAAATGCTCATTTGTTTTTAAGGAATAGTGATTGGATTCCCAGTGATTGTGAATTAATAAAAATTGAGCATTATTTGGATAAACTAATACTTGGAAAAAGTATTAGTGAGATTTATGGTAGACATATCAAACCCTTAAAAGAGTTTAATTGGGGGACAGCTGGCTATATTATTCACAAATCAATGATTGACAAACTCATGCATGTTATTACCGAACAATTTAAAATCAATGCTGAGCCAATTGACCATATTATGTTTGAAATAGCGATATTTAAATACAATCTACCTATTTATCAAATGACCCCTGCCTTATCAATACAGAGCGACCGACCTCAGCAATCAGGAAAAATTAAAAGCACACTAGAACAAGAGAGACGTTCTCGTATGAATGGCCAACCAAAGCCAAAACCAAGACTAACCCTATCTCAAAAAATCAATAAAAGATTTGAGCGTATTGCTGTTAAGATTGCAAGAGAGACTGTGGATTTTAGATAGAAAAATACAATTATAATGCTAAACACTATTTTACCAACCATTCATGCCTTATGGATAGGCTCTAATTTAGGGCAATTATCCCATTGCTGTCTATCATCTTTTGTTGCACAGGGGCATCAGGTGTATTTGCACACCTATAATGATATTAATGACCTGCCAAAAGGCGTACAACTTGCTGACGCTAATTTGATTATTCCAAAAAACAAAATCATAAAACATAAGAAAACGGGTAGCTATGCTTTATTTTCAGATATATTTCGTTATGAATTATTAAATAAAGTAGATGGTATTTATGTAGATTGTGATGTTTATTGCACAAAGCCCATTACAATACCAGATAATGGCTATTTATTTGGTTATGAAGATGATAATAAAATCAATGGTGCGGTCTTAGCCTTACCAAAAAACAGCTTATTACTTAATAAACTGATTGAAATCAGCCATGATTCTAATTTTATACCACCTTGGTATTCCAACAAAGCACAAAAAAGATTAAAAATAAAGAAGATGTTTGGGATTGCAAAACATATATCACATATGCCGTGGGGTGTCATTGGTCCGGAAGCGATTACTTATTACGTAAAAGAATTTAATTTAGGTTATTTAGCACAACCAATTGATATATTTTATCCTGTACATTATCACTGTATTAGATTATTATTAGAAAAAGATTTAACATTATCTGATATTTGTACAAAAAGAACCTTAGCAGTTCATTTATACAATGAAATGCTTAAAAATATAAATTTAAATCAAATTGAAAAAACATCAGTATTATCAAAAATGCTTAGAGAAGAAATTTAGGATTAATCATGAAAATTGGTCTAATTGTTGATGAATATTTTGGTGGGGCAGGCACCGCCTTTGGTGGTTATGGTTTTTTAGCTAGACATCTTGTTGTAAAACACCTTTCAAAATTTTGTGAAATTGATGTTTTACTGGGAAAAAGTAACTCGCACCGTTTCAAAGCAGAACATCATATTGTTGATAATATCAATGTTTATAGATTGCCAAAAAGAGCTTGGTTTGCACAAAGATGGCTTGCCATAAAAAATTATGATGCTTATCTTAGCATAGAACTTACCGATGATTATGTACTTAAAAATGAAACAAATAAAAATAAAAAATTAGTGTTATGGATTCAAGACCCACGCCCCGTGTATGAATGGGATGAGATAAATACTGTAAAACTTTTTACAGAGACCTGTTATTACAATCAAACCATCTATGATTTGGTGCATAATTGGTATAAACAAGGTCGTGTTCGTTTCATATCTCAGGCTCATTTTTTAAATCAAAAAGCCATTGATTTATATTCTCTTGATAGAAATACTGATATTACCCACCTGCCAAATCCCATAGAAATAAATAAAGAATTTGATATTAAAAACCACCAAAAACAAAACAAAATCATCTTTTTGGGCAGATTAGAATCAGTGAAACGTGGTTGGCTGTTTTGTGAAATTGCTAAGCAGTTGCCAGAATATCAATTTTATGTACTTGGTCAAACTTTTCGTGAATCAGATAAAAATAAAGAAATTTTTGCAAAGTATCAACAAATTTCAAATCTACATTTTGTAGGGCATGTCGAAGGTGATGACAAAACCAACTTTTTAAAAGACGCTAAAATTTTGGTAAATACCTCCATTCATGAAGCGTTGCCCATTTCATTTTTAGAAGCTTTATCGTATGGCACACTAATCGTAAGTAATCGCAATCCTGATGATTTAACTATTAAATTTGGTATTTATGTCGGTGATGTGTTAGGTGATGGTTTTGATAAAGTTTATTTGTATGTTAATGCAATCAGAAAGCTTATGGCAGACGAACAAAACCGTCAGCACCTATCAATACAAGCAATCAAATATGTTCAGGAAAATCACAATATAGAAGATTTTCAAAAAGACTTAAGGGATGTTTTGCAACAGGTCTGCAAGACTGATTGTGACATTTCTTAAATCAAGACCTTTTAAATCAACTAACAATGCTACAAAATTAAGGAATTAGCTATGTCAGGCAACACAATAGGACAACTTTTCACCGTAACCACCTGTGGCGAGTCT
>NZ_MUXV01000040.1 GCF_002014975.1 Moraxella bovis
TTCTCCGTATTTATATAAAAAGCCTAACCACTCATAGGAGTAACAGACCGCTTATTTTTTTGGTGAGCATTCTTTTAGTTTTTATATAGGTTTATTTGCGGTATTTATCTTGGGTATTATAAATAATGGGAGTATATCTACATCTTTCATTTTTTATAAAAAGCCAAAAATCAAGCCTACCAATCGATAGGCTTGATTTTAAAATCACAACTTACACGCCCCGCCTGCACAGCCGTCATCTAACTCGCCTTGGCTGTCGTCTGCTCCGTCTCGGGTGTTGTGATAATATAGGGTTTTTACGCCCAGTTTATAAGCGGTAAGCAGGTCTTGAATCATGATTTTCATGGGGACTTTTCCGCCTTCAAACTTGCTGGGGTCATAGTTGGTGTTGGCAGAGATGGACTGGTCGATGAATTTTTGCATAATGCCAACGAGTTTTAGGTAGCCGTTATTGTCAGGCATTTGCCATAACAGCTCGTATTTATTTGCCAAATTCTCAATGTCAGGCACAACTTGTTTTAAAATGCCGTCCTTTGACTGTTTGACCGACACCAAGCCCCGTGGCGGTTCGATACCGTTGGTGGCGTTGGCAATTTGGCTAGATGTCTCAGATGGCATGAGAGCCGATAAGGTGGAGTTACGCAGACCGTGCTGTTTGATGTTGGCACGCAGGGCCTCCCAGTCTAGGTGTAGTGGCTCATTGCAGATGTTATCCAAATCCGCCTTGTAGGTATCAATCGGCAAAATACCTTGGCTGTATGTCGTCTCGCCAAAGGCAGGGCAAGCCCCTTTTTCTTGGGCAAGTTTGTTCGACGCTTCTAGCAGATAATACTGGAACGCTTCAAAAGTGCGGTGGGTCAGTCCAATCGCCCCCATGTCTGAGTAGCGTGTGCCGTTTTTGGCAAGATAATAGGCGTAGTTAATCACACCCACACCGAGTGTACGACGGTTCATGCTACCATTTTTGGCGGCGATGACAGGATAGTCTTGATAGTCAAGCAAAGCGTCCAACGCACGCACAATCAGCTCGGCAGGCTCCCTCATCTCTTCTAGCTTGTCAATCTTGCCTAGATTGATGGCGGAC
Organism: Moraxella bovis; assembly: GCF_002014975.1. GTDB lineage: Bacteria > Pseudomonadota > Gammaproteobacteria > Pseudomonadales > Moraxellaceae > Moraxella > Moraxella bovis. The sequence continues at coordinate 1,085 of NZ_MUXV01000040.1, forward strand.
AACGTACATAGGGCAATCTCGCCATGCTCATCATTGATGTTATCAAGCGGTTTGGTGGGTAGGGCGATTTCCATGCATAGGTTAGATTGGCGAACAGGGGCAATAGACGGGTCAAAGGGGCTGTGCGTGTTGCAGTGATCAACGTTTTGGACATAGATACGCCCCGTACTGGCACGCTCTTGGAGCATGAGACTAAACAGCTCACGGGCAGGGATTTTGCGTTTGCGAATGCTCTCGTCATTTTCATATAGGGTGTAGAGACGTTCAAATTCGGCTTGGTTAGCAAAAAATGCGTCATAAAGCCCTGCCACATCAGACGGGGAGAATAGGGTGATGTCTTCGTTTTTGATGAGTCGGGTGTAGAGTGTTTTGTTAATCTGTACGCCATAATCCATGTGACGGACACGGTTGTCCTCGACGCCACGATTGTTTTTTAGGACAAGCAGACTTTCCACTTCTAAATGCCAGAGCGGATAAAACAAAGTCGCTGCCCCGCCGCGCACGCCACCTTGTGAGCAGGACTTAACCGCCGCTTGGAACATTTTAAAAAAGGGAATACAGCCTGTGTGCTGAGCTTCACCGCCACGAATGGGTGAGCCTAACGCACGAATCGCCCCTGCATTCACGCCAATACCCGCACGCTGTGAGACGTAGCGGACGATGGCGGATGTGGTGGCGTTGATGCTGTCTAGGTTGTCGCCACATTCGATGAGTACGCATGAGCTAAACTGACGGGTGGGGGTACGCACGCCTGACATGATGGGGGTAGGCAGTGAGATGTAGAAGTTGGATGTAGCGTCATAAAAACGCTTGATGTAGTCCAGTCGCACCGCTTTATTATAGCTGGCAAATAGGCACATGCCAACCAAAATGTACAAAAACTGGGGGCTTTCATAGACTTTTTTGGTGACACGGTCTTGGACGAGATATTTGCCCATCATCTGTTCAACCGCTGCATAGGCAAGGTTCATGTCACGTTCGTGGTCGATGTAGGCGTTTAGTTCATCAAATTCGGCACGGTCATAATCTGCCAAAATGTGCTTGTCGTATTTGCCTATTTCGGTCAAGCGAGCGACATGGTCATACAGATGTGGCGGTTCATAGTCGCCATAGGCAATCTTGCGTAGATGAAAAATGGCAAGACGAGCCGCCAGATATTGATAATCGGGCGTTTCGGCTGAGATTAAGTCCGCCGCCGCCTTGATGATGGTCTCATGAATGTCACGGGTAGCAATGCCGTCATAAAACTGAATGTGTGATTTTAGTTCCACTTGCGACACGGAGACGTTGTCTAATCCTTTGGCTGCCCATGTGATGACCTTGTGAATCTTATCAAGGTTGATGGGTTCAAAGGTGCCGTCTCTTTTTTTGACTTTGATTTGGTCGATGTGTGTCATAAAATCACCCGTTTTTGTTGTAAATTGTAAAAAATTACCAAATCTCAATGACTTAGCGATTTTTCTATTTAAAAATTAACCACTAGATGTAGTAATGCATTTCTAAGGTAGCACAATATAGCCTAAAAATTTTTAAAATACTAGCTTGTATTTTGTGCCAATCTGTGATTTTGTCATTTTAACCAAACTTGAAAAACGTACAGAAAAGACAGGATAAGGCTTTGAGGCTTGTCAAGAGATCGATAAAATTTTTTAAGAAAATTTTGTAAAGAAATTGGGCAAATTTTCATCAATTTGTCGGACAGACGATTATCAAATTTTTGATAAATTTTATAAAAATTATAAAAAACCAACCAGTCGGATTTTTTAAAATAAGGTAAAAATAGGTGTATAAATGGGTATGGATTTGTTTTTACTTGGACTATTTTTACTTGACTTTGGGATGAATTTGGCATTTAATGCAGTTTATTTGTACACATTGGCAATCATGAATGATGACCTAAAACAGCGAACGATGGCACTTGTCAAGGCATTGGTGCTATTTGGGCTAGCATATCCCCTAACCAATGACTATACGCACGCTTTGATGTCGCACACGCCAACAGCGGTGGGGTCGGTGGCAAGTCGCTATGATGTCGTGCCATTTGTGGCGTGGGCGATAGTGCCTTATGGTTTATCCTTTGTGTTGTTTGTGCTGAGTTTTTATGTGGTGTCGTCTGCCATGCTGTCTCGGCTGTTGCACCGTTTGGTGCTTGGGACGTTGGTGGCGTGCCTGTGCTTTTATGTTTATCCTTTGGTGTTTGCCTATGATAGACCTGTCATGTCGGAGCAGTGGCGGTGGGCGTATGAGCTGTTGTCGCTCGTGGATAAGCCTTATAATCAACTGCCATCCTTGCACGCCTGCTATGCACTGCTGTTTGGGGTGAATTTATGGCATGTGGTGCAAGGGCGGTGGCGTGGTCTGTATCGTGCAGGGCTAAGTCTTATCTGTGTAGCGATAGCAGGAGCAACGCTTTTTACGTGGCAACATCACGTGGCGGACGTGGTCGCAGGGCTTGGGCTTGCGGTGGTGGTATTGGTGGCGGAGCGATGGCTTCATGCCTTACCACACATCACAGGGCGAGCGATGATGAAGTTTATCACGCTTGGGGTGCTGTGGTTTTTGGGGTGGGCGGTCGTGCCTGTCTTGGTGGGTTATCAAGGTACGGCGTGGGCAATGATGGCAAAAATTATGGGCATGTATGGCTGTTTGGGTCTGTTCTCGGTGGCGTGGCTCTATGCCAAGCCGTCATGGATAACCAGTCTATTAGCCAAACAGACGGATAAACATCATGTTGGTGCATTTCGTTCCAGTGCGTACGGATTGGGTTTACCCATTATCATCATTTATAAGCTCATGTGGCGACTGGCGTGGGCGTGTCATTTTGTGTGTCATGACATTGGCAGGCGAGCGATTCACACCCAAGCGTTTACCATTATGGCAATCGGTCATCTGTCTGATGATGTGCTAGATGAGTTAAGCCAATACGCTGGGCGATATCGGCAGATACTGTGGGTAGATGTCTGTGCGGAGATGGCATCTGATTTTGCCCATGCTGGGCTACTGGCGGATAAGAGAACAGTGACAAAGTGGCAGTATGTTAATCTTGGCGTGATGGATTTGCAGTATTTTGATGACACCATTATGAACAATGTCAAGGCGTTATATGATGATATCAAGCAAGCAGACGAGCCTAACACACTCATTATCTGCCAATGTGCGATGGGACAATCTAGGAGTGTGGCGGTGATGATATGCCTGCTTGCCTTGCAACAGGGTATTTGTCCACATCGACTGTCCGTGCAGGATAAAGAGATGATGGATTCTGTGCTGTCGTCCTATGGCAAGCACCGTGCGCGGGGGTTATTGGCATGAGTGAATATTTATTATTACTCTTAATGGCGGTTGTCTTGCTTATCATGTTGTTTATCAAATGCTTGGGCAAATGTCAGGAGGTTTATATCAAACAGTGCGGTCATGGTTTTGGCTGTTGGCAGTGCTGTGGCTTGCCTTTATACTTGGGCGGTATGGCGTGGCGACATTGGGCATGCTGATGAGTGCTATTGCCCTGTGGGAGCTGTGGCGAGTGATTAAGGTGTGGACATGGCGTGATGGACTATTTGTGGGTTATATCGGACTGTTTGGGCTGGCGTGGGTGTGGCTTGCCTTGACCGTCAAGCCTCTATCCGTGCTGTTGTTTGTCCTATTTGCGGTGCAGGTTTGCGATGTGTGCCAATATCTCATGGGGCGAGCCTTTGGTCATCGCCTGTTTGCTAGCAAACTTGCCCCCAACCTTAGCCCCAATAAGACCATTGAAGGAGCGGTGTTTGGCGTGCTGTTGATGATGGTGCTAAGCCTACCCGTGGGGCAAGTTTTGACTGATTTTGGCATGGGTCAGTTGGTACTATTGGCGGTGTCGCTTGGGGCGTGCGGTATTGTTGGCGATTTGTTAGAATCTAGTGTCAAACGCCGTCATCAGGTCAAGGACATGGGGGTGTGGCTTGCAGGGCATGGCGGACTTTTGGACAGAATGGATAGCCTGCTTGTGAGCGTGCCACTATTTGCGGTCTTGATGGTGGTACTGTAATTGCATGACTTTGGCAAGTAAGGGACGAGGCAGGGCGGTCAGGAGCTTGGCAATGGCTTTCATGGGTTTGGGAAAGACGTGTAGGGCGATGTCGTTATGTATGGCGTAAATGATTTGATGGACGGCTTCTTGTTCGCTGATTAAAAATGGCTTGTCGGCTCGTCCGCCATGCAACTGCCTTAATGTCGCTGTGTCAACATAGCCACAAGCGATGGCGATGACTTGTATGCCAAATGGAGCAAGTGCCATGCGATAGGCGAGCGTGTCTTGTATCATCGCACGCTTGCAGTGAGCGTATAGGCTTGCCCCTTGAAAGTCAAATAGCCCTGCCACAGATGAGATGGCGACCAAACTTGTGGGCGTGGCGAGCGTGATGTGATGAATGGTTTGTTTTTCTTGAACTTGTTTTTTGTGAATAAGACGCTCACTTGCCCAAGCAAACACCGCTTGAAAGGCTTGCAAATTTAGCATGAGCATATCATGGCTTTCATCGGCACTAAGGGCTTGTTTGCGTTCGGGATAATATTTACCAATGCTATAAATCAGCTGAGAAAAAGGCGTATCTAGCCGTTTCAAGAGTTCATCCCGCTGAGTACGACAGCGGACATCACAGCAGATGGCGGTGATGTTGTCAAGCTCTAAGATGGCTTGTACTTTGTGGGGATTGCTACCAATGACCGTAACCAGATTGCCTTGATGGGCGTGCCATTTGGCAAGGGCAAGACCGATACCGCTCGTATCGCCAAAGATGATGATGGTTTGGGGGGTGTTCATTTATTTATGCCTTTTGATTTAATATAAGTAATTGATTTATAGAGTAAAATTTTAACTTTCTCTTAAAATAATTGCCCAATTCACTCATCACAACACAGTCCTACATCATAGCCATAGGCAAACTGCTCAGCAGTGATTTGGACAAAAGTATCAAAATCATGATGATATGCCAAAATACGCCCTTGTCGAAGATTGGGTTTTTTGTCAAATAAAGGGCGGACACGGCGATAATCTTTGGTATCTAAATGGCGTATTTGGGGGTTATTTGCCATATAATCATGCACATCTTGCAGGCGAGCATTGGGCGAGAAGCCAAAGACGTGATGAATGGCAGGTTCGGCAAGCACACGGTCAAAGGGGGATTTTGGTTCAGCATACACCACATCGGCAAGCTGACAGGCAAGTTCAATGGGTGTCAAATCCATGACTCCGCCCATAAGACAGCGGTCATCATGACATAGGGGTGGTAAATAATACATGTCCGTGATGGACGCACGCACCATGACGGACAAGGGCAGATTGGTCGAATGATAATCGGCACAAATGAGCGGTGAGTAGCGTGCCATGATGTTGGTCGGGGTTAGCTCTTCAAGGGCTTGCCAAAGCAGGGGGTTTGACGTCCACAGTAGCCCTTGCCATTGATGATGGGCGTGAATACGATTCAGTTGACTGGCGAGAATCAGAACGTGTGTGGCGGACGGCTTGGAGGTGGGTTCATCAAAACGCCAACAGGGCGTGTGCGTTTCGCCGTCCACATGACCGATGGCGTGATGGGTGAGGTTGCCGATGAGTTTGTCCGTCAGATGAGTGTGGCGGATAGGACGGTTAAGTAGATGAGAGAGTTGATAACCACACCAACGTTTTAGGGCAGGCATGAGATACTGCCCATAACTATCTGTTCATCACAGCGATAAGCGACTGCCGACTTGTCTCTGACGAATCGGATAGGGCTTCTAATAACAGGGCGGTTGCCATTGCTCCGCCACAGTTACCAATCACCAAATCAGGTCGCCTGCCTGTATCGCACAACGCCTGATAAATCCCCAAATAATAACCAAAGCGTCACCCCCCGCCTGCCATGAGTAGGGCTCGGCGATAAGGGAGTTTTGTAAGGGGCGGTGTGTTTGTGGTCATGGTTGGGTAGGAAGTTTGACCGCCAAAGACACGCTAAAAATGCCAAACTCATCAATTCGCATATCAATCCTTTTAAAGCCTGCCTGTGCAACCAATTGGTCGATTTCGGCTTGTGAGCGACATCGCATGACCCAATCTGTGCCTTGATGGCTGTTTAGGGTTTTGCCGATGAATTCTTGTTCGGGGTGCCACGGCTGATTGGTGTATAGCAGATAACCGCCGTCTGATAATTCTCGGTGCATACCACTTAGAGCGGTTTGGATAAGGGTGTTATCCGAGAACAACTCAAACAGCCCTGAGACGATGGCGATGTCGTTATCAGATGAGTGATAGCTGTCAGCACAAAAAGCGTCTTGCTGGCTGATGGTCGCTCGTGGTGACAGACCTTGTTTGACAGCTTTATCCTTCATGACGCTGACATTGTGTGAATCATAATCTCGTAGCGTGGCGGTCAGTGCGGGATATTTATGCAGAAGTTCAAACGCATAATAACCATTACCACTGGCGACGTCCAACAGTTTGATGGGCTGTTTGTCAGGGTGTGCGTTAAGGTGTTTGTCAATGGCAATCTCTGCCAATTCTAACAGATGAGCTTTGCGAATGCGAATGCCACGCCAACCGATGTTATTTAAATAAAAATTATCAATGAGCTTGCCCACACCGAACTTACCACGTGGTTCATTTTGATAAACCTTATCTAGCGACACGCCCGAATCAAAGCCGTGTGTTACCCCCGCTGATACTCCGTCACTGACATGTCCAAAGCGTTCTATCATAAATTTAGTCATGGCAAAACTGGGGTTAAAGCCTTTTGCCATGAGTGTATCGACTTTGTCTTTACTAAAACTTTGGGCGTGTGTGGTTGGGTTGTGGGCAGATGTCAAGTCCACAGTTTGGGGCGGGCTGGCAAAAAGCTCATCGGTAAACGCCAAACAGTCGGCAAAGACGTCTTGTTTATTGACTTCATGAAAAATGGCGTGAAAACTTTTGGGATAATACGCCCAACGCTTAATGGGCGAACGAATGCGGTCATAAAAGGTGCGTATCGCTTCTTTGTCCACGACATAATCCTGACCTGCACACAGTATCATGGTTGGTATGGTAATGGCACCTGCGTCATCGAGCAGGCGTACTCCTGTTTGTAGGGAGTCGATGAGCAGGTCGCGAGAGATACTTGATGAGATGAGTTTGTCAGCGTGGTATTGGCTTTGGGCTTCTTTGTCGTGTGTGAGCACTTGGGCTTTGACATAGCTTGACACACGAGACATGACTCCGAGTTTTTTGGCGACTTTGAGTGCTGGCAGGGCAAAGGGGACATACAGACGAATGGCAAGGGCAGGCGTGCCGAGTATCATGCCACGAATGTTGGGGGCGTAGTCATGTACATAGGCACTGGCAATGACCGCTCCCAAACTACTGGCGATGAGTACAATCTGCTCATCATTGGCGTGCGTTTGGGCTTTAATGACTTTTAAAAATTCATCTAAATCACGCACCAATTGCCCAAAGCTCTCGGCATGGTCTCGCTCACCGCCTGAACGTCCGTTGCCCCGTGCGTCCCATGCAAAGACTTGATAGCCTTGTTTGACGAAGGCATGAGCTATGTCGGTCAGCCTTTGTGAATGTTCATGCCCACGATGGAGCATGACGATGATTTTTAGGTCATCACGGTCGCCATCATGGTCATAGACATGCTCTGACTTGTCGGTGAGCCAGTATCGATAGAACATGGCCGTGCCGTCGTAGCTATTAAACGTGCTGTGATATTCATGAATATTTGCTGTGCTGATGGGTTGCATGATAAATCCTTATTAACTTTGTCGGTCTTGCAAAACTACTGTTGATTTGTGGAGCGATGGCAGATGATGGCTTGCCCACGATTGATGATGGTTTTGATAAGTAACAACTGGGCGATGACAAGAATTAGGCGTTCATAGCTTAGCTCTTTATCCAGCCCCTTTATCAGTCCAAATATCCCCAGTGCCAAGGCACGGTCGCTTTTTCCCAAGGGTCCATGATTGGCACGCTCGCCCGTGAGCAGGGTTGCCATGATGGCGGTTAGCTCTGTTGCTAGCGATAGGGCGGTGATGAAGACAAGATGGGCAGGGTGATTGGTGTGTGGCAATAGCCCCAAAAAGAGTGCGGTGTCTGAGACCATATCGCCACTTTCATTGAGCCATGCCCCGAGCGTACTGGCTTGTCCGTGTTCTTTTGCCATCATGCCATCGATGGCATTCATTGCCATGCGGACAAACAGCCCTGTGGGTAGTAGATACCAGTAAGCCTTATGGTGTTTTGCGTGACGGGCAATCAGATGAGCCGTGATAAGGCTTAATATCACCGCCGATAGGGTGATTTGATTGGCGGTGAAGCCTTGTTTGATCAGCGTGTTACTGATGGGGCGAAGTTTGTTTTGAAACGCAGTTTTTAATTGATAAACAGACATGATATGGCTACATCATAATATAACAGTGTTTTGTATTTTAACAAACTTTTAGAGCGTTGTGGAAATTATTTTATTTAACATAATCTATTTTTTAAATTTTATTTTAAAAAGAAAACTACACATCAAATGAATCATTATATTTTTAACCATGGAGAATTGTTTTTTGCTTAATTTCAAAATCATCTCCTTGGCGTATGCAGTTTATAGCCAACAAAAAAGCCGTCCAAAGACAGCTTTTTAAAAATGCTTAAATCATTTTTCAACCCATTGACGGATTTTTTCACGTTCTTCGGGGGTAGCGTTGAGCCACAGTTGCATAAAGCCGTCTAGGTTGTCCTTGGGGGCGACCATGGTTGGAGCGGTGGGCTGCGTGGGGGTTTGGTTAAGGGCGGCGATGGCTTTTTGGTTGGCTCGGGTAGCATCGTCACGACCGAACAGTCCGCCAATGCTGTCGCCCAGTGTTGATAAAATGCCCGTGCGACTCTCTACGGTCTGCTCAGAAGCCAATACTTTGCCATTTTGGCTGATGGCAAGGGTAGGGGCTTTGGCGTATTCTTTGGCGTCACGGTAGTTGCTTGGCTGATTTGGCATGACCAGCTGATAAGTTTGGTTGTCCGCTAGGTCGGCGGTGATGGTAACGTTACCTGATTTTAGGTAATCATGCTCGCCACGAGGCAAGTCAAATAAGCGGTCATAGCGAGCAGTAATGACATGGCGACCAGCGTCAAGGGTAAGCTCACGTTTGAGTGGTTGCAAGGCTCCGTGTTTAATCTCTTGCCCGTTGATGGCGGTTACTTTAATATGCTCATCCACGTTCAGGCGTACCTCAGCAAAAGCAGGGGTGGCAAGTGCGAGAGCGAGCAGTAGGCTTAATTTTTTCATGGTATTTCCTATTGGGTGGGGTTGCAGAAAGTGAGAAAATGCTAATTATTTAAAATCGGTAAAACAAAATCAGCCATCCATGTCATCGATGTAGTCGCCCAGCTCCAAAAGTAGAGTTTCTTTATCGATGATTTTTTTGGTGTCTTCTAAGGTTTTTTTGCTCACGGGCGTGCGTGCCAATCGTGTGAGCAGGGGCGAGATACTGTCTAGCACACTCATCATGTCTGTGGCATTATAAGGACCATCGCTGACCAGATATTCAAAAATAACAGGGGGCAGTCGCCAGTTTTTACGTCTTAGAATGGACTTTAACATTGCCTCACGGTCGGCAGGGTTATCGCCATCGGGCAGTTTAAAGGCAGGGGCAAGCGACAGCCGTGTGAGCAGGTCGAGCAAGTTAATGTCCAGCTCACGGGCAGGGTCGTTAGCTAGGAACACAAGCTGTTTTTGTTCACGTCTGACTTCATTAATCAGATGAAACAGCCCCTCTTGCCATTCATGACTGCGTGCTACTGCCTCGACATCATCTAGTATCACAAGGTCGAACAGCTGTAAGCCTTGTAGGGCGGACGCGTCATCGCCCTCGCTCTCTATCATCTTGTCAAGCGATAGACTGATGGCGGTTTTGCCTGTTTTGGTGTATTCGTTATAAATGGCGAGAGCGAGATGGGATTTGCCAGAGCCTTTTTTACCATAAATAAAGATTTCAGGCAACTCGCCTTGGCAGAGCTTTTGGGTGGCGATGATGACTGCTTGATATCCCACGGACGTAAAATCCGAAAGCCGAGATTCCTCTTGTACGTCAAGGTCTAGGGCGGACTGAAAAAGGTCGGTCATGTAAGCTTGGTATCCCAAAGTTTGCTAGAATCGCTCAGTGGTTTTCAACTGATTTAAAAATGTGCTATATATATCAAATTTTTGACGGTTTTGCAAGTCATATCGCCCTAATGCTCAAAAATAATATCCTTGCCATCATGTTTGTCATGTACGCCAAATTTACCCACCAAGGTTTTGCTCGCTTCATTTAGCCCAAAAACTTCTACCGATACGCCTTTTTTGCGGTATTTCATGACGATTTTGTCAAGGGCGGATACGGCTGTTACGTCCCAAAAATGAGCATAAGTCAAATCAATGCTCACCGCCTCAGCAGGCTTATCAAAATCAAACTGAGCGACAAATCGGTCAGCACTGGCAAAAATACCTGCCCCACCACGCCATAGGCAAGCGTGGTCTCATCTGGCGCGGGTAAGGATTGTACCGACATAAGGCGACCGATTTTGTTGGCAAAAAACAAAGACGCAAGTAGCACGCCTGCTCCCACCCCAAGGGCTAAGTTGTGGGTATATAGCACGATGGCGACCGTGGCAATCATAACGATATTAAAGCCCAAGGGGTGCGTTTTTAGCTCTTTGACCGACTGCCAATTAAACGTGCCGATGGACACCATAATCATCACTGCCACCAGTGCTGGCATGGGAATGACACTTAATACATCGCTCAAAAATACGACCATGATGAGTAAAATCACACCCGCCAACAACGTGGATAGCCGTGTGCGACCGCCTGATTTGACGTTGATAACCGATTGCCCAATCATCGCACAGCCTGCCATGCCCCCAAACAATCCTGCTACGATGTTGGCGACCCCTTGCCCTTTGCATTCTTGGTTTTTGTCGCTTGTGGTGTCGGTCATCTCGTCCACGATGGTTGCCGTCATCAAGGATTCGAGCAGACCCACCGCCGATAGGCTAAGTGCATAAGGCAAAATAATCCACAGCGTATGCAAATTCAAGGGAATGTCAGGCAACAAAAACATAGGCAACGTATCGGGCAACTCGCCCATGTCGCCCACCGTCCGCACATCAAGTCCCATCATCACGCTGATGACGGTTAAGGCGACAATGGTAACAAGGGGCGATGGCAGGATTTTGCCAAGTTTGGGAACATAAGGAGAAGCATAAATAATCCTAAGCCCGAGTGCAATCAAAGCATAAGTTGTCATGCCACGCCCCAAAATCTCAGGCAGTTGTGCCATAAAAATCAGTATCGCCAACGCATTGACAAAGCCCACGACCACCGCACGGGCGACAAATTTCATAAGATACCCGACTTTTAAAAAGCCAAAGATGATTTGTATCACGCCTGTCAGTAGCGTGGCGGCGAGCATATATTCTAGCCCATGATTTTTGACAAGACTTGCCAAGACAAGTGCCATCGCTCCTGTGGCTGCCGAAATCATGGCAGGACGACCACCAAAAAAGCTAATCACCACCGCAATGCAAAAGGACGCATACAGCCCCATTTTTGGGTCAACCCCTGCAATGATGGAAAAGGCAATTGCTCTGGAATGAGAGCAAGGGCAACCACAAGCCCTGACAGCACATCGCCACGGACGTTTGAGAACCATTGGTCTTTGGTAAAGTGGTTAAAAATATTCATCAGTTAAGTCAGTACAGTGTCAAAAATCGCCTATTATAGCGTATCTGCCACCCAAACCCAAATAACCGCCCAAAAAAATAATGGCAAAGACAAACCCTGCCATTATTTATTTTTTAAAAATCGATAGTGGTTTAAAAACTTACCACAACGTCAGCTGTTTTTGCCCTTTATACCAATCACTGTCCAGATAAGCACAGTACGCATGATGAAACAGAACGTTTAAAATTGCCGACACGGGCAGGGCGATGAGCATACCAACAAAACCAAATAAGGACGCTCCTGCCAATACCGAGAAAATCACCCATAATGGTGACAATCCAATTTTATCGCCAAGCAGTAGGGGTTGTAATACATAGCCTTCCATCGCTTGACCGACCATAAACGCCCCAATGATAAGACCGATATAAATGGGGTCAAAACCAAATTGAAACAGCCCCACGACAATCGCTACGATAATTCCTACACCAAAACCCAAGTACGGCACAAAACTTGCCACGCCTGCCCCGATACCGATGAGCAGTCCGAATTTTAGTCCGATGAGTTGTAGTTGTATGGCATAAATCGCCCCAAGCAGTAACATGACACTAAGCTGACCTTTGATAAAGTTCATGAGCGTGGTATCGCAGTCTTTGGCGATTTCTAGGGCTTTTTTCTGATGGGGTTTAGGCATGGCATGCAGCCATGAATTTAGACGTTTTTGCCAGCCGATGAGAAAATAAAAGGTCAATATCGGTACCATTACTGCCATGCCAACATTATTTGCCACTATTATGCCCGAGTTTAGCACCTGCTTGATGAGCAACTGAGCATCCGTCACCTGATAATTTTTCTGAGCGTACTCAATGAGTGCATTTGAGATGACATCAACTTCAAGGGGCATGGGACGTCCGCCCATGTGCTGACTTATCCATGTTCTTGCTGTGGTGTTATACCACTCTACAAGCAAGGGTAGCGACTCCCACGCCAAAGTGATTTGTTGCCACAATACGGGCACAAACCACACAACCAACGCCCCCGTCAGTAGAATGCTGGCAAAATACACCACCACAATGGCAAGCATGCGATTCATGTAGCGAGCCAATCGTGTTACCAAAGGGTTTAGCATGTATGCCAAAATAAACGCCGCCACAAAAGGCAAAATCACCGCACGCATGAGATATAGGGCATACAGAAAAACCACCCAAAACAGCACAATCAGTATTCGGCGAAAAAAGGGGTCAAGGGTACGATGTCGCATGATAAAATAGCACAAAAAAGTGGACAAATATCCGCCTATTTTATGCTATTTTTGCCAAAAGAGTAAGTTATTTATGATAAATTTTGTAAAAATAATAAAATGAGTTTTTTAAAATATTTTTAAAAATTTATAGGTAAATAATTGACAAATACAAAAAATCCCTAAGTCAGGGGAGACTTAGGGGATAAACTGGAAAAACCAGTTAAAAATGGCGCAGCGGACGGGACTCGAACCCGCGACCCCCGGCGTGACAGGCCGGTATTCTAACCAACTGAACTACCGCTGCTAAGGTCGCTAATCTTTTTTACCATAAAAGATTTAAATGGTGGGCGGTAACGGATTCGAACCGCTGACCCTCTGCTTGTAAGGCAGACGCTCTACCAACTGAGCTAACCGCCCGAACTTGACTTACTTAACTGTTTTAATAAACAATTTGGTCTTGGTTCAGAAAGTATGCTACAAGGAAAACCGTTCGTGGTGAGCTTGTCGAACCATAACGGTTTTCCTACCCTTGGACAGGCTCAGGGCGAATGGAAAACCTAGTTCAGCATACTTTTTAGACTACAACCAACAATTCAAACCATGTTTATTTGTTATGTATGTCGTTCGTTGTGGTGCGTATTATATAGATTTTTTGGTGGGTGTCAAATAGTTTTTGCAAAAAATTTTAAAATTTTTTTATAAGTATTTGATTTTTATTAAATTAAAATCTATAAAATTTGCTTGTTAAGCCAATGCCTTGATGATGTCATCTTCCAAACTCTCAGGCTTGGTGGTGGGGGCGTAGCGGTCTAGCACCTTGCCATGACGACCGACCAAAAATTTGGTGAAGTTCCACTTGATTGCATCAATCAAAATTCCGCCTTGCTCACGTTTTAAAAACTCAAAAATCGGGTGAGCGTTGTCGCCATTGACATCAACCTTGCTCATCATCAAAAAGTCCACGCCATAATTGACTTGGCAAAAATTAGCGATGCCATTTTCGTCATTAGGCTCTTGTCCGCCAAACTGATTGCAAGGAAAACCGATGACAACCAAGCCTTTGTCGTGGTATTTTGTGTGTAATTCTTGCAAGCCTGCAAGCTGTGGTGTAAATCCGCATTTGCTTGCGGTATTGACAATCAGTAGCACTTTACCGTTAAAATCGGCAAAATTAACGACATTGCCACGAATGTCGGTGGCGGTAAAGGTATAGATGGTTGTCATGATTTATCCTAAATTATTGATAATTATCAAAAATTATTCATTTTCAAGATGAATGGACGCCGAGTTAATGCAATATCTCATGCCTGTGGTCTCCCTTGGTCCATCTGGGAAAACGTGCCCCAAATGCCCGCCACAGTTGGTGCAAGTCACTTCAATGCGTCTCATGCCATGCGATAAATCCAGCGTTTCGGTCAGGGCGGTGTCGTTGATTGTCTTGTCAAAACTTGGCCAGCCACAGCCTGAGTGAAATTTGCTACTACTGTCAAACAGCCTGGCGTGACAGCCCTTGCAATGATACACGCCTGCCTCGAATACGTCCGTATAAATGCCCGTAAAAGGACGCTCTGTTCCCTTTTGGCGTAGGACGTAGTATTCATCGGGGCTTAGGCGGTTTTGCCAGTCGTGTTCGCTCATGTGGGCGATGTCGTTGGCGGTGAGTGCGTGAGATGATGACATGATTTTCTTCCAAAATACTTGCAAATAATGGTAAGTGTATCATAAAAAGACCGTAGAACAAATTGCTTTTTGTAACGGCAACAAGTATCATAAGAGCATGACTGATGATATTTGGGGTGAATAATGATATGGTCTTGCATGGTAAGTCTAATGGTGGCATTTGCAATCAGCGCCAGTATTTCTAAACAAAAAACAACCAAAGTAGAGATGTATTTGGTGCTGGCAATCACCCTAATCTCATTATTTGTTTATGTGTTGGTTGCCAGTTTCTTTTGGGGATTTTCATGGTTGGTAGCGATACTGGCTGGGCTGTGTACGGCTTTATTGCTCACCAATCGCTACTATGAACTGTCTGGATTGTGAGGCTTAAACCACCCAATACGCCCCACCCAAAAATTTTCTTGCAAAATTAGCCAATTGGGCGTATGATAACTGCAACTTTTACTTGCAATGACCGCCATAACCACCAATACCCACTTACCAAATACGCCCACCACGCAGGGTGAACGCCTAAAACAGCTTAGAAAATCCTTAGGATTATCCGCCCAAGCCCTAGCCGATAAGCTAAACGCCCACGGTGCGTCCGTCAGTCGTGGAGCGATTGCCAATTGGGAATGCGACAAAAATGGTATCACAAGTAGCAAGCTCCCCATAGTCGCCCAAGTGCTAGGCACGACCGAAAATTATCTTTTGACAGGTAATGTGTCGACGAATCCAACCGTCAATAATGCCAGTCAAGAGATTGATTTACAAGATAATCTATCAAATTTACACAACCATTCTTATAAGGTAGCCCCCATGAAAGCCCTAAAAAAATCTGCCAAACTTTCTAACGTCTGCTATGACATTCGTGGCGAACTTTTGCAAACCGCCAACCGCATGGAAGCCGAAGGTCAGCGTATTATTAAGCTTAATATTGGCAATCCTGAACCGTTTGGACTGTTGCCCCCTGATGAGATTGTGCAAGACGTGGCGATGAACTTGCAAAATGCGTCTGGATACTCCGATTCTAAGGGGATTTTTTCGGCTCGTAAGGCGATTTTGCAATATTATCAAGCCAAAGGACTGCTGTCAGCGACCGATGTCAACGATGTGTATATCGGCAATGGCGTGTCGGAACTTATCGTCATGACCTTGCAATGTCTGCTTGATGACGGCGATGAAGTGCTTATTCCCATGCCTGACTATCCGCTGTGGACAGCGTCCGCCAACCTAGCAGGGGGCAGGGCGGTTCATTATCGCTGTGTGGAAGAAGACAACTGGCATCCTGATTTGGCGGATATTGAGAGTAAAATCACCGACAAAACCAAAGCCATTGTCATCATCAATCCCAACAACCCCACAGGGGCGTTGTATAGCAAGGAAATCTTAGAGCAGATTGCTGATTTGGCGGTAAAATACGGCTTGGTTATCATGGCGGACGAGATTTATGACCGTATTTTGTATGATAATGCTGTGCATACGCCCATGTGTACGATTACCGATAAGACGCTGGTTTTGACCTTTAATGGCTTGTCAAAATCGCACCGCATTGCAGGCTATCGCTCAGGCTGGATCATGTTGTCGGGCAAAAAAGACCATGCTGGCGACTTTATAGAAGGCTTGACCATGCTCGCCAGTATGCGACTGTGTGCCAACGTGCCTGCTCAGTACGCCATACAGACGGCAATGGGTGGTTATCAGTCCATGCAGGAGCTGACCGCACCGACAGGACGACTGTACAAACAGCGTGAGATGGCGTTCTCTCGCCTAAATGCTATTAAGGGCATTAGCTGCACCAAACCGCAAGGGGCGTTTTATTGCTTTGCTAAGATTGATAGAGAGGTTTATCCCATTGAAAATGATATGAATTTTATGATGGATTTGCTTATCCAAGAAAAGGTGCTGATGGTGCAAGGCACGGGCTTTAATTGGGATAAGCCCGACCATTTTAGGGTCGTATTTTTGCCCAATTTGATAGATTTGGAAGATGCGATGGATAGATTGGATAGATTTTTTGCCAATAAGCGTAAGGAGTTTGGCACGGAATAGGGTAGGGTATTTGCAAAAACAAAGGACGATTGATGTCGCCCTTTTTTTGATGTGTTTTTTTGCAAGTTTTAACCAATAATCCCAAAAAACTGCAATAAAAACAATCCTGCAAATCCCGCCAAAAAAGCAATGCCAAGCAGGGCATAAATATTCATTTTTGGGGTGAGTAGGTTTTCAGATTTTGCTAACGAGTAGTTAAGGTAGGCAAAAATCGGAGCGGAGACAAAGGAGCTAATCATCGCAAATTTAAGTAGGCTTGCCATTTGTCCTGCAAACACATTAATCAAGATAAATCCACCAATGACCATAGCGGTCGTCCAACGCATGACGTATTTTTCGGTAAGCTTGGTCGTACCTGTTTTGATGAGCGACAGACTCTCGGCATTGGTACGCCCATAGCCGTCTGCACTCGTGATGACCGTGCCAAACATGCACAAAAAAGCGATGAATGCCACGAGAATTTTTGACCAACTACCGATTGTTTCTGTATACATTTGTACAAGCTGACCGATGTAAGCACCGCCTTTGGTGGCAATCTCTTCGCCTGTGCCGTATTGCACAAACACGCCAAGCGTCAAGAAAAATAATGCCAAAATCGCCGATGTAAAATAGCCCACGTTAAAATCTACCACGCCTTGAAACTGGCTTGTGCGGTCGGTGCGGATTTTTTTGGCAGTCCACACAGATGTAATGACCGAAAATTCAAGTGGAGCAGGCATCCAACCCATAAGAGCGATGATAAAGCCCAAAGACGCCAAGTTCCAAGGCGACATCGACACAAAATCAGGAGCGACTTCTTTTGGCGACATACCTGCGATGATGACCGCCAAAATGGTGGCAACCGTCAATGCCAGAATAATCCACTTTGAGATATTGTCCAAAACCTTATAATGCCCTGCAATGAGTAGCCCCCATGAGACGGTCATTACAATGATGGACAGGATAAGTGGATTTAGCTCAAAAGGCAAAATAAAGCCCAAAATGGTCGCACAGAGCAGGGCGACTGCCCCTGTGGTAATCACGCCTGAGACGACAGATAAGCCAAAAAACGCCCAAAGGTAGGCTTTGGATTTTTTGGCGTAACCCGCCACGAGACTGTCGCCTGTTTTGTAGGCGTATTCTGTGCCAAAGCGGTAAAAAGGGTACTTAAAAAAGTTGGCAAGCACGATCATAATGGCAAGTTGCCAACCGTACAACGCCCCAGCTTGGGTGGATGATACAAGGTGCGAACCGCCAATGGCGGCAGATGCCATTAAAATGCCAGGCCCGAAGGCTTTCCAAGTGAGTTTTTGTGTTTGTGCATTGGTTTGTGGCGATATGCTTTGTTCGGCTGTTGTCATGTTTATTCTCAAATAAAAAATCTATAAATCAACAGAGATGAAAAATATGGGTAAATAAGATAACATGCTTTTTTTAAAATAAAAAGTGAAGGATTTTTAAGATAGGTTGAATAATAATGATGGCGTTTGAGAACTTTCTTCCAATAAAATTTTTCCCAATATGGTTGGATCAATGCAATAGAATGAAAAAATTTTGCACATCTATCACAAATCAAAAATTTCAAATAAACATCAAGTAAAATCAGATACTTGTATTCAAAACATATGTAGAATCTGTCAAAATGTCTAGACAAATTTGCAAAATTTTTTTATAATCGCAGTCCCACCCACACATTTTTAGGGATAATAATGAACATCGATTTTGACAACTTAGCTCGCCTTATCAAGCTGACCGAGACCGCTCAAATTCACTCGCTAGAAATTCAAGACGGCACTCAAACCATCAAACTGACCAAATACCCATCCGATACACCAGTTGCCCCCATTGGACAAACCGCTCCTGTGCCAACAGTTAGCACAGCCCCCACCAGAGCCACCCAAACCCCCAACAATCCAAGTGCTAAGCACACCATCACATCGCCCATGCTGGGGACGTTTTATCGCAAATCCGCCCCAGATAGCCCGAATTTTGTGGAAGCAGGCGACACCATCAAAGCAGGCGACACCTTGTGTATTGTAGAAGTGATGAAAATCATGCACGAGGTCAAGGCGGACAGCGATGGTGTGGTGGCTGAGATTTTGGTGGAAGAAGGCGACATGGTGGAATATGATGCACCATTATTTGTCATCAATAATAAATAGACAATAAGGACAGTCCATGAACCCAACCCCCTTTAAAAAAATTCTCATTGCCAACCGTGGTGAGATTGCCCTAAGAATTATCCGTGCTTGCCGTGAGCTTGGTATCAAATCGGTGCTTGTACATTCTACCGCCGACAAGGACAGCTTGCCCGCTCGTCTTGCCGATGAGACGGTGTGCATTGGCAGTCATCTGCCCAAAGACAGCTATCTCAATCAGCGTGCCATCGTATCGGCAGCCGAGCTGATGGAAGTGGACGCCATTCACCCTGGTTATGGATTTTTGAGTGAAAACGCCGATTTTGCCGAATTTGTTAGCGAGCAGGGGTTTGTATTTATTGGCCCTACCGCCCAAAATATCCGCATGATGGGCGACAAAGTTGCCGCCAAAAACACCATGATAGCATCAGGCGTACCGTGCGTGCCAGGCTCTGATGGGGCGTTGCCCGATGATGACAAACAAATCATCAAAATCGCCCAAGATGTGGGACTGCCTGTCATCATCAAAGCCACTGGCGGTGGCGGTGGTCGTGGTATGAGAGTTGTTGAGAGTATGGACGAGCTGTTGTCTGCGGTTGCCATGACCAAAAAAGAAGCAATGAGTGCCTTTGGCAATCCTGTGGTCTATATGGAGCGATACCTAAAAAACCCACGCCACATTGAAATTCAAGTCATCTCAGACACTCATGGCAATGCCATTCATCTGGGCGAGCGAGACTGCTCCATGCAACGCCGTCATCAAAAAGTCATCGAAGAAGCCCCTGCTCCCTTTATCAGCGATGATAAGCGTGCCAAAATCGGTCAAGCGTGTGTTAAGGCGTGCCTTGATATGGGCTATCGTGGGGTGGGAACGTTTGAATTTTTGTATGAAAATGGGGAATTTTTCTTTATTGAGATGAATACCCGCATTCAGGTAGAACATCCTGTTACCGAGCTTGTAACAGGCGTAAACCTTATCGCCGAACAAATCCGAGTGGCAGAAGGCTATCCCTTGCAATTTACCCAAGACGACATGCAGCTGACAGGACACGCCTTTGAATGCCGTATCAATGCCGAACATCCGTTCACACTCATGCCATCGGCAGGGACGGTAAGCTACTGCCATCTGCCTGCAGGCTATGGCACACGAGTGGATAGCCATCTTTATACGGGCTACAAAATCCCCGCCTATTATGACAGCTTGATTGGCAAGCTATGTATCCACGCACCGACAAGAGAGCTTGCCATCGCCAAGATGAAATCTGCCCTAACCGAGCTTGACATTCAAGGCGTACAGACCAACAAAGCCCTACATCAAGCAATGTTTGATGATGACAGCTTTATAAAAGGTGGTGTGAGCATTCATTACCTCACCCATTGGCTTGACAATTATCAAAACAATCAGCCCAATCACAAAAACTAGATAAATTTAGGCAACTTATGGACACAAACACCCAATGGATAAGCTCATCAGAAAGCACCTTTGTACTATTTTTGGGTGGGCAAATCAGCCTTGACAAACAAAAACTGTGCTGGGCATTGTCTCGCCATCTTGACACTTGCGCCGATTTGCCTGTAAGTGAGACGGTGGTCGGCATGAATGCCTTGACGATGTATTTGGATAAAGATGTACTTTATCAAAATCCAAGTAATCTTGCCATTTATCAAAAACTACTAAATGAAATTACCCATGACTTTGTTGGCTCATCGGGCAGTTTTGATGGCATAGATGGCAAGCACGTGGACATTCCTGTCATTTATGGCGGAGAATATGGGGTGGATTTGGCGGACAGTGCAAAAATGCTGGGCATGAGCATTGATGAGCTTGTGGCACGTCATACCGCACCGCTTTATACCGTGTATTTTATTGGCTTTCAGGCGGGTTTTCCCTATCTTGGGGGGCTGCCTGATGAGCTACACCTGCCACGCCACGCCAAACCTCGCACCAAAGTCCCACAAGGCTCAGTGGGTATTGGTGGGGCTCAGACGGGCATTTATCCTTTTGAATCGCCTGGGGGCTGGCAACTTTTGGGGCGGACGAACTTGCCACTTTTTGACAAAACACACAACTCCCCAACGCTACTGCAAGCTGGCGATACCTTGCGTTTTGTGGCAACGGACATTTTGGCATAAGGATAATTCATGTTAACAATCAATACATTATCCGCCCTTGCCAGCATTCAAGATTTAGGACGCACAGGCTATCTGGGGCTTGGCATTGGACGATGTGGGGCGATGGACGGCTTGTCCTTACAACTTGGCAATGCCTTACTTGGCAATGATACTCACTTGCCTGCCCTTGAAATCACGCTTGGCGGACTGACCGCTACATTTACCAAAGACACCACGTTTTGTCTGACGGGAGCAATTTTTGATGGCACACTTGATGACAGGCGTGTCATCGCAGGCTATCGTTATTTTGCCAAGCAGGGGCAAGTTTTGACCCTAAAACGCATGACAGATGGTATGCACGGCTATCTGTGTGTGCAAGGCGGATTTGATGTGGCACACGAGCTAGGCTCGGCAAGCACCGACATCAAGATACGCCTTGGCGGACTTGGTCGCTATGTGATGGCAGGCGATGGCTTGCCTTATCATACAGGGCGTGAGATGAAATCGATGGGCGTGGCAAATTTGTACCAATTTGGCAAATTGACCAACATTCACGTCATTAAAAGTAGCGAATATGACAAGATTGTCCAAGGGCGTGATGAATTTGGCGAACAAATATATACATTATCACCAAACAGCAACCGCATGGGCTATCGGCTAGATGGTACGCCATTAACCTTTGACAAAATCGAGATGAATTCGCACGGCGTGGACTTTGGCATGATACAAGTACCGCCCGATGGCAAGCCCATTGTCCTGATGGCAGATGCTCAGACCACAGGCGGTTATCCCAAGATTGGGGCGGTCATTGGGGCGGATTTGGGCAGATTGGCTCAGGTGCGGTTTGGTAATCAAATTCGCTTTATCTATGTGGACGCAGACACCGCCCTACAAAAGATGGCAACGTATCACACCCATCTACATCAAGTGGCAAGCATGGCAAAACGCTTTAGATAGGAGAGCATATGACAACGATTGATTTGAATGCGGACGTGGCAGAAGGATTTGAATTTGATGAAGCACTCATGCACATCATCAGCTCAGCAAACATCTGTGCAGGGCTACACGCAGGTGGGGCGGTGTGCATGGCACAAACGCTTGCCTTTGCCCGTGATAATGGCGTAAGCATTGGCATGCACCCAAGCTATGACGACCGTACCAACTTTGGGCGTACCAATCACAATCTATCTGCCGATGACGTGCGTTCTTTGTTGTTTTATCAGTTGGGGGCGACTGTGGCGGTCTGCCAAAATATGGGGCTTACCCCAAGCTACGTCAAGCCACATGGGGCATTGTACAACCAAGCCAGCACCGACCCCACCCTTGCCAAGACCATCGCCCAAGCGGTGTATGACTTTGACCCCAGCCTTGCACTCATGGGCTTGTCTGGCAGTCAGCTTATTCATGCAGGCAAACAGGCAGGCTTAAAGGTCATCTGTGAAGCCTTTGCCGATAGGCGTTATAATGCCGATGGTACGTTGGTTTCACGCACCTTGCCCAACGCTTTGATAGAAGACGACAACGAAGCCATCAATCAAGTGGTGCGTATGGTGCAAGACGGACAAGTGGTGGCGGTGGACGGTTTGGTCATCAATGTGCAAGTGGATAGCATTTGTTTGCATGGCGATGGCAAGCACGCCCTAGATTTTGCCCAAAAAATCAAACAAACCTTACTTGAAAAAGGCATTGGCATTGCACCCAAATACAACCCAAAACCTAGCATTTAATGCGTTTTGTAAGGGCAAATGTAACTCGCCCCTACAAAAGTATTTTTTAAAATGTAGCGTTGGTGTAAATTGAAGTTAATTTACCATAATTGCCCAATCATCAATAATTTACAATTTTAAGTTGAGATTGAAGCAAAACATCATTAATTGGTAATAAGGACATTTATGAAAAATTCTACCAAAAATTCTGCCATCTTAGGGGCGGCGTTCTTGATGGCAACATCGGCTGTTGGCCCAGGCTTTTTGACCCAAACCGCCACTTTTACCGAAAAACTAGGAGCAAGCTTTGGCTTTGTGATTTTGGTGTCCATCTTGATGGATATTGGCGTACAAATAAACGTCTGGCGAGTGATCGCCGTCTCAAAAATGAAAGCTCAAGAGATTGCCAACCTTGTCATGCCTAGCATGGGCTATGTCTTGGCAGGGCTTATCATCATGGGCGGACTTGCCTTTAATATTGGCAACATCGGCGGGGCAGGACTTGGCGTGCAGTCTATTTTTGGCATTGACCCCATCATTGGGGCGTTAGTGTCAGGTGTGATTGCCGTTGGGATTTTTTTAAGCAAAGAAGCTGGCTCATTGGTGGACAAATTCACCCAATTTATGGGCTTTGTGCTGATTGCTCTTATCATCTATGTGGTATTCAACACCAATCCGCCCTTTGGCGAAGCGGTCGCTCGCACTGTTGTTCCCGAAAAAATTGATGCGATGGCGATTGTTACCTTGGTTGGTGGTACGGTTGGGGGTTATATTACCTTTTCGGGGGCTCACAGATTGCTGGATGCTGGCATTACTGGCAAAGAAAATCTGTCTGTCGTCTCAAAAAGCTCCATTCAGGGCATTTTGGCAGCGTCCGTCATTCGGGTGTTCTTATTTTTGGCGTGCCTTGGCGTGGTTACCTCAGGCGTTGCCATGATGAAGGACAACCCTGCTCTTACGCCCTTTGTGCATGGGCTTGGCGACACAGGACGGATTATTTTTGGTATGGTGATTTGGGCAGCGTCCATCACATCGGTGATTGGCTGTGCTTATACATCGGTATCATTTTTGACCAATTTTCACGCAGGTATCGCCAAAAACAGCCGTTATTTTATCATCGGTTTTATTGCCATCTCAACGCTTATTTTTGCAACGATTGGCAGACCTGCCCAAGTGCTTGTGCTTGTGGGTACGCTAAACGGGCTTGTACTGCCGATTGCCCTTGTGGTTATTTTGCTTGCTGCCTATCGCAAAAACATCATTGGCGATTACAAGCACCCTGTCTGGATGGCAGGCTTTGGCTGGATTGTGGCGTTGGCAATGTCCATTCTTAGCGTGATGACAATTTATAAATATTTGGCAGGATAAATCATGAATTTTGAGATAATACAACGCCTTATCGCACTTGCCGAGACAAGCGAACTTGGGCAAATTGAAGTTACAGACGGCACAGAGCGTATCAAGGTAGTTAATACCACAAAGACTTCAATGCCAATAGCCCCAAAAACCATGAGCCTAGCCCCGCCTTTGGGCGATGATGCCAACAATGCCGATGAATCAGCCATCATAAAAGCGGCAAGTGTGGGCAAGTTCTGCCTTGATGGGATTGCCCTAACCACAGGCGATACCATCAAAGCTGGCGACACAGTGGGGGGCGTGCTTGCCCTTGGTGTACTCACCCCCATCATAGCCGATAAATCGGGAGTTTTGCATGACTACCTTGTCAAAGCTGGCGATAAAGTAGAATGGGGGCAGGCGGTGTTACGTTTAGCATGACTTCATTTGGTGATATTGATTGGCTGGGATGTTATTAAAAAGGCAATGAATACTCATCGCCTATACAAGCTTGAATTGTTAAAGTTTTAATTTAAAAAGAAATGACATTGAAAAGGGTAAATTTAAAACCCAGCTTTGACAAACATCAGTGCCACGCTGGATATTATCATGACAAACAAGGTTAGGCTAAACGCTTGATAAACCAAAGCCAATCCTTGTTTGACTTGGTAAAATTTGGGCGTTTTTATGCGAATGTTTTTAACACTGCTCTTATGGTAAAATACCACATTATTACCTGTGATGTCTTGTTTGATATGTAATAGCGACTGTCGAATGTCTTGATAAAGCATTTCTAATTGCTGACAAATGACAATAACGACTTGCAATAAATAGCAGATTAGTTGTATGATATAATTTCTTATGGGGCGTAAAGATTTTTTGCCCTGTGAATGTGCCACGTGCTGAGTGGCGTCATAATTAACCATGTCATAAGATGTACTCATCGCTAATCTCACTATCAAATACAAAAAAGGACGTCAGTTTAATGCTGTGGGACAAAACTGACGAATTATCTTGAAAGTATACAAAAATCGGCTAAAATTTTATTTGAATACTGTTACAAAAATCAAGATGATGATATAATAACACAAAATTTTTAAAAAACAAGCAATTTTATGAGCAAAAATGACCAAATCTTAAAAACTGTCCCAGGCCCCACGCCAAATAACAGTTTCAAAGACAAAGGGGCGAGCGAAAACTCTCATGGTGGTAAGCGAAAAGGGGCAGGGCGAAAGCCATCTGCCATCAAGACGGTCGTCAAACGGGTGCCGAGTATTTTGGTGCCGATGATAGATAAGATGACTGAGAACATGATGCAGACATTGGCAAATTCAGCGGTCATCAAAAGCCCTAATGTGCCACTTGATGCCATGATACCTGCCAATGATGACACAGATATGTCGGTGCTGATGAGTCTTGCCAAGGTGCCAGCAGGTTTGCCTGCTTATAACGACGGGCAAAGCGAAGAGATTAATCTTAATGACTATCTGGTCGGGCGTCAGAGTGATACGTTTGTGGTGCGATGTGGGGGCTATTCAATGTTGGATGCTGGCATTGATAAGGATGATTTGCTCATCATTGACCGCTCGGTAGAACCAAAGCATTTTGATATTGTGATGGCAGATTTGGGCAGTGAATTTACCATTAAACGCTTGCACAAGTTTAAAGATGGGCGACTGGAGCTACATTCAGAAAACGAAGCTGACCCACATCCCAATTTTAGTTTTAAAGATGGCGACCATATGATGGTTGTGGGCGTGGTCATGCACGTGATTAAGAGTTTGCGGTAAACACGCCTGCTTTTTTGAGTTAAACTCGTACATAATTAAAAATGTGCGAGTTTTGATATAGATAAAAAGCGTAAGATTTGATAAAAATAACAGCATGGAAATTTGAGTGAATCTATGCTATAATTAGTGATATTTTACTTCGCATAATAGTTATTATGTTAAATAGCAAACG
>NZ_MUXV01000041.1 GCF_002014975.1 Moraxella bovis
ATACTTTTTAGACCAGAGCCCAAAAAATTACAGCCAAACAAAAACACAGGTCGTCTAGCCTGTGTTTTTTATCACTTAAATAAGCGATTGATTATGCTTTGGTCAATAGGTATTGATAAAGTTCATCTTTTAGAGCCAATTTTTTGCGTTTTAGCCTTTCGATTTCTTCGGCACGACTGTTGGCGGCAACAGGGTCATTTTCAAGATTGGTGATTTCTTCGTCAAGCTCGTTATGCTCATCAAACAGCTTAACAAAGTGCAAATCATTTTCGGTTTTGAGTTTGGTGATGAGTTCACGGTATTCTGGAAACATGAAAATTCTCCTGATTTATCAATGGGTTAGTGATATTCCAACAGCTGATTTGATGGCAACTTACCCACCAAATCCACTTATTTGGCACGGCTTTATCTTAGCAAGAATTGGCGGTATAAGCAAGCAAAATTATCTTTTTTATGTGCTTTTTTGTATGAATTTTCTTTTTGGGATTAATTGAGTTTTATAAACTTAATATTAAAAACGTTTAAATTTTCTAAATATCAAATAACCCTTATAATACTAGGTAATTTAAACATATTCATAGGCAATTTATAGGTACATACCATGCTAGACAAATCTTTACTTGATGCTATCAAGACTTACAGCACCAACATGACCCGCCCCATTGCCATGATTTTGGGTTACGGCGACCATGCCAAACGTGCCGAATTGGTGAACTTTTTGGAGCAGATTGCCAGCTGCTCGGATAAAATCGGCTTTGACAAGACTGTGGTGGATATTGACTTATCGCCCATGAGCTTTAAGATTACCACCGACAACCGTGATACGGGCATTGTGTTTAGTGGCATCCCAGGCGGTCATGAGTTCACGTCCTTGCTACTTGCGATTTTGCACGCAGGCGGTCATACCATGAAGCTGGACGAAGGCATTCAAGAGCTGGTTAAACGCATTCAAAAACCACTTAAATTTCAAACCTTTGTCTCGCTATCGTGCCACAACTGCCCTGATGTCGTGCAAGCGTTAAACCAATTTGCCATCTTAAATGAAGGCATTGAAAACGAGATGATTGACGGTGGCGTATTCCCCGAGCTTGTCGAAGCCAACAACATTCAAGGCGTGCCTGCGGTATTTTTAAACGGCAAACCATTTTTAAATGGTAAAGTCGATACCGCCCGTATCATTGACAAACTACAAGCCGAGTACCCCGACTTACTTGCCGAAGGTCAAAGCGAAGAGCTAGAAACCCAAGACGTAACCGTCATCGGTGGTGGACCTGCTGGCAGTGCGGCGGCGATTTATACCGCTCGCAAGGGACTTCGTGTGGCACTCGTTGCCGACCGTATTGGCGGGCAAGTTAAGGATACCCAAGACATTGAGAACTTAATCTCAATCCCACTCACCAACGGCAACACCCTAGCAAGCAACCTTGCCACACATATTAAAGAATACAACATCACGGTCAAAGAACACGTGAGCGTATCGTCTATCGAAGAAGTCAAAGGCGGTTATCAAGTTACCCTAAACACAGGGGCAAGTTGGACTTCAAGCACGCTCATCATTGCCACAGGAGCCAAATGGCGTAAACTTGGTGTCAAAGGCGAAGATGAAAACATCGGCAACGGCGTGGCGTATTGCCCACACTGCGATGGCCCCTTCTTTAAGGGCAAGCCTGTGGCGGTCATCGGGGGCGGTAACTCGGGCGTGGAAGCGGCGTTGGACTTGGCGGGTATCGTTGCTCACGTTACCGTGTTAGAGTTTGGCGATAAACTACGTGCCGACCAAGTCCTGATTGACAAAGCGAGTGCCAAAGACAACATCACAATCATCAAAAACGCCACCACGCAGAAAATCACGGCAAATGGCGGTAAAGTAGATGGTCTTATCTATCAAGACCGAGTGTCGGGCGAGAATGTAACTTTGCCACTATCGGCGGTATTTGTGCAAATCGGACTGGTGCCAAACTCTGATGTCGTCAAGGGCTTGGTCGATGTTACCGCTCATGGCGAGATTGAGATTGATGCCAAATGTCGCACGAGCAAGGCAGGCGTGTTTGCTTGTGGGGACGTAACCACCGTACCTTATAAGCAAATCAACATTGCCATGGGCGAAGGCTCAAAGGCAGGGCTGTCGGCATTTGAGTATTTGATGATGAATTCTTGATTGGTTCAAGATTTGTATTTAAAGGTCTAATACCCAAAAAGCACACTTGATAAAGTGTGCTTTTTGTTGGCAGATAATTCATTTGCGTCAAAATTTTGTACACCTGCTAATTTTTAAAAACAGGTTGAAACAATTAAAAAGCCAAGCCCCATCAAGACTTGGCTTAATCAAGCCTTGATGGGACATGCTAATCTTTCTCCCTTAAGTGCGACTAAGGTTGCAAGATTGGTGTCATTATCAAGGATTTTACAGCATTAAAACTTCCACTTGATAGCGGCTGTACCGCCATTAGTGCTGGTATTTTTGCTAAATTCTCCTTGATATTGCCCCAAAATTTCAGTATTGGCACTTAGCTGATAACGTACGCCTAGACCGAGCGACCCTGAGAATTTGTCATTCTTTTGGGCAGTTTGGTTAAAGCTAACATCGGACAGACCATTAAATGAAGCACTGATGGTGGGTCGATGGTTGTTTTCAAAGTGTCCTGCCACGCTACCGATAAGCTGAGTATTATCATTGATGGGTTTGGCAAAGTGAACACCGGCGGTGGCACGGACGATGTTGTCGGTGCGTTTTGCCACACTCACACCAAAGTTCCCAACCAAATCAGTGCCATGGACTGTCTCTGTATACCCGTCGCTGGCTAGGCGAGTATAACGCAACTGAGCAAATGGCGAAACATGGTCGTTGATGGTGCCAATACGGCGGTCAATGCCGATGCCGATTTGACTGATTTTGGCATCATAGTCGGCACGTGCCTTGCCTTCAAAGACATTGGCCACGTTAATATCACGTTCGGTTTCGATATTGGCACGACCATAACCAACAAAGCCATTGACATTGGTATCATCGCTTAGGGCATAATCGCCATAAACATAAGCCTGAGTGAGTTTGGTTTGTAGGTTTTGGCGAACCGAAGTGCCTGTGCTGTCAATGTCGCTATTAGAGTGTCCCAGTGCCACACCCAGACGCAAATCATCGCTTGCCATACCGTCTGTCCCCACCACAAAGCCGTGTGAGTTGCCATCAAAGCCTGCAAAACCGCCTCGCTCATCGGCTTTGTGTTTTTGTCCGACCGCTTGTAGCCACACAGAGTTTGACAGATTATCACTGCGTCTAAATAGCGAGCGTCCGCCAGCGTCTGAGCCTTGCGTGATGTCAGCACGAGCGGTAAAGATGCGGTCGGTAACTGCGGTGGTGGCTAGGTTGTGCTGTTCGTTGATGACGGTGGGGGCCTGGGTGTTAATCGCAGGTTGGAGATTTTCGGCGATTTGGCTTAGTTGCTCATCATCAAGTTTTGCCACAGTTTGTAGGGCAACGAGAGTTTTACCCAAACTGCTATCAGAGCTGGCAACCGCTTTATCCAGTACCCCTGCCACATTTGAGGCTGATGGTTTGTTGTTGTGTTCCACCGCATCAGTAAAGAGTGTGGTGGTTGGGAGTGCAGGCAGTGTTATCACTGGCGGTGTTACAGGCGGAGTAACTGGCGGTGTTGCCGTTGCAGGTTTGGTTACCAAATTCACGGCATTGTTTTTGTATTCGGTGTCTAAATTAGAGGTAATGGGGTTGCCATCTTGGTCCAGCACCTTAAATGAGGTAAATTTGCCCGTCAAAGTACCCGCTTTTACCATGTCATTAAAAATGGCAGTATTGCTTGGATTGGCAAGGGTGGCTTTGATGAGGTCATAGGCATAGACATTTAACGCACCTTTGGAAGCATCAAGATTGCCTGTTACATGGAATTTGCCATAATCATCAGTATCACGCACTGCGATATTTAGACTTTCACCATCATTAAATTTAAAGTTGCCATTTAATTTGAGTATGCCCTTTTCAATGGCGATGTCGCCTTTGGTGTTTTTAAAGGTGTTTTCGGAAATGGTAAGATTGCCTTCGCCAGTTTTTTCAAAACCGCCACCATTGGTGGTAAATTTACCTGCATTGCCTGTAATGACGGCATTTGGGTTGATGGTAACATCATGACCGTTGGTGTTAAATTCTAAACCATTATTAATGGTGATGCTATCAGTGCTAGTAAAACCTTTAAAGAAGTCATCTTGGTTGCCTTGCTCTATCTTGATGTCAGCACCATTTAGCACGAGGTTGGCTTTGCCCGCTGTACCTCGTTCGATGTTATTCACGGCGACATTACCACCACTAGACACATTCAGATTGCCAGTGGCTTGCTCGCCGATGATAAGGCGGTTTGCACTAATCATGCCGTCATTTTTGACATTGACCGTGCCTGTATTTTCATCGCCAACGGTAATGGTCATGGCATTGACTTGTGATTTGCGGTTTTCGCTTTGACCTATGCCATCAATGTTGATGGTACTGCCTGCTTGTCCGTTGTTGGTAGTGCCAACCCAAATATCTCTGGCATTCACGGTTGAGCCACTATTGACATTGAGTGTGCCTACACCGCCATCACCCACCATAAGATAAAGGTCGGCTTGTAGTTTGGATTCGCCAGACAGATTGACTGTGCCATGACCGTGAGCGACACGATTGACCTCATCGCCCATGACACCAAGTAAGATGCTGTCGGCAGAGCGGACGGTTGCTCCATTTTCGATATTGACAATGCCCGTTCCATACTGTCCAATCCCAATCCATTGACGACCTTCGTGGGGATTGTTTAAGTCGTATGCACCTTTTGCACTCATCGAGCGAACCACATCTTTTCCTGAGACAGTTACGGTAACATGACTACCTTTGATGGTGGCGATGTTGATGGGTTCTGCTCTGTCGCTACTTGTGGTGTAGTGTTTATCCTCATTGATGTCAAGAGCAAATGCCGTACCACTTGTTGCCATCGCACCTGCCAGTACGCTGACCTTAAAAATCTTACCCGATGATTTGCCACACGCTTTGGCAAATTCGCACACGCACTGATAGATGCCTAAACTGCGGTTAAAGATAATACGATAAATGTGGTTCATAGGAACTCCTGCTTCTATATAAAATGCCAAAAGATGAGATATGTTAATCAAGCACAGCTCACAGACGTGGATTAACACTATTGTATAAATCATGCATCAATCATACATGAATACAACAGCAAACATAGTTATACCACATAAAACCTACAAATATCGTTCAAAATTCCGACGCTAAGATAAAAGGTATTATTTTTCATATAAAAGGCAGTACAAGGATTGCTTTGATGTTTTAAAATCTCATGTAAATTTCAATGAGCATACATCAAGCCGCTTTCTTGCAACAATATAGTCTGCCAACTTTGAAATAATACTGTGTCAAACTCGCTCGTAGTACTACTTGTACAACTTCGCTCGTTTTCCTTGTCTTATTTCAAATTTGTTTGACTATAAAGAGTAAAAAGCCAAATTACAGCCAATGAAATTGAGTCTTACTACAAAAACCATGGCACTTTTTCACCCTAGAAAGCACCACTAACCATTAGGATATTCTTTTAATAGACATAATCAATTTTCTCATCGAAAAGAAACAAGCCCCAAACAAATGTTGGGGCTTTTTACCATTGCATTAACACTTTACTTCATGCGACTTATCAAATTGTCTTTCATCACAAACTGATGATACAACGCTCCACCAACATGAGCGATGACTAGAAAAACCAGCACATAAAACACCGCCCCTGTGTGTAGCTCGTTCATCACTTTTGCCATATCTCTGTTAATGCTGACCACGCTTGGGAAACTAAACAGCCCAAACACGCTCACGCCACGACCGCCATACATACTCATGAGCATACCTGTAATAGGCATGGCAAGCATGGCAATATACAAGCCCAAATGGGTCAGATGGGCTATCGCCGTTTGCCATTTTGGCATGGGCGGGTACGGTGGGGCTTTGACGACAAAGCGGTTAATGATGCGTAGCACCGTCCAAATAAAAAAGCTCGCCCCGATGGATTTGTGCAGACCGATATACTCATCACCCATATTAATAGTCACAAATGCCACGATGATAAGTAACGCCCCCATCCAATGAAAAATGCGAGTGGCAAGGCTGTATTTATCGGTGTGACGTGTCGGCTGGCTCGTGGCTGGCGTGGTCATGATGCTTCCCTAAATAAAAAACTTCGTTTTATTATAACGAAGTTTTTGGTAAAAATTACAAGACAAAAGTAGCTTTTTGGTAAATCAGCTGTCCAAATCCACCAAGCGGTGAGCGATTAAGTCCAAATCAGGCACGACATACATCTCGCCATCTAGCATGACCGCTTGATACAGATAGTTTTCTTGTCTTTGCTCACGGTTAGGTAGATTAGGAATGGACAGCTGAATGTTAGCAATCTCTTCATCACTTAGAATAATATCTGTCACATCTGAGATACGAACCCTTCTGGTTGTCAGCTCGCCTGCGGTTTGTAGTGCCAAACGGTGAACGTCCGAGTTACCTTCTAAGATGACGAGCTTGTCCACTTCGATGTCTTTGGGAATCAAATGGTACACCGAGACCTCTTGACCTCGCCACAGATATGTCCAGATTCGCTCATGGTATTCGTCCACGCTTATGATAAGGGCGGTTGGCACCAACCAATCAGGCTGACCGATGGCAGGAATGGCGGTCACCTCAATGGTACCATGCTCAGCAGTAAGCAAGCTTACAGGTTCAAACTGGTGTTTTTGAATTTTTCTCATAACTATTCTCAATCAATGGTAAATGATGACATCATCTTTAATATTCATCATGCTGTTTTGCCAAGAATCATCCATCCGTGATGCATTTGATGGCACGCTTAAAGCAAATTTAGGCATCGCTGTTTGTCATTGTGAATATTTAAGACCCCGAAGCATGTGATTGATGCGTTTGGCAAGTTCCAAAGGTGTCCCAAAAAATTGGCAAAATCCTGAATCAATCATCGCTTGGGGCTGGCTAGGACAACCACTACTCTCAGGGCTTTGAGCCCACAGATGGCTTTTGTTTTGGGCAATTTGGGCAAGATAGGCAGAACCATCATCACCCATGCCAGAGAATATGATGCCAATAAGTTCACTGCCATACACGTCGCTGGTGTTTTTAAGGAGCTGACTGATGTTCGGCTGATATTCACCCCCCCACGGCTTATCGAGTAAAATCACTCGCCCTTCGCTGTCACAGACGATTTGTTGCTCAATCGGGGCAATCAAGCAAGTCCCTGTTTGTAATCGCTGACTGATGCCAATTACCCGACATCGCCAGTCATTATTGCGAGTGAGTATCTTTGGCAGACCATAAATCATCTCTTTATCAAAATGATGCGCAATTAAAACGGCAAGCGGCAACTCAGGGGAGATGTTATCCAAAAATACCTTCAAAGCATCAGGTCCGCCCATCGATGCTCCCAAAAATAGCACGTATTTCCAAGGGCGTACAGACACATGGGAGATGGTCGTGGATTTTTTATCCGTAGTCTTTATCGTGGGCATGCCAAGCGAGTTACAAAGACGGCGTAGCAGTGAACGTTGCCATTTTTTATAACTCTCATCATGCTTTGGATTGGGAGCCTCTTGAAAACCCACCAACATCAGGCGTGGCTTATGACCATCAATGAGTGCCTGCAACCCATCCAATAAAGGTGGCTCCACTAGCCACACCATCGCTTTGGGCAATTTTGACTTTATCATCACATCAAGCTGTTCGGTACTAAAACAGCCAATAACGTCAAAGCCTGCCTCACGCAAACCATCATCAAAAGCAAGTCGCTGACTGCGTTGATCACTTATCACAATGACCTTAATATCCTTAATCTGCTCGTCAGATGGCATGATTTGATGGGTGCAAATATCATCAACATCCGAGTGCTGACAAGTAGGACTAACACCAATCTTGCTTTGCCAGTACTGTGCCGCCACACTCAAAGGTCTTTGTTTCGACACATCTTTGTTAGATTCCATCGCCCACCATCATCTTTCATGAACGAACCGCTAAATGTTTAGCAGTTTGCCAATACGTTCCAAAAGCTCCACTTCTTGGAACGGCTTACCCATGTAGTCATTAACACCAATCTCGAAGGCACGGTCTCGATGCTTTTCGCCCGTTCGTGATGTAATCATGATGATTGGCAAATGACTCAAACGGGGACTGTGACGCACCTGAGTTGCGACCTCAAAACCATCCATGCGTGGCATCTCAATGTCAAGTAGCATCAAATCGGGCATATTGTCTTGTAAAATCTCAATGGCATCAACACCATCTTTGGCAACGATAACCTCAAAACCTTGACGTTCTAAGAAACGAGATGTGACCTTGCGTACCGTCACAGAATCGTCTACCACCATGATGAGGTGACGACGGCTGACGACAGGTTCCACCTCTTTGTTTTCTCGTTTCGCCTGAGCGGTACGCATGAGTGCCAACAGATCAAGGATGAGCATGACCGAGCCATCACCCATGATGGTTGCTGCCGAGATTCCCGATAGGTTAGAAAGCTGACGACCTAATGGCTTGACCACAATCTCAATACGAGAACCCACAATCTCATCTACCTGCAAAGCAAGGGCTTGCCCTGTCTGAGTTTTGATGATAATTACAGGCAGGGTCGTACCTGAGACAATCTCATTAAAATAATTGCCTGTTAAGATTTCATTAAGATAACGCAAACGATAGTTTTTGTTATCAATCTTGATGGTGTTATTGCCCGATTGATGATAGGTTAATAGTTCTGTGGCATTCATCTGCACCACACGCTCAATCTGCACCAGCGGGATGGCGTATTGGCGGTCAGCCACACGCACGATGAGTGCATCTGACACAGATACAGTCAATGGCACACGGATGATAAAACGAGAGCCCCCACCAAACTCCGACTCCACTGATACCGAACCACCCAATTGACGAATCTCTGTACGCACCACATCCATACCCACGCCACGACCTGAGATTTGGGTTACTTTGTTTGTGGTGGACAGACCTGCATTAAAGATATACTGCATGATGTCGTTATCAGCAAGCTGTTCGTCGGGGTGAATCAATCCTTGACTGATGGCCTTATTACGTACCGCATCTACATTCACGCCTGCCCCATCATCAGATAGCAAGATAACCATCTCACCCCCTTCACGTAGCACCTCTAACGTGATATGACCTGTTAATGGTTTGCCAAGCTCACTACGCTTAGCAGGCATCTCAACACCATGGTCAACAGCATTACGAAGCATGTGTTCTAGCGGTGATGTAATGCGGTCAAGAATACTTCTATCCATCTCATCATCAGCATTAATCACCGTCAGCTCTACGTTCTTGCCAAGCTCGCTTGCGGTTTGACGCACAATGCGTTGGAGGCGTGGGGTCAGTCGTGAAAATGGCACCATCCGTGAATTCATCAGACTGTCCTGCAAGTCTGCTTGGGTACGTGATAATTGTAACAACAAGTTTTCACCATCACGGGTTTTGTCTAGCATGGTCGCTTTAATGTCTAGCAAGTCTGATGCTGACTCCGAGAGTGATTTGGACAACTGGTTAAGTGACGAATACTGGTCCATCTCCAAGGGGTCAAAATCTTCATCAAACGTACCATCATCAATCTGTGCCAGAATCTGCTCTTCTAGTTCAATATCCATGCGACGTAGCTGGTCAAACAGACGCTGAACCGTAACCCCCATCTCCTCGATACTGCCTGTGATACTAGCAAGGTTCATGTCAATACGAGCACGGTTAATCGCCGCCTCGCCTGACAAGTTAATCATGCGTTCAAGCAGTGGGGCTGAGATACGAATCATCTCATTGTTACTGCTACTGTCCACACTTTCTCCAAACATACCTTTCATGGGTGGCATGCGGCTGATATCACGGGTATTTTTTGATTCTGCCAAGAAGGCTTGATATTCATTGATGAAATCAATTTCATTCTCAAGCGACACCACAGGCACTTCGTTTAGGTCATCGGGGTTTTTGATGAAACGGTGCAAAGCATCTACTAACGGCGTAGGGCGAGGTGGGTTGTAGTTATGTTCTAGCAGCCCAACCGCTGATGTAATCCAATCATGACAGGCAAAGAGTAGATTTGCCACCATACGTGTTGCAGGCAGACGGCGGTTACCCAAGCCCTCATAGACCGTTTCCATCTCGTGAGCGAGGTCAGCCACGCCATTGGCAGAGACCATTCTTGCTCCACCTTTGATGGTGTGTAGCTTACGTTGCAATGCTTGCAAACTTGCCACGTCCGATGTGTTATTACGAAACGCCGCAAAGTTCTCACTACTGCTCTCAGCAAGCTCTTTAGCTTCTTCTAAGAATACACCCAAGATGTCTTTGTCAGGCAAGTTGCCCTGCCAAGAGTCTTTAATAAAACTTTGGTATCTGGCTTCTTCATCAAGCTCAGGTGTGGCAGGTTGGGCAGATGTACTCTCTTCTTTTTTGGCATCAAGCACAGGAATGGCAATCACAGCCCCTTCTGGCACTT
Source organism: Moraxella bovis (assembly GCF_002014975.1). Lineage (GTDB taxonomy): Bacteria > Pseudomonadota > Gammaproteobacteria > Pseudomonadales > Moraxellaceae > Moraxella > Moraxella bovis. The sequence goes on from NZ_MUXV01000041.1 coordinate 10,530, forward strand.
CTCCTGCGGATAAATAAGCCTGTAAATCAGCAATGGTGTTATCTGCAAAGAAAGACTGCTTGGTATTTTTAACCGCATCTAGCTGCAAGGATAATACATCCTGCACACGTTGCATGGTGCGAACCCACGGGTCGGTAACGGTCATTTGTTTATTGGTAAAGCGTTCGTATACACTCTCTGCTTCGTGAGTTAGATCACCAATACTGCTAATACCTGCCAGTCTCGCTCCACCCTTTATGGTGTGCAAATGTCTTTGCAGGGTTTTTAGATGGTCAAGATTTTCCTTATCATTTCGCCATTGACCGAAAACTTCAGTTACCTCAGCATCAAGCTCCAACGCTTCATCTAAAAAGATTTCCAACAGCTCATCATCTGTGGCAATCATCTCTAAACGAATAGGTGCTTGAGAATCAGACTGTGATGCCCCCTCATCAATTGATGCCTTAGATGAATCGGCATCCTCTTTAATCTTAGACTGCTCTTTTAGAGTATTGCCAAGCTCTTGATAATAATTCTCTCGCTCTAACGTGATGGTACTTAGGTTATTTAGAATTGATTTATCGACCGTTAACGCCATGCTACCTGCCATGGCGTCAAAGAGCCCAATGAGCTCATGATGAACCGCAAGCAAGGCATCAATAAAACTGTCATCTTTGACTTGTTCGGCATGCTCTGCCATCAGTTCATAGGCAGGCTTTAAGGACGCAAGCAGGCTTTGAAATTTTGGCAAATCTTGCGTACGTGCTAAAAGCATGTCAATCTGAGCAAGCTGTGTTTTGGCATAATCACAAATTACATTTTGTTCTTTGGCACTCATGCCCTCCAATTCAAGCTCAGCATCAAGCAGCTCATCAATCCCATCAATCAGACTCTCTACATGATAAACATTAGTCTCATCAAGCATCAACTCTTCAATTTCTTGCTTATCCTCAGCCAATTCCCCCAACTCTTGGTCGGTGATGAGACCGCCATCGGTTTGGTTGTAGGCATCAAGATAGCCATCAATAAATGCCACTGCATTTTTGAGTGCTTGTTTGTGCTTATCACCCATCGGTGCATCATGATGTTGCAAACTTTGCAAACCACGCTCAATAATAGCACCCACCTCACCCACTGCCACCAGTGGTGCCAAGCCTGATGCTCCACGCAAGGTGTGAAATGCACGCACCACGTTATTGTCCACGGGTGTCTGAGTATCTGCTTCATGTGCATTTAAAAATATTGTCACCTCCGCCAATAATTGTCTGGCTTCTTCGATAAAGATTTGGCACAGCATGTCCTCTTCATCATCTACAGGACTGCTTGGCGTGGTGTTAGACATGATCTGACCTGCCTGCTCCACCAAACTAAGTGCTTCGTGAGTGGGCTTGGTCTTCTTGTCAGTCTCATCATCTTGGGTGCGGTCTGTTTGTTTGGTGTTTTTGTCATTGATGACGTCTTGATTTGACTCACCTTCTACTGATGATTCCACCAAAACAGGCTCAGGCACCAATACTCCATCATCTAATGACTGCAAAGCGCCATTATCGGCAACACTGTCAATGTCATCACCGTCTTCTGTACTGGCATTTTGTATATCGGTGTTTTTGTCCAACCCATCAGCTGCATCCAATGTGCGATAGTCAAACTCCTTGCCATGCCCTTTGCTATAAGCGTGAGCGACTGCCTCCCACAGTTTTATCTTGGCAGGGTAATCGTCAGATTTGGATTCAAAGATGGACACCAACGCACCAAACTCGCCCAACACGTCACCGATGAGTGCCTGCATGCCATCATCCATCGGCACGGTCTCATCTAGGACACGGTTTAGCATGTTCTCAATCGACCAAGCCAGCTCGCCAAGCTCATACGCCCCAACCATACGTCCTGAGCCTTTTAGGGTGTGAAAGCCCCGGCGGATGTCGGTCAGCGTGCCTTTGTCAGGACTGCTTTGGTATTTATCAAAAAGCGGAATGATGGTCTCTAAGACCTCGCCTGCCTCTTCGATATAAATCTCGCGAATGTCTTCATCGACCTCCATCGGCTCATGCGTGGTTGCTTTGGCAGTCTCGATAAATGGCAATAGTACCGCAGGCATGTCCGCTGTTTGGATTTGCTCATCATTGGTGGTATCATCAACAATCTCCTCAGAAACACTTTCGATTTCATCAGCATTTGCCAACTCATCACCAATAGACTCATCGTCATCCTCGCCAATCATGATGTTGTCATCTGCCACATCATCACTGACCAACTCGTCTGTCTCTACTGTCTCTACTAATGGCTCGTCTTGCACCTCATCTTCTATACTCTCGCCTGCTAGGTCAGGTCTGCCTTCATCCATGGGTCTGCCCGCCAAGATATTATTGGCACGCATGACTACCAGTGCATTGTCCACGCTCGGGGGTTGACTGCTTGCAAAGTCCTGCACCATAACAGGGATAATTTCGGCAGTCTCACTAACGATGGCCACCACATCAGGGCTGACTTTGACCGTTTCGTCTAGAACACGGTTAAGCATATTTTCAATTGCCCAAGCAGTCTCACCCACTTGAAATGCCCCAACCATACGCCCTGAGCCTTTTAGGGTGTGCCAATTACGGCGAATCTCTTTTAGCGGTTTGAGATTTTGGGGGTCAGCTTGCCATTTTGGTAGGTGCGCATGCATCTCTTCCATGACTTCATCGACTTCTTCGATGAAAATCTCACGGAATTCTTCATCATGGCTAAAATCATCTTCTTTTAGGCTTGCCTTGGCAGCAAGATAAACCTCACTTAGCCCATCTGCAGCCTGCCCCTCTGCTACGTCTTGTTTTGTCTCACCAAGAACTGTCACTTGCTCATCAGACTCTTTTTGGGCAAGTTTTTCATCAGCAATATCAGCAATATTGATATTATTCGTATCGTCTGCATCATCTATATCGTCAAAAATAACATCAGCTTCGCCAATCGTCTCATCATCAAAGACGACTTCATCAAACACATCTTGGTCTGGCAAATCTTGGCTATTGTCGGCTTGAGCAACATCTACATCATCGACAACTATCTCATCTTCGTTGGTGCCATTTTCAGGTAGCTCATCAGTCAATAACTCACTACTTGCAAGACTTGGTACAACATTATCCACCGTGCCTTCATTGACATAATCAGACAACAAAATCTCATCATCTTCTTGGGTTGCATACACACCATCTTCTGCCGTGTGAGGCTCTTGGTCGGGCAACTCATCCACCATAAGTTCATCGTCGTCAAGCTTCTCATCATCCAAGGTCAATGCAATACTGTCATCAAATAAATCCAACTCAATATCTTCATCAGGCAAATGATTGATGATTTGTGGCCCATCTTGGACTGGGTCATCATCTAAGCGTGGATTTTGGCTTTGGTCGCCTACTTGACCGACTGCCAAAACTGGTTCATCAACAAAAATATCATCAAACAGCTCATCATCTGCCACATCAAAGTCGACTGTTTCACTCTTTGTGGGTGTTTTGATGTCATCAACACCAAAATTATCATCAAAGGTAAGCGTATCATCAAACAAATCATCAAAATCATCTTGGCTGATTTGGTTGTCTTGGGCGACTTGATGGCTGATATTAATACTCTCATCAGGTGTTATGGTGGCTGTCTTATGAGCATCATGAATGTCTAGACCAATCTCATCCAAAGTCTTATCATGCATGCCATCAATGCTAACGTCAATAACATCAACATCATTCTCTGCTTTGGCATCATCCAAAGACATGTCATCCGCTGGCAACTCATCGATGGTCAATGTACCATCTAACTCAAAATTATCAATAACCTGCTCGGTTTGATTTTCATCTTGGGCATTTTTTTGCACAGACGGCTCAACCATCTGACTTTCAAAGACGACATCATGAGCCAGTTCTCGCCCATCTTCTGCTTCGCTGTCTTGCCCATCATTAACATCTAGATTGACATCAATACCCAATCCCAAATCCACATCTGTATTTGTGTCTGTATCCAAAACATCTTGGATACCATCTTGAGCGTCGTCAAGGTTTGTTTGTGATGGCAAAGTGGGGACATGCTCGCCTGCGTCATCATAAACCGTGGCATGCTGATGAGCAGAGTGACGTGCCATCTCCACATCATACAGTTCAGGCTCGCTTAGATTGGCATCAAGCAGTAGTCTTTGAGCATCATCGGTGCATTCTTCTGTTCGGGTGAGTAGAGCATGGTCAAATACTTGTTGTGCCAAATTATCACGGAACATCTCAAACAAGGACAAACACTCGGCAATCTTATGAGCGATTTGCCATGGGATATGATTTGGTGATTTTTCTTGGAGCAGGGTAAATACCCCCGCAATTTTTGTTGCCACTGTCGCCACATCAAACAACCCTAGGTCATTAAAGTTTTTAACCAGTAACTCAAAATTCTTAGATGATGGCAGTTTATCAGCTTGTTTATGGTTTAGGTAATCTGAGAACTTATCTTTGACTTCTTCTATTAAGATACGAACTTCACGAAGCACATCTCGCTCATTGACAACAATGTCATCATGACGACCGCCTTTGGTGTTGATAACCTCGGCGGTACTGGCGATGGCAGTATACAAATCTTGGAGCTGAGTGTTGAGTTGCCATTGCATTTGGGCAAACATCTCATCACTGCTTTGGGCGGTGGTTGCATCACTAATGATTTGCTCCACATAACGGGCATAGAAAGACCAACCACGTGCTGACAACTGCTCTTGCAAGGCGTGTAGCACATCCATCTTAATCTTGTTGTCCGCCAACGAAAATACCAGCCCCTCCACGGTCGCCAATACATGGGGAAAGAAAGCTTGGTCGTCTGCCAACATCTCATTGAGATGCTTTAAGAGGTTTTGAGCTTGCTCATTTAACACGTCTAGATTAGCAAGTACTACATAAATATCAGCAATAACATTTTCAAGCCAAATGCTTGCTTCAAGCTCTGGGGCAATGCCTGCCTTTTGAAAAGCAATCACACGATCAAGTTCGCCCAAGATATGAGCATAATAAGATGGCAATGGCTTGGTGTTTAATGCGGTGTTTTCAAGCCATAGTACCGTGATGAGCCATAGCTTTTGTAGCACAGGCTCCGTTGCTGCTCCTGCTAGGTGCGTGCCAAGATTACGCAGTTTGGTTAGTTGTTCGCCATTGACCCCACTTTGGATAAGCTGTCCTGCCAACGCCCGCCAAGCCTGATTAATCTCTTGATAGCTTTTGTCATCTAGTGTGCCTGACTGAACCACTTTTAGGTCTATTTGCTCGCTAAACCGTTCATGAACCACCGACTGCAAGATGCTTTGTTTGTCTATCTTGCCGCCCACATGAGCCCCCACCAAATTAAGATAATAAATGCGTGAATTTAGTAAAGGACGTCGCAAAAAACCTGTGGTGGCATAGCGTTTTATCTCATTTTGCAACAGATGGCTGGCGTAGATGATTTTTGGTGCCAAAACCGCAGGGTTGCCCGTTTTTGCAAAATGCTCAGCAGTCTCACCGATGGTTTTGGCAAGTTTGGTAAACTCAGGCAGATTTGCCATGACAAGCACATTGCCAATAACACCATATTGGCGAGCAAAATAAGCCAACATCTCAGATGCTGACAGGGCTGTATGGGCGTGCAATGCTTGAAATTCTTGGTTTAACGGGTCAATCAGCCATTCTAATGCCACTAATTCATTGGACTGCTTAATCATCTTATCATCCTAAAACAATACTTTAATTGGCTTGCGCCATTTTTTTAAATCATCATTTGACATGGGTGCAAGTCAGTCATTGGCTTATTTTTTGCCAAGCGTTAATCTGACCGTTATCGACACGCCTCATATTAGGGTGTTGCCAAAACATGGCTTCATTAGGAGCGAACAAAACACAACCGCCAATATCTAAATTCTGCACAAAATATGCCAAAATGTCTCTTTGGTCAAATTTTCTAAAATAAATCAGCACATTTTGACAAATAATCACCTGTTGCTTGGGCAAGCCAAGCGGTTTTTTTGCAAAAAGGTTATGCCAAAAAAATTGGGTGTGTTGCCGAGTTTTTATGTCCACCTGCCATATTTTTTGGTGATTAAAAACGCCCACCCCATCGTGCGTGGCATGAAGCTGGGAGTGGTAACGGGCAGGGATTTCATTAATTTGTCTGCCTGTATACTCGCCTTTTTTTGCCAACGTCAGCGAGCGTACGGACAAATCCGAGCCATTGACCTGAAACGGCAAAGGTCTGACAAACTGCCGAGATATCAAGTCAAGTGTCATTGCCAACGAATACGTCTCTTGACCTGTAGAACATCCTGCACTCCATACCGAAAACATCGACGGAACATCAAACGATGGTGTTGCCTTATGCCACTTAGTAATGTAAGATTTGTACAGCTCTCCGACGAATGTCAAAGACGGCTCATGGCGAAAAAAACGACTCTCCGCAATGAGTAAGTTATCAAGTAGCGACTGAGTCAAGGCTGGCAATGGTTCTGATGGTACAACAATATCATGTTGCAAAGCATCATACAGCTCATGTACGCTCATGTTGTGACTTTGGGCGGTGGTCGTGATGGCATAAATGAGCCAATTATGTTGCACCGACGGCAACACAAATCCACAGATTCGCTCTATGTACGCTTGCCACAAAGGCAAATTCATCACGCCCCCATGCTAACAATCAGTTGTCAGCAAAAACATCATCGTTGGATAGCTTAAAGCCAGATACTGACTCTTGCAAGGCTGCCGCCATCTCGTTTAGACGACCCACCGAACGAGCAGTCGCCATCGTACCTGATGAAGTTTGCGAGGTAATATCTTGAATGATGTTCATCGTGCTAGAAATATGACCTGCAGAGGTGGCTTGCTGACGGGCAGCGTTTGAGATGTTTTGGATTAAATCTGCCAGTGTGTTCGATACGGTTTGCACCTCGTCTAGTGCCTCGCCTGCGTCTTTGGCAAGTTTTGCACCTTTTACAACTTCTGCAGTGGTAGACTCCATCGATGATACCGCTTCATTGGTATCCGCCTGAATGGTCTTAACCAGTGTCTCAATCTGACGAGTCGCCGCAGCCGAACGTTCTGCCAGTCGCTGTACCTCGTCGGCAACGACCGCAAAACCACGACCTGCCTCACCTGCCATCGATGCCTGAATGGCGGCGTTCAAGGCCAGAATATTGGTTTGGTCGGCAATGTCGTTAATCAATCCAACAATATCACCAATCTCTTGAGACGATTCACCCAGACGCTTAATACGCTTAGAGGTTTCTTGAATCTGATTACGGATGGTGTTCATGCCCTCAATAGAGCGTTGTACCACGTCCGCACCGTTTTGAGCAATGGCAACCGAACGCTGGGCAACCGAGGCAGACTCTGAAGCGTTGGCAGATACTTGGTCAATCGACACCGCCATCTCATTAATCGCGGCAGACACGCCTGCAATCTCTTGGGCTTGGTGCTCGGACGCTTCGGCAAGCTCTACCGCGGTCATCTGTGTTTGTTGTGATGACTGGGCAACTCGGTCAGCAGTGGTGTTAATGGCAAGTACCAGCTGACGCAGTTGGTCGATGGCGAAGTTCACCGAGTCGGCAATCGCCCCCGTAAAATCTTCTGATACGGTGGCGTTTACGGTCAAGTCACCTTCTGCTAGGTCGCCCAATTCATCAAGCAGTCGCAAAATCGCCATTTGTGAGCGTTCGTTTTCTTCTTGGATTTGTCTGGCTCGTGCCGCTTCTTTTTCCATCTCTTGACGCTGACGCATGTTTTCTTTTTCACTAATGCGTAATTCTTGACTGTTTTGCTGTCTTAGCAAACGATACAAAGCAAATGCCAAAGCAAGAGCACTAAGTAGCAACAAAAGTGCAGGGATTAGAATGCTTTTTTGGGTAATAATGCCACGGTCAATCTTGGAAAGTTGCTCTTGGGTCTTAGTAGCAAGGTCAGTGAGTGCTTGGGCAGATTCACGAGATTGGATGGTGGGGTTACTTAGGTCAGTCAATTGACTGATGACAGGCTTCACCATCTGCTGATAGGTATCATCAATGGCTTGCAAGGATGGGGAGGCTTGCCCATAGACTGCTTGCTGGTTTTTTAAGATGCGTGTAAAATTTGACACTTCTTCTTTAAACTCATCGGTATTGGTGCCTGTACTGCTGGTCAATGCCGCCATTTTTTCGCTGATGCGTTCAAGGCGTAGAATCTGCTCTTGGATTTCTTTGATGGTGGCAGATGACAGCCCTACTTTTATCGCCTGATCGGTAACACTCGCATACTGCTTTTGCATTTGACGAGCGGCATCTTGAACCTGATTTTGTAAATCTTGCAAAGCGTTGACGTCGTTTTGATGTGTGACGATATAATCGACACTGCTTTTTTTAGACTGCCAATCACTGCTGATGGCGTTGATCGCCTCTGCATCGCCCACCATTTTGTTATTTTGCAGGCGTGATAATGCCAACTCATAGGACTGCACGTTTGTCAGTAACTTGGCATAAGCAGCTTTACTAACATCAAAATCACGAGAAAACGTGGCGTCATTGACATCTTTGACGATATTTACCGCACTGACTTCCAGCTGATTGACATCGCCAAGATAATCGGTTACTTTTAGAAGTGAATACCCCAAATACGCCAAGCTAAACATGGCAATGAACCCAGAGATGATGAGTAGCATCCACCACTTTTTCTCTGAATCTGACGTTGGTGCGACCACTAGGGGTTCTGAGACTTTGCTCACATCATTCATTTTGCTTATCCTTTATAAAACCGAGCCACTTATCAATATCGCCCGCTTCTTACTTAACTGATACAACTCATCAATTCCACCACTTGTTGATGAAATGCTTTTGATTGGTTTTACATTTGCTCAAACACACTGGGCGTGACCACCCTATAACACAAATGATATTTTTAGAAATATTTATGACACAATTTGTCATTGGCAAAAAAATTTTAGCATGCTGGCAAGTTTTGATTTTATAGCAAACACTTAGGCTGTCAAAATCAACAACACACCACCAGCATAATTAGCCTAACGCTGCATTTAGATACTCTGTATCATGAAACAGCAAAGACGGCATAACCACATGCCATGCCTTATCATCTTTGACAAATCTGCCGTGGTTATACGGAGCAAAGGGCGACTCTTCAGGCAAAGGTACATCTTGGTACTCACTGCCTGAAAACTGCACCATGCCTGTCACTTGATCCACCAAAATACCCGAAAAAAAGCCGTCTTGGTCAACAACCATCACCTTTTTGTTTTTAAGGCGCTCATGGCTGTCAATGTTTAAAAATTTTGCCAAATCCGCCAAAGGCAACAGTCGTCCCCGTACGTTCGCCACGCCGAGTAGCCACGGCTTGGTCAAGGGAATGGGGGTTAGTTCAGGCACCGCCAAAATCTCAGATACCTCGCCCATCGGAGCGACAAATTCTTGCCCGCCCACTTCAAAGGCAATGCCAATCCACTGTGTATAATCCGAGTCATGTCGCCCTGTCGCCCGAGCCTTGGCAAGGTCGGCAAGACGCAAAAGCTCAATAAAACCAAAAGATGCCATGATTTACCCCGCAGATACACTCATGACAGAACGAATGACTCTGATGAGCTCTTCTTCGTTAATGGGCTTAGTTAAGTATTCTTTTGCCCCTTGACGCTTACCCCACACACGGTCTGTCTCTTGGTTTTTGGTGCTGACAATAACCACAGGAATGTGGGCAGTCTTTGGCTCACGGGTGATTTTACGGGTTGCTTGAAAGCCGTTCATCTCAGGCATGACGATGTCCATAAGCACCACATCGGGCATGACTTCAATCGCTTTGGCACAGCCATCTTCGCCATTATCCGCCTCAAACATCTCAAAGCCATTTTTGACCAAAATTTCACGAAATCGCAACATTTCTGTTGGCGAATCATCCACAACTAAGACTTTTGCCATGTCTGTCTCCTATATTAAATGAATTTAACTTCTAACTAATCATCAAGAAGTCAAGAGAGCCGACTAGCGAAAGCGACTGATGGTCGCAAACAAGTCTTCTTTACTAAATGGTTTGGTCAAATACTCGTTTGAGCCCACGATACGTCCACGAGCTTTGTCAAACAGACCATCTTTGGACGATAGCATGATGACAGGTTTTTGGGCGTATTCTGGGTGATTTTTAATCATTGAGCAGGTTTGATACCCATCAAGGCGTGGCATCATAATGTCCACAAAGATGATGTCAGGGTTAGTCTCAACGATTTTTGATAAAGCATCAAAGCCATCAACGGCAGTAATCACTTCACAGCCTTCTTTTTGGAGTAGGGCTTCGGCGGTACGACGGATGGTTTTTGAGTCGTCAATAATCATGACTTTAAGACCAGCAAATTCACTCACGGGATTATCCTTTTGTTTGGAAATGGATTGTAAATTAGAAATTGGTTAAATTTTGACAATATTTTAGTCAGTAAAAACCTACTTTACTTTTTAGCACAAATAAGGCAAATTTTCCACTCTTTTTTGATAAAACAAAGGATTTATGGGCTAAAAATATGATACGATAGCAAGATATTTTTAGCGACCTGTTTTTATTGTCTTGTTATCATGAACTTACCTTTTTGCCCATTGTCCTGCCAGTCATCTTGGCGGTCTCTGTCCGCCCTTGTGGCACTGTCCTTGTTGGTGAGTGCCTGCGAGCCTGTGCCTGACGCCAAACTGACCGATTTGGAGAGCTTTGATGACAAGCACGAGCGAGATGGGCTGGTGCATGGCAACACGGCTGTGCGTCCGCCCACCGATGCTGATAACGCCAAAATCACCATCAATGGCGACAACGTCACCCTTGCCACCGCTCATGTCATGGCAATCAAGTCCGAGCGTTATCAGCCTGCCTTTCGCCTAGAAGGGGTCATCATCCCCCACAAGCAGACAACCATCCCCCTACCCCAAGATAGCAAACTTGACCGCATGCTCGTCAAAGTAGGCGATACGGTCAAGGTGGGCGACATCGTGGGCAAGTTTTATCAAGAAACCGTCACTTTTGCTGATAACCCCGATAACAGTTCCAATGACAGCCTAGATGACAACAAAAGCGATGACGACACCATTGCCGATGATACTGACAAACAAACCACAAAAACACTAGAAAAATCCGAAAACCCATCTAAAAACACAAAAAAAATCAGCCCCCAAGAGCAGACTGATGGCACCGATGATGAGATGCCAATAGCCCCCATCATCACCAAAACCCCCTTTGATGTCAAAAGTCCAATGACAGGCAAGGTAGATGCGATATTCATCAATGATAAAGACAAAATCCACCCCCAGACCACGCCTGTGCTTGTCATCTCCGATGAGCGGTTTATTAAGTTCATCAGCCCCTTGCCTGCCGACTTTGCCAATTATCTTGCCATCGGCGACGGGGTGAGCTTTGACACCGAAGATGGGCGAAGTTTTGGCGGTCAGATACAAGAGATTACCCCCAACCCCAAAGTGCGTGGCATGATGGAAATCCACGTCGCCATTACGCCCGAACAAGTCAAAAAAGCCCAACTCACGCTTGGCGAACGGGTCGGCGGTTATGTCAATTATGGACAAATCGATGTGGGTGTACTTGTGCCTGCCTTTGCCATTTTTGATGATGAGCTAAACCCCATGGATTTGTCCGAGCTGACCAAACCACCCTATCGCCCTGCCACACCCCGCCCTGCATGGCTATGGACAGTGGGACAAGATGAACGCTTGGCTTTATCCAAAATCGTCGTCATCGAATACCAACCCGAAAGCGACCAATATCTCATCGCAGGCATTGCCTTAGATGGTTTGGTCGTTCTTGCCGATTTGCCCAAACAAGCTCATGGCGGACGAGTACGTTTAAAATAACCCATAGACTATTATCTGCCCAATCTCACAATCATCTGTAACAATAGTTACAAAGAGTGGGTAAATGTAGGCAAAATCGGCTAAAATACACCCCGTCATTTTAATTAAATAACAATTTACCCCTTGCCAAAGTGAATAAATATTGGCAAGATATAGCCATGATTTTTTCGCCCTTATTTTTGGGTTTTTTATAAAAGATAATTTAAATACTATTTGACATAAGGCATGACCATGACCAAGCAAATCCTACTCATCGAAGACGACCCAGATTTGGCAGAGCTTATCAGCGACTATCTGTCCATGAACTATTATGAAGTTCATCACGCCCCCACCGCCCAAGAAGGGCTTGACCTATTAGAAGCCAAAGAGCGTGACATTAACCTTATCGTGCTTGACCTAATGCTCCCTGACATGGACGGCATGCAGGTCTGCCAAAAGGTGCGAGCCTCCAAGAATGTGATGATTAACAAAGTGCCAATCGTCATGCTCACCGCCAAGGGCGACACCACCGACCGTGTGCTGGGCTTAGAGATGGGGGCGGACGACTACATCGCCAAACCCTTTGAACCCCGTGAACTGCTGGCTCGTATCCGTGCGGTGCTACGCCGTCATGAGACCCCCAATCAAGCCGACACCAATTCAGGCAGTCTGACCTTTGGGCGTTTGACGGTATTCCCCGACAGTCATGAAGTAACCATTGATGATAAAATCGTCCGTCTGACCACACACCAATTCCAGCTCCTGCACTACTTTGCCACCCATGCCGGCAAAGTGCTAAACCGTGAACAGCTCTGGCAAGCCATGCCAAACGATGACAGCTCTGAGAACATCGACCGCGCCATTGACGTTCATATCTCACGCCTTAGAGCCTTGATTGAAGACAATCCTCGTCAGCCCAAACGTATCATTACCGTGCGTGGCGTGGGTTATCAGTTCGCCACCGACCAAGTATAATCACCACCAGACATCCAATTCCTATGGGATTGGATGTTTGTTTTTTAATAGCGGTTTAGCAAATACACCAGCCAAACCAATACCCTGTTAGACTGCCATTTTATTTTAAATCCACCTGCTACTATCCATGCCCCACAGAAACAACCCACCGCCCAGCTTTGGCTTTCGCTCGCTGTTTGCACGGCTGTTTATCAGCGTGTTTTTGGCGATTATCGCCTTTGCCATTGCCATGATTTTGCTTGCCCAGCTTGTCCATAACAACTCCGACAGCATGAAATCCAAGGTCATCGCAGGGCAAATCGTGGGGCAAATTGACCCTTTTTTGGTCGAAGTGGATAAGCTAAGCAAAGACAATAACCGCTTGCAAGCCCGTTTTATCCTTGCCGTGGTCAAAAAAAGCTTTGATATTTTTGATGAAAGCCTAAACGCCAAAATCGGACTCTACGACCCCAATCGCAGGCTTATTTTGCAGACCGAAGACACCGAACTGCCCGAACGTCTGCCCCCCACCCCGTCATGGCTTGCCGAGACATTGCCCACCCTATCAGGCAAAGAGCCACATCATGTCATCTTAAAGACCAGCTCGGGTTACTCGGTGTGGTATGAGAGCCGAAAACCACCCAAGGAACGTCCGTTTTTGGGCATGTTTAACTTCTTTACTGGCACGTTTTTGCTTATTCTTATCATGACGGCGGTGCTGTGGGGTATTACCCATAACATGACGTGGCGACTCAACCAGATGAGTCGCAAGATGGCAAAAATGGGCGATGGGGATTTTAGTGTGCGGGTCAATCAGACGGGCAATGATGAGATTGCCATGCTCGCCTATGGCTTTAACCAATCTGCCGAGAAGATAGAGCGACTCATCAATGCCAACAGCCTACTGCTCGCCCACGCCAGTCATGAGTTTAGAACGCCGATTACTCGCATTCGCTTGCAGATTGAGATGATGGACATGCTCACCCAAAAGCTCGACCCTGCCGACAAAGCCAAATTTGACAAGCGCGCCAATGCCATCAATCGTGACTTAACAGGGCTTAATGATTTGGTTGAGAGCATTCTCTTGGTGAGTCGTCTGGACGCAGGTCATGCTCTGCAAGCCAATGAAAGCGTGGATTTGGTAGAGCTTATCAAAAGCGAATGCCAACACTATACCGAAGCGACGCTCTTTGCTGAGCCTGTGACGATGATGGCACAGCCCAAACTGCTGACGCATTTGGTGCGTAATCTCATCAATAACGCTCTCATTCATGGCGCACCCCCTGTGGAAGTCTATGCCTATGGCTCGCCCAGTGTGGAAGAAGCAGGCTTCATCCCCAAAGCACTCATCGACCTTGGCAAAGGCGATGACTACATGAACATACTCGCCATTCATGACATCACAACCACCCACGGCAGTGACCATGATGAACTGGCAAGTCATCTTAATGTCAATGATGACTTGCCAGAGCAAACCGAACAGATAGACAATAAAGAAGAGAGTAGTGAAGAGCAAACGCAAACCACCCAAGATACGTCATTAGAAAAGCACACCCGCGCCTTCTTTAAACTACTCTCTCGCAACAAAGACAAAGATGATGGCAAAAAAAGCCACTATGCCGTACTGGCAATCATCGACCAAGGAGCTGGCATTCCTGTGGATAAGCGTGAAGATATATTTAGCCCCTTTGTACGACTAAAACAGGAGAAAAAAGGCTCGGGACTTGGGCTGTCGCTGGTCGCCCAAATTGCCGAAGCCCATGGCGGACATATTAGCACCGATACATGGCAGGGCAAAACTCGCTTTTTGGTGGTGTTGCCGATAAATCAGGATGGTTAAAATTCACGATAAAGCGACAAATACACTCTCTGATTTTGATATTGATATAACTGGGGAATATTACTCGTTACATCCTTATAGACCCAATTTAGTGTAGGTCTCATGCCTTTGTATTGCCATTTTGGATTAAATAATGACACATGGTACGTCTTTTCTCTGTCCACTCTCGGTATAGAGATGATCTCGTGGTCATTGTCAAACTCTCTTTTACTCGTTAAATAACGAGCTTGCAGACCGGCAGTGGTTCAAAAAGTAT
>NZ_MUXV01000042.1 GCF_002014975.1 Moraxella bovis
GGGTGTAGCATACTTTTTGGACTAGAGACAAATATTAAATTACCCACCCAACAGCTCTCCAATACACCCCACAAGCCCCTTAGCAATGTTATCCTTACTCATTTTTGCCAAATTGACCTTATCAAGCCCATATTCTGACGCAAAAAATACCGCCATCGCATTGTCATCAGACCCAAAGCCAATCGTTTTATCGGACACATCATTGACTGCAATCATATCCAAATTTTTGGCGATGAGTTTGCCTTTGGCATAATTTTCCACATCGTTGGTCTCGGCAGCAAAACCAACGGTCAAAAGATGCGGATAAGTGGTAGAGATTGTCGCCAGCACATCGGGGTTTTTGATAAGGTGTAAGGTTAAGCCGTCATTATCAGCGGTTTTTTTGAGTTTTTGCGTGGCAATATTGGCAACCTTAAAATCCGCCACAGCCGCCGTAGCGATAAAAATATCCGCCTTTTCACAAACCTGTAAACACGCCTGTAACATCTCGTCCGCTGTGCCTATCGTGCGTTTTTGCGCCCCCAAAGGCGTGGGTAGATTGACCTTCGCCCCTGCCACGATGGTGACTGTTGCCCCTGCACCCACGCACGCTTTTGCCAGAGCATAGCCCATTTTGCCTGTGGAGTGGTTGGATAGGTAGCGGACGGGGTCAATGGGTTCTAGCGTTGCCCCTGCCGTGATGACGACCGTTTTGCCCGCCAAAGTTTGGGCGGTGTTTTGAATGGTTAAAAATTGGTCAATCTGCTCGCATAAACTCTCTGGCTCGGGCAATCGCCCCGCCCCGACATCACCACACGCCTGCTCACCGCTGTCGGGGGCAATGATAGTAAAGCCAAAACGGGCAAGTTTGGCTAAATTATCTTGCACAATGGCGTTGCCCCACATCGCTTGGTTCATCGCAGGGGCGAGCATTACAGGGGCGGTGGTGGCAAGAATGACATTGGTGACAAGGTTGTCCGCCAAGCCGTTTGCCAGCTTGCCAATGGTGTTGGCACTTGCAGGGGCAATGACGACCAAATCCGCCCATTTGGCAAGCTCAATATGCCCCATTCCCTTTTCGGCTTGTGCGTCCAAAAGCTCGGTGTGGACTTCGTTGCCCGTCAAAGCTTGGAAAGTCAAAGGCGTGATAAACTCACAAGCCGAAGGGGTCATCATCACACGCACTTGGTGTCCGCTTTTGATAAGTAGGCGTGCCAAAATGGCGGATTTGTAGGCGGAAATCCCGCCTGTTATGGCAAGTAGGATATTTTTGGGGGTCATTGGCTTAAAGGTAAATTGAAAATGGGCTATTTTAGCATAAATTGGCGGTGTTTGCCATTTGGGGGGATTTTATTTATAATGGGAATAAATTTTTGGGAGCAATTACAATACAAGTTACCGCTGTTATTCAAAATAATACTTTAATTATTCCTAATGTGGATTTGTCGCAGTTAAAGCTATTGGCTGATGAAAATGGATTAATTTGTTTTGATTTACCAATTTTGGATAGGGTTAAACCCACCCAAGCCGAAATACCCAAGCCAAGCAAAAAACTGTCTTTGGCTGAATTGTTGGCAAAAAAGACCATTAAATCCGATATTGTAGCAACCGTTGAAGAAATGAATGAGAGTATTGGGCAAGTGTATGCTAATAAAATAAATTAAAGAATTGAGCGTAGGGTGCGTATTATGCACCAATTATAAATAATCTCAAAATCGGTGCATAATACACACCTACGGCTTGTGGTATTTTAGGGTTAATTTGTTATATAGTCGTATTTATTAATGACTTGTCATTGTCAAATTGCAAATCATTTGCTTGTGATGACTTTTGATAAAAAAGCGTCTAAGTATTTGAATTTTGAACTATTGGAGTAACTTATGAAAAAGTTGGCAATATTATTTTTAATATCACTAATTGGCAGTTTGTCCTTTTTAACCGCCAACGCCAAAATTGTCAATTCTCTTAGTGAAGTACCAAAAGCCATCACAAGCAAAGAAATTCAAAATCACTATGACGAACAAATGCACGGCATTTTTAAAGACCAATTTTCGGCATTGTCTCGTCAAAATAAAGATGTAACGCCTTTTTAAAATTGATTGGACATTCTACCGATACCGAAAAATTAGCGTTATTGGGTGTGCGTGCTTGGAATAACAATCAATACATCATTACCGCTTGTTCTTATCATCAAGCGGTTGATTGGCAATATGAAGAACACACTCTTTATGCCAATTGTGAAAGCGATGATTTGGCGATGATTACATTGGCAGTTGCCCAAAAAGACAATAATGGGCAATGGCAATTATCCGCCAAACCTTATCAAGAAAAATTTAGCCAAACTTTTAATGAACAAAAAATCAATCAATCGTCTTTTGCCATTAACAGCATTATTGATGACAATAAAACCATTGGCACTTTGGATAGAATAGACACCGCCAATTATCAATTAAATGACAGCACAAAAGCATTTGGCATACGCTTTAAAACTTTTGCAGGATTTTCAGGCGGTGGGATTAGCAGTCAAGCGATGACTTTATTTGCGGTGATTAACGGTCAATTAACACCCATTTTAACTGTTCCCACTTATTATTTTGAATACCTTGCAGGCAGTTGGAATGATGACGGCACTCGCCAGCACCATATTGAACAATCGGAACATATTTTAATTTTATCCAAACAAAAAACCAAAGGATTTTATGACATTATTTATAAAGAAAAAGGCAAGGCAAAATCAGCAAACATCATTTATCGTTGGAATGATAAATTATTAGAATACCAAAGCAAATAATACTACGCACCATTTAATTTTTTAAGTTAAGTGGTGCGTATTATAGCCATTTTTACAAATCAAAAGAAAACATATTTCACCACCATACAAAAACACACCACCACAATCACAGGGCGGATAAATTTTGCCCCGCCTTTAACCACAAAATGACTGCCCAAAAATGCCCCAATGATTTGCCCGACCATCATCACAAGCCCCACCACCCAAACAATCTGCCCACCAATGATAAAAAATATCAAACTGGCAAAATTGGTGGCAAAGTTTAACAGTTTCGCCCGAGCGGTGGCTTGTATCAATTCACGCCCACGCAAAACCACCTGCGACAGACTAAAAAATGTCCCCGTTGCAGGTCCAAAATAGCCATCATAAAAGCCAATCAAGGGGGCAATGGTACGCTCGTAAGTTTTTTGGCTTATTTTGGGGGCGGTTTGTAATTTGCCCAAATTGGGCGAAAACAGCGTATAAAGCCCCACCAGCCCAATGACAAAGGGCAACGCCTTTTTTAGAAAATCAGGGGGCGAGAGCTGTACTAAAATCGTCCCTACGCCTGAGCCAACAAAGGCAAAGACAAGAGCAATTTTCATCATTTTGGGGTGAATCAGCCCCTTTTTTATCATTGCAAGGCTTGCCGAGAATGACCCTGCACAGGCTTGTAATTTGTTGGTGGCAAGCACCGCCACAGGGTTCATGCCTGTCAAAAGCAAAGCAGGAATGGTCAAAAGCCCGCCCCCGCCTGCAATGGCATCAATAAAGCCTGCAAATAACGCCACAAAAAAGAGTATGGAAATAAGCTGAGTGGTGAGTTCCATGTTATTAGCCCAAAATTCTTATTTTAACAAAAAATGACTGAATTTTGTAAATTTATGTTAAAATGATGTGTTTTTTGTTTAAAATCATGCTTTTGCACATCATAGGACTTGTTATGTCAAAACTTTTTTCATGGTATTTTAAGCCAAATTTATTATTAAGAATCCTAATCGGCTTAATCCTAGGCTCAATTTGCGGTATCATTTTTCAAAATGCCCAAACCGCCATTAGCATTTTATCGCCCATTGGCGAGCTGTTCATTCGTCTGTTAAAGATGATTGTCATTCCTGTCATTGCGTCCACGCTCATCGTGGGGGCAAGCTCAATCACGCCTGCCCAGCTTGGGCGTATCGGCATAAAAACACTCATTTATTATACCATTACGTCCATTTTTGCCATCATCATCGGGCTTGGTGTGGGCAAGCTCTTTAACCCTGGTTTGGGACTAGAACTCATCGCCGACACCGCAAGTGAAGGCAAAACCGCCGAAGCTCCAAGCATGCTTCAAATCCTGCTTGAAATCGTCCCCACCAATCCAATCGGCGTGATTAGTAGCGGTCAAGTTTTGCCCATGATTTTCTTTTGTTTGATATTTGGCATTGCTCTTGCCTTTGGGCGTGATAGCGATGATGAGAATGTCAAAAAAAGCTCGGACACGGTGTTTTATTTTGTGGACGGGGTTAGCCAAGCGATGTTTAAGATTGTCGGTTGGGTCATGCAGTACGCTCCGATTGGCGTGTTTGCGTTGATTTTTATTGTTTTTTCAAAAAATGGGGCAACCGCTTTTGGCTCTTTGGCAAGCGTTACAGCAACCGTTTATGTCGGCTTTATCATGCAAATCCTACTGGTGTACTGCGTGATTTGTGCGTTAATGAAACTCTCCCCACTTGTCTTTTTGAAAAAAGCTCGCCCTGCCCTTATCACAGGCTTTGTAACCCGTTCATCAGGGGCAACCTTGCCTGTGTCTATCCAGTCATCGCAAAACATGGGCGTGCCTAAGAACATTTATAGCTTTGGCTTGCCTGTCGGCTCGACGATGAACATGGACGGCACGACTGTATATCTTGGCGTGTGTGCGATTTTTATCGCCAATGCGGTGGGTGTACCGCTTGACGGCTCGCAAATGCTGACCATCACGATGACTGCCGTGCTTGGGGCGATTGGGACAGCAGGTGTGCCAGGAGCAGGGGCAATTATGCTACTTATGGTGCTAGAATCCATTGGCTTGCCTGTGGAAGCTGGCTCGGCGGTGGCGATTGCCTATGGCATGATTTTGGGCATTGATGCCTTGCTTGATATGGGACGCACCGCCCTAAACGTTGGGGGCGACATCGCAGGGGTGGTAACTGTTGCCAAACAAGAAAATACGTTGGATAAAGAAGTGTGGGATTCTTGATTGTTGATATTTGAAAATCAAAAATAAACACAAGATAGATAATTAACCCAGACAGGTAGGATAAATGTGGGAAATGATGGGAACGACTGGGTTAGATTAGGATAGAGTTTGAAGTAGCATTGCATAGTGTGCAATAAAAAAGGCTTTGATGATTTTGAGTGTCAAACTTGAATTTATCAAAGCCTTTTTTGTTGTTAGGAAGTAATTTGGGAAAATAAGTCAGGTTGGGAGCGGTCTTGGTACTCTTTTCGCATACGGGCTAGGATTTCATAAATATAGGGCAACGACAAATTAAATTTTTGCACCAGCTCAAAATGATTATCGACCTTAAACGCTTCCCAAATCGCCAAATCCCTCTCGTGGTATTGCCAAGCGTTGTGTTTGGTAACATAAAACATAGAACCGCCCCAATGCTGGGCAAGGCGGTTGGCAAGCTCACCTGCGATTTGGTTGGCAGTCTGTTCATCAAGATTTGTGGTGTGGGTAATGATTTGTGTGCCAAAGGAGCGTAAATCGGTAAAAAAGTTCTCGGCTTGGGCATTAAATTTGCCCTTTCGTTTGCTGTCGGTCATAAAAGCACCTTTATTTTTGTTATTTCCCACATTTTAGCAAAGAAAACAACGGTAATAAAAGGTAACTGCCACAAAAAAGCCACGATTTTTTGTCGTGGCTTTTGTTTGGGATTATTTTAGTTTTGGGGGTTTGGCGGAGCAGTATCTTCCGTTGTTTCGGCTTGTTTTTCCAATCGCTCCAACCATTTTTTAAGGCTTTCAATCACACGGCTTGCTTTGTGGGTAGGTAGCCACGCCAATAAATCAATCCCAGTTTGGCGTTTGACATAAGCACACAAGGCTTTTTCGCTCGGGTCTCTTACCGCTCCAAGATTGTGCAAGGTGAGCCAAAGGTGGCGAATAAGTTTGGCTTGGGGGTCTTTGTCTTGCTTGATTTTACCTGCTGACTTGGGGGCGGTGGGGGTAAAGCCAAGCTGTTTTAGCCTTGTCATCACCTTGTTTAACTCACCCAATGTCATTTCTTTTGTGCTGGTCTTGCCTGTGGTAGTTTCCAGAAGACTGCGGTAGGTTTCATCATCAAGGCACAGCTTGGATTTACCAATGTGGATAAGCTGGACAAGTTTTTTCTTTTTGTCGTAGGGTTTTGTGGTTTTTGTTTGAGTGCTTTGGGTCATTTTATGCTCCAAATGATTATTAAAAAAGCGTTTAAAGCGACTTTTAACCCACTTTAAACGCTTTTGTTTACCTAAGAATGGTTTAATTTACAGCTTCTTTTAACCCTTTGCCTGCTTTAAAGCTCGGCACTTTTTTGGCTGGCACTTGGATTTTTTCGCCTGTCTTTGGGTTACGGGCGGTGCGGGCTTTTTGGGTACGCACCGAAAAAGTACCAAAGCCGACCAGCATCACTTCATCGCCCTTTGTCAAAGTATCGCTAATGACGGCAAGGGTTGCGTCAATGACATTTTTGGCGTAGAAACTGGCATTGTCTGTTTTTTCGCCGACAGCTTGAATAAGTTCTTTCTTGTTCATAAGATTTTCCTTTTAAAGTGGTCTGTTGGGACAATGACAAGGCGACCAACTCTTGCCATTGTTTTGGTTTTCTTTAAATTTAAAGGTTGGCAAAATCAAGACTAATCTGCTGATATTTACCGTGTTCATCTCGTTCATAAAACCGCATATATTCTTTTGATGAGATGACTTGGGTGGCGTCTGAGATAGCCGTCATTGCTTTTTGCCATTTGTCATCAACGATATTTAAGCTACGCAGGGATAGTACTCGGCGGATGTTAATTTTGCCTTCTTTGTCCACGGCAAAGGCGTTATCAATAATGGCTTTGATGTTGTCGTTGCTGTCGGCTGTCCACTCACGCAGACATTCGTCAATGAGTGATTTGGCAACTTGCAGGCGTTCGTCAAAGACTAGGTTATCTTGAATGGCAATTTGTACTTTGTATTTGCCGTCAAAGCTCATTAGGGTAACATTGCCCTTTTTACCGCCAATTTGGGTATCGTACTCTTGGGCGGAGAGTTCCACAAAATTGTGAAATTCACCAAATACCTGCCCTTTGATTGACCGCATTTGGATTTGTAGGCTGATGGCTTGCCCCACAAGTTTTTTGACGGTTTCGTCTCTTAGTTTGTCAATTTCTTTAATCTTATCCACAGGGATAAGGTGTCCCTTGTCATTCAGGCGGTAGCCTTCGGGGACGGTTACAGGGGTATGGGTAGTCATAAATTTACTCCGATTGTTTAAAATCACAATGCCAAATAACGGCTTTGCAGGGTGTTGGCGTTCAGAAATAACGCCATTTTCATTAGATGGTCATCATTGTCTTTGTTAAGTTCAAATAACTCATCTTTGGCTTGTCCGATTGCATTTGCCAATTTTTCTTTGTCAAGGTTGCCATTTTTGACAAGAATTTGAATGGCTTCGTCCAAAAGTAGCACGGACAAGGTGTAGCGTTCGTGCTTTTCGTCATCAATTTGGATTTTTGTTACCATTTCTCACTCCTTACAAATTATGAATAACATCAGCATTGATGACAGGCACACCAAGCTCGGCACACAGGTTCATCGCCCCTGTGATAAGGTTGCCAACGGCTAAGGGGTACAACAGGCTTTGCACCACTTTGCCCTTGTTGTCGGTGCGGACAAGTTTGTTTGTCATTGCCAAAATACCGCTCTCGTCTATGAGCTGGTTTAGGGCTTTGGCTTTTCCTAAGCGGTGCGACAAATAACTGGCAAGCTCATTTGGGGCGATTGGGTCAAGGGTCGCAATTTCACAGCGTTGGACGACTTCACGAATGGCTGGGTTTTGTTCGGACAGCTTTAATGCCAATTCATTTTGACCGATAAGCACAATGCCCAAAAGTTTTTGATAGCCATCTTCTAACTCAAAAAAGCGTTTTAGGTGCTTTAAGGTCGGCAAGGGCAAACTGTGAGCTTCTTCAATAATCAAAAGGTGTTTGTTGCCAGCCTTGTGGCTTTCTTTTAAAAGTTGGTGGATTTGGCGAAAACGGGCTTCTGGACTGCGTTTGGCATTTTCTAGGGGTGCTAAGGCGTGCAAAATGCTTTCGGCAATGTGAGCAGATTTTAGGGTTTTGCCCTTAATGTCGTTGTCTTCGGTTGCCAATACATAAGGCTGGGTGACGATGATTGGCTGATTTTCTTTGGCGATACGGTCTATCAAGTCCCGTTAGGGTGGTTTTGCCAGCTCCCGACTCGCCCGTTACCGCCACAAAACCACCGTGTTTGGCGGTGTGGAGCAGGGTTTCACGCACATAATGCACATCATTTGACAAAAACAGCTCATCAGCCGAGCGAATGTCGCTGGTAAAGGGGCTCTCAAACAAGCCAAAGTGTTTTTTTGCACTCATTGTTAGGGTTTGTTTTCTAAGAAGCATAAGGTCTTCCTTTTGGTTGGTTTGGGTTTTTGGTTCGGGGGCAATGATAAGTTTGTCTGTATCAACCCCCTTGTTTTGTAAAAACTTAACAATATCAGCATCAATTTTGGCACGGTCTAGGCTTTTGGGGTAAGCCCCTGTATTAACAAGGCTGTTAATGCTTGCAGGACTTAGCCCAATGCCGTCCGCCAATGTTCGCTGACTGATTTTGTGTTTGGCTAAAGCTCTTTTAAGGTCATTTTTTGCTCCTAGCCCACCGCTCTTAATAGCAGGTCATTGGCTTCATCTTGCAACGGCTCTTTTTGTAGCAGGTACGCTACCACGCCATCCTTACTTGGCGTAACCGACGCAGACGGCAAACAGGGGCAAATGGTGTCTGTAACCGCCATTGGCACAGCCAGTATGAATTTAAAAGACATTGCCACAAGCCCTGTTAAGCAAGGCGATGTAGTTGTCTACGATGGGACAATGATGGTTGTCCCCCAAAGCCAACTGGCAAGCTACGAAGGCAAAGTGGTGGGCGTGGTGCTGTATGACGCACACCAAGACAGCCACGCTGAAATTTTAATCCGTTGATTTTAACCTTTTGATTTTTAGGGAAAAGTTATGTCTAAAATCGTTGTAGACCAAGTCTTAACCAATGTTGTGCAGGGCTATCAAATCCCTGAAAGTGTCGGTCATTTGTTATTTCCCCGAGTAACCGTTACCAAGTCGGGCGGTAAAGTGGTGATGTTTACCGACAAAGATTTTGTTCTTTATCAGACCCAGCGTTCTCGTGGGGCAAACACCAAACGCATTGACATTGGTTACGATGGGCAAGCCTATTCGCTAGAACTGCACAGCCAGAAGGTAAAGTGCCACGAGAAGACCTACGAGATGCGGACGCTGTCAGTCCAAGCATTAAACTTGGCGTGCGTGCCACCAACAAGGCAATGCGTGGCATTATGTTACCGCTTGAAGTCCAGCAAGCGACTATGGCTCGTAACCCTGCCAACTACCCAGACACCAACAAAACCGCTCTGTCAGGCACAAGCCAATGGACGGATGCAAGCTCTGACCCCTTTGGCGACATTGAAACAGGCAAAGATGCCATTCGCCAAAAGACAGGGGCAGACGCAAACACGATGGTGCTATCGCCTATTGCCTTTAAAGCCTTAAAAAATCACCCCGACATCAAAAAACGCCTAACTATTACCGCAGACGGCAAAGGCATTACCGCCCAAATGCTTAGCGATTTGTTTGAAATTGAAACAGTGGCGGTGGGCAAGGCGGTAATGCTGAGTGATGAAACAGGGCAAGTGGAAGATGTGTGGGGCAAAGATGTGGTGCTTGCCTATACGCCACCCACATCAGAATTTGATCGTGAAACCCCTGCTTTTGGCTACACCTACGGTATGGAAGGACACCCCTTTGTGGAAACTTCGTACTATGACAACAATGCCAAAACTTTCTTTTATCCTGTTACCGATGAGCGAGTGCCTGTCATTGCTGGCATTCACGCAGGGTATTTGATTAGCAATGTGGCTTAATGTTTTTATTTTAAAGGATAGTTAAGAAATGCTAAATAAATCTATGATTGCCTGTGTGGTGCTAGCACAAATCCGTCATAACGGCACGCCTTATGCGATTTCTGATGTGGTGTGTTTGTCTGAAAACGACAAACTGTTCTTAGAAAAAGCGGGCTATGTGCGAGTAGCAACGGCTGACGAAGTGGCAGAATTTGAACAAAAACAAACCGATGCCAACCAATCTGGTGCAGATAACCCACCAAATGCGAATTCAAATTCGCATTTGGATAATAGGGAAAGTGTCGGCAATGACAGCAAGCCAAATCCGCCTGTCAATGAACCAACCCAGCCCCAAGCCGAGCCACAGCCAAGCGAAGGCACGCCACCTGCTGACCCTGTCTCTATGCCTGACCCTGTACCTGTGTTGGCGTATGACAAACTTACCAAAGCCGAACTCATCACCCAATTAACCGCTCGTGGTATCGCCCACAACCCCAAAGCCAAAAATGACGAGCTTGTTGCCCTTTTGGTGGCGGACGATAATAAGGCGATACCACTTGAAATTGAAGATGAAGAATAAGGGTAAACAATGGCATACATCAGCATAGACGAGCTAAAAGCCCTTGTCTCTGATGGCGTAATGCGTGAGCTGTCGGACGATGTCGCAGGGGGTGAGATTAACTTTGATTTAGTGCAAACGGTCATTGTTGAGGCGTGTGAAGAAGTGGATGGTTATTTGCGTAACCGATACACCTTGCCCTTTGCAAACACGCCCACGCTGGTTAAACAATGTGCCAAACAAATCGCTCGCTATGCCTTGTACGAACGCCGTCCAGAAGGCTTTGAGTTGCCCCCTGCGGTGGTGGACGGCAAGTCGTTCTTTGATGTGGGTCGCAACCCGCCAAGCGAGCTGACCGCAGGGCGTATTCGTATTGGTTACAAATTTACGCCCATTTTCCCAATGGAGCGGATTACCTTTGAGCGAGAAGTAACAGGCGAGTTTTTGTTAAATTTAAAATCGGTTAATTTAGGGGGTCTGTAAATGTCAATCACAGTTCATAAAATCACACAGGGCAATGCCTATCTAAACGGCGTAAATCTGCTTGGCAAGGTGGAGAGCGTGGACAATCCCGACATTAAATTTATCTTTGATGAGTTCAAAGCAATGGGAATGGTAGGCAAGGTAGAACTACCCACCACAGGCATTGACAAAATGGAAGGTAAGATGAAGTTTAACTCCATCTATCCTGATACCGCCAAACTGTTATCGCCCTTTAAATCCAATCAGCTACAAATCCGCTCCAATGTGCAAGTACACGGCAATCACGGCGTGATTAGTAATGTGCCACTCGTTACTTTTATGACGGTAACTTTTAAGAATATGCCGACTGGTAAATTTGAACAGCACAAATCGGTGGACGGCGAGTATGATTTTACTTGTACTTATTTTAAGCAAGTGTATGACGGCTATGAAATTGTAGAGATTGACGCACTTGCTAACATTGTCAAAATCAATGGCGAAGATGTGCTAAAAGAATATCGTGAAAATATTGGTATGTAAGCATTAAACCGCCCTAAAATTCCAATCTTAACAAACCCCTTAAAATTACCCTTAACATTTTTCAACCGTTAAGGGTAATTTTATGTCTAAGCCAATTTCTCAAAACGCTAACACCATCAAACTTGAAACGCCTTTTACCACCGATGCAGGCGTGCCGATTGAACAAGTAACCGTCAAACCATTGGTGGTGCGTCAAATGAAAACCGCCCAAAAACAAGGCGGTGGCGATGATGCTGAAACCGAAACCATTATGATTGCAATGAGCTGTGATTTGGTGGTGGAAGACCTAGACAAGAGGTTCCTTGCTGACTATATGGCGGTGCGTGAGCGATTTCAAGCACTCAATTTCAATCGTACCAATGGACAGCTGGACGAAACTGCAATCGCTACTCGCTAAGTGGTTTCATATCCAGCCTTCTGAAATGGAAGCGATGACGGTGGACGAGTTTTTGGCGTGGGTGGATGAAGCCAATGCCCAAATAGATAGGCAAAATAAGGCGATGACAAATGGCTGATATGAATTTATTTGTACGCATTGGGGCAATGGTGGACGGCAGTCTGTCTCGAGCCTTAAATGGGGTCAATAATGATTTAAATCGCCTTGACCGTACCGCCCAAGCTCTCACCGCAAGACAACAAAGACTGGGCGACATTATGGCTCGGTCTTTGTCTCGTCCACACGCTGACATTGGCAGATTGCAACAACAATATCAACGCACCACCAACGCTATTAACCAAGTTATCCAAGCCCAAGAACGCCTAAATCGTTCCATTGCTCGTGGGCAACAAATTGGACAACTC
Organism: Moraxella bovis; assembly: GCF_002014975.1. Classification (GTDB taxonomy): domain Bacteria; phylum Pseudomonadota; class Gammaproteobacteria; order Pseudomonadales; family Moraxellaceae; genus Moraxella; species Moraxella bovis. The sequence continues at coordinate 12,259 of NZ_MUXV01000042.1, forward strand.
CAAGACACCAGCAAAAGCAATTTTACCAACAGCGTTGGTTCATTGACGGCTTTTGCTGTGCCTGTGGGGAATGCCATTCTGCAAGCGGTTAAATTCCAAGACCGCATTATTGACCTATCCATTACCGCCGAATGGACAGCCAAAGAACAGGCTCGGATTGGCGACACCGTGCGAGCCACCGCCCTACAATACAATCAAACCCTAGATGACATTGGCACAGAATTAAACACCCTTGTCGCTGGGGGCATCTCGTCCGCCAAAGAAATTGAAAATTACACACCCAAACTGACCCAAACGGCGACCGCTTGGCGTGCATCCTTTGAGGATTTGGGAAATACCACCGTTGCATTAAGAAATAACTTAGGCATAGGCGATGCAGGTTGGGACAGGGCAATGAATATGCTCGGTTACGCTGGTAAGGCAGGTCAGTTTGAAGTCAAAAATATGGCAAAATGGCTACCTAGCCTTACGCCTTATTATCAAGCATTGGGCGTGCAAGGCGAGCAAGCGGTTGCTGAGATTGGAGCAAGTTTGCAGATTGCCCGAAAAGGGGCTGGCACTTCGGACGAGGCAGCCAACAATATGCGAAACTTTCTGTCCAAGCTGACTGCCCCCGACACAATGAAAGACTTTGAGAAGGCGGGCATTGATTTACAAAAATCAATGCAAAACTTGGTTGCAAATGGTATGACCCCAATACAAGCGATGTTCTCCACCATTGAGCAATATGTTAGCACAAAGTCGCCTAAGGCTCTTGCTGAGTTTACCAAAGCAATGTCCATCAAAGATGACAAAGAACGACAAATGGCGGTGGATAGGCTCAACGAAACCTACAAATTAGGCGAGCTGTTCCAAGACCAACAAGCGATGAGCTTTATTCGCCCGATGATGGGCAATAAAGATGAGTTTGAACGCATTAAACAAGGCTCGCTAAATTCTGCTAACAGCAACGGCATTGGCAAAGACTACGATAAGCGAATGGGGTCGTCCGCCGAACAGCTCAAATCTTTTAAAATCCACATTACCGACCTTGCGGTAACGATTGGCAATGCCCTGCTTCCTGCGGTCAATCAAACCCTAACCAGTATTAAACCAATGATAACCGCCTTTGGCAATTGGGCAAAACAAAATCCACAACTGGTTGCCAGCATTATCAAGATTGTGGGCGGTCTGCTCATTGCCAAAGTTGCCTTTTGGGGCATTAGTTTTGCAGTATTGTCGGTGGTTAAACCCATTATGACCGCCGTTACCCTGTTTAATCGTTTGCGTGCGGGGATTGCAATTTTGCGTGGAATGGCGGTGCTGGGTCGTTTTGCTCCGATGGCGACTCGTTTTGCTTCTGCCATTCGTATGATTGGCACAGCGTTTACAGTACTTCGTACGGTGCTAATTGCAAACCCCATTGGGCTTGCGGTTGGGCTACTCATTATGGGAGCGGTGCTGATTTATAGGCATTGGACACCCATTAAAGCCTTTTTTATGAATTTGTGGGCAAGCCTAAAAGCCTTTGCTAATAGCTGTGTATCAAATATTTTAAGAACCATTGCCAGCTTTTCGCCTTTGGGCTTGTTTATCCGAGCGTGGTCGGCGGTGTTTGGCTATTTTAAAGGGCTTGGGGCGAAGTTTGCAGGTTTTGGGCGAGACATTATTCAAGGGCTTATCAATGGCGTAACGGCTAAGTTTGGCGAATTAAAAGCCAAAATGAGTGCAATGGCAAGCTCTGTCGCTGGTGCGTTTAAAGGGGCGTTGGGTATCCGTTCTCCCAGCCGTGTGTTTATGGGTTTTGGGGCGAACATTGCCGAAGGCGTAGCAATCGGCATTGATGGTAAAACAAGCCAAGCCGTCAAGGCAAGTCAATCAATGGCAAATCGTCTCGCCCAAACCGAATATTCAAACAAAGTTTTGGCGAATACATCGGCTGGCGGTGGCGGTGCTAGTACCATTCATTTTAGCCCAACCATTCAAATCAACGGCAATGGGGGCAATGTGGCAAGCCAAGTACAACAAGGCTTGGCAATGGGCTACCGTGAATTTGTGGCGATGATGGAACGCTATGAAAAAGACCGTAACCGCAGGGCATTTGCCTAATGAAACAGCAATGGGATTAAAAAATGATAACCAATATTGGCTCAATTCAAATCAAAGACAGCAAACTTCTGCAAGGGGTCAATGCCCGATTTGCCTATGACTTTGCCAAGCACGACTTGGCAATTGGCAAACCTACCAAACAAAGGCTTGGGGCAACGCTTACCGAGTGGCGACTGACCGTGCGTTTGCATTATCAATTTTGCGACCCTGCGACTGTTTTGGCACAGCTACAAACCGTGTTAAATAACGGCAATCCTGTGCCATTAGTTTTTGATTATTTAGACTATGTGGGCTATGTTACCCTTGATGATGTTGATGTAACTTTTGTGGAAGTGGCAACAAGTGGTCGCCCCTTAATCATTGACGGCAATTTGACTTTGAGTGAATTTAGTGGCGATACTACCATTCGCCCCAAAGCTCCTGCGGTGCAAGATGTCAAGGCGGTGCAACAAAACCCAATTGCCACCGCCCAAACGCCTGACATTAACACGCTACTGCCGACCGAACAGCCCTTACAAAGTTTGGAACGAGCCTTAATCGCCCAAATGCGAGCAAGGGCGTTAGTAAGACAAGCGGTTGATGTGGGTAATGGCGATTTTACCAAAATCAATGACCTAACCCAAACAGCAAGCCTATTATTTGGTGAGCTAAAAAAGAACGCCATGGTTATTTGGTAAAAGTGAGTGGCAAACGGCTGATTTTTAGCAAATTATCCGCCTTAAACAATGCCAAAAGCATTGCCACTCTTGACCGCAGTCAAATTTTTAGGGGCTGGCGATTTACCGACCAAATCCGCACTGTGCCAGAAAAGTCAAGTGTTACCAAGCACAACCCCAAAACCAAACAAACCATTAAGGCGAGTGCCAACAATACTAAAACCGAACCCAAAAAATCCGCCAATCCTAAGCAACAACCTACCAGCACCGCCAAACCCAAAAAATCACCCAAGTCCTTAGTGGTCTATGGCGTACAAAATGGCAAGGTTACGCAGGTAAATTAAGGAGCGAATAATGGCAAGGCATAGCAAAGACACCAAGAAATTAAATACCAATGCCACAAGTTTTGATGTGGCGGACAGCAAAGCACAGGCAGGGCTTGCAAATTCACAAGACAAACAATGTGAAGGGCAATTTACCGTCTCGGGCGACACACGGCTGACGGCTGGGGGTAATTTTCATTTGACGGGTTTTGGGCGATTTGACGGAAAATACCGCATTAAGCAAGCGACCCACCGCCTTAGCCGAAGTACAGGCTACACCACCGAAGTGGCATTTTGTAAAATTGATTAGGGGATAATATGGAACTTGTGTTTGGTCTGGTTCATCACATTGAATATGCACCGCTTCGCATTCAAGCAATATTGCCTGATAAGGACGATATGCTATCGCCTTTTGCTCTTGTGGTAACGCCCAGAAGTTGTAATGCCAAACACTTTGACCCACCTGTCAAAGGCGAACAAGTGGCAATCCTTTTGACCGATGATGGCGAGACGGCAATTTGTCTAGGCTCGGTGTTTAGTGATGTGGACAACGCTCCAGCAGACCGCCACCAATTCGCCAAAGTCTTTGATGACGGCACAGCGATTACTTATGACAATGACAGCCACACCTTGACCGTAAATGCCACAGGTACAATCAACATCATTTGCCAAAATGCCAACATTACTGCTGACAAAACCACGATTGACGGAGCGGTAGAAATTAACGGCGACACGACCATCAATGGCACAGCAACCATTAGCAAAGATGCCATCATTGGCGGTAGGTCATTTAAAACCCATAAGCACGGCGGTGTGCGTGGCGGTAATGGTTCTACCACGCCACCAATCTAAGCCCAAAATACCTTAAACCGCCATAAAATCAAGAAACCCACAAACCTTTTATGATAGCGTTATGAATATCAGCACCGAAACCAGCCCAATTTCCACCGCAAGCCATTGGCAACCGTCCTTAGATGATGACGGCATTGTGATTGGCTTTGCCGATGTGGAGCAAGCCATTGCCATTATCTTGTCCACGCCAAAAGGGAGCGTGCCACACCGTCCAGAATTTGGCTGTGAAGGCTTGGGGCTTTTGGACGGACAATTTTCCAAAGTCGCTCCGCTGTTTATTGCTTACGCCACCGATGCGATTTTGGCAAATGAGCCACGAGTGCAATCGGTCAAAATCCGTGCCAAGCAATATGACGAAACAAGAGTATTTGCAGGGGTGGTGTTTAATATCCAATGGACACCGATTGATAGCCTTGTGCCACAAAATATGACTTATAAGGTTTAGTGATTTAAGGAAAAAAGCAATGATAACTCGCCCCATTTTAGACAAACCGCATTTTATAGACCGTGATGTGGGTGCCATCACAAGCGAGATTATTGCCTTGTATGAACAACTGGGCAACAAAAAACTCTACCCAGCCCAAGCTGACCGCCTGTTTATTGATGTGATTGCCTACCGTGAAATGCTTATTCGCACCCAAATTCAACTGGCGTGCGAGCAGAACCTTTTGGCATTTGCCAGTGGGGTAATGTTAGATTATTTGGGCGACTTTTTTGGCGTGGTGCGTCTTGATGATGAAACGGATGAACAGCTGAGACAACGCATTCGCCTAGCCCCTGAAAGCTACGCCACCACAGGCTCACGCCAAGCCTACATTTACCACGCCTTGTCTGCTGACAGCCGAATCATTGATGCGGATGCTTTGCGTGGCGGTAATGGCGACATCTATATTCATATCTTGACCGCTGACGGTGTGGTGTCTGATGAGCTTATTCAAAAGGTGCTTGACAATACCAGCGATGAGAAAAAACGCCCCTTGTCCGACCGTGTGTTTGTGGCAGGGGCAAAGGCAAAAGACTTTCGCCTTGTGTTGGAAGTCTCGCCTTTGTCTTTGGCTGTGCCTGACAAAGTTTTGGCGGATAGCAAGGTGCGAGCCGAAAACTATACCAAAACCCTGCGAGCCAAACTGGGGCGAGATGTCGTCCCAAGTCAAATCATTGATGCAGTGTCCAGCACCGACATCTGGCAAGTCAAGGTTATAGAGCCAGCCGAGCCTATTATTTTACAAGCCTTTGAATGGGCAAACTGTACTGACATTCAAATTCAAATGGGGACAATTCAAAATGGCTAACTCTCATTTAAACGGCTTGGTTACTGATAGCGTGTTGCCAAGCCCTTTGCAAAATCAAAGGTTTTTGGTGCTTGAAAGTTTGTTAAAACGCTTGGATAGCTTACCGCCTTTTGCCTTAATAATGCTGATTGATATTACCCCAAAGTCCGCTTTGACCGCTTTTGCCGACCAGTTTAGTTTGTTTGGGGACGGCTGGGAGTTTGCCCATTCTGATGACGAACAGCGAGAGCTTATCAAGGGGACAATTCAAATCCACCGCCATAAAGGCACGCCGTGGGCTATCAAACGCACCCTTGCTTTGCTGGGGTTTGGCGATTGTGAATTGGAAGAACGCTTTGGCTATTATACACACGACCGCACCATAAGCCACGACCGTACAAGGCACTATGGCTATGGCGGACATTGGACATATTACAGGCTGATTATGCAAAAGCCCATTAGTAAAGCTGATGCCGAAAACATTCGGGCGTTACTTGCTGATGTCGCTCCCTTGCGGTGTAAATTGGCTTCTATTCATCTTAAAAATCTTAAACACGACCGCACCATCAATCACAATGGGGCTGTCCGCTACAACGGAGTAATCGCACAATGGCACTAATCAAAGAAACCGATGAATGGGTAGAAAATATTTACCTAATTGAACCTAACGACCCCGTAGAAGGGGGCGAAGATGGCGTAGATAACCGACCACATATTGAGCTTGCCAATCGTACGGCATTTTTGAACAAAAAACGCCAAGAGCAAGAACAAAAAACCCAAGAAATTGACGAAAAATCAATGGCTTAACCACCAAAGTGGACGAGATACAAGTCACCATTCAAAATGGCGGTAACAACCAATCATCGGGCGACCTTGACGAAAAGCTAGACCAAGAAATCAAAGACCGCACAGATGGCAATGCCGAATTACAAAAACAGATTGATGCGTTAAAAGAGCAGGTTGCAGAGATTGTTAAAAATAGCGGTCAAACTAATGGCGGTGCAAAAACGCCTGTTACTGCTTTTGACATTAACTTATCAACCCATTATTCTGACAATGATACACCAAAAGCATGGGGAATGAGTGTGTCAGCACAGACAACCTTTGGTGGTTTTGTGCCTGTCGTTGATGGCACTCGTTCATTGGGAGCTTATTATAATGCCACTGTTACTATCCCTGATTGGGTAACAGACAGCTCACAAGTTGTCATAACCATTACAAACAAAATTATAAATGATGCTGAAAATTACATCACACTAGATATTCCTAATCACAGAATTAACATTAGACAAGCCCCAAAAGGTTTTCCACCAAATGAAACTGCACACCCAGCAGGGCGAGTGAATGTAACTTTTTATAGATAAAAACAGGGCAATGGCTTTCTGCTGGAACAGTCAGTCATTCCCCATTGATAGCCAGCGTTAAACCACCTATCGCAAGAGTACGCCCTGTCTGCTTGTACAAGCAGGGCATATCATACCACATTATGAAGTATTATTGCACTAGGTAAAATATGAAACCCCTAAACTGTCAAAACTGCAAGCGAGTTTTATTGGAAATTGATGTTTTTAACCAGCTTGCCATAAAATGTCGCCGTTGCAGTCATTTTAATCATTTTGAGCGTGCCTTGCGTACCAATTTAGCAGACCTTGCGTCTCACAACCTGTTAAATATGGAGAAACCCAATGGCACAGCCAACCCCACAAATCAACCCCAAAGCCCCAGCCAAAAACGGCTTTAACTACAAGCCCAAATTTGGCTTAATCATCCAATGCGATGACGAACCCCACCAACAAGCCATCTTTGAACACCTTAAACAACTAGGCTACAAAGCTAAGGTGGTGGTTGTATGATTGTTAATATCCATCACACTTGCACCGACTTTGACAGCTACCGAGCACAGCGGGTCAAATCCTTGTTTAATGTAGAAACTGGGGCAGATGTCAAAATCACAGCCGACCTACCCATAGAGCCTGAACATTGGCAAGATGAAAACGGGCAAGGCGACTGGCAACTTGGTGTGATTGTCGGTCGCTCTGGCACGGGCAAAACGAGCATTGGCAAACAAATCTGGGCAGACACGCCCATTTATAAGCCCACTTGGCAAGCCGACAAACCCATCATAGACCAAATTGCCGTAGGCGACAGCATAGACAAAGCCACCGCTTGTTTGTCAGCCGTTGGACTTGGCACAGTCCCTGCGTGGCTTAGACCCTTTCAGGTGTTAAACAATGGCGAGCAGTTTCGTGCCAATCTTGCAAAAGCCCTTGCTGATGAACCAAACCGACTCATCATTGATGAATTTAGTAGCGTGGTAGATAGGCAAATTGCCTGTATTGGTGCGTCCGCCTTTGCCAAAGCGTGGAAACGCACCAAAGGCAAACAAGCCATTCTTTTGACCTGTCATTATGATGTGCTTAATTGGTTAGAGCCTGACTGGGTATATAACACCGACACGGGCGAATTTACTGTCAATCATCGGAGGTCTCTTTGGCAACGCCCACCCATTGCCTTTGACATCTACCAAACCAACTGGCGATTTTGGGAGCTTTTTGAGCCACATCATTATTTAAAAATGCCCAAAATGATTGCATCCACCAACTATGTGGCGGTGGTTAATGGCGAATTGGTGGCTCATTTGGCGGTTAGTACAACGCCTGGTCTTATAGAAGCCCGTGCTTGCCGATTGGTGGTAATGCCCGAATGGCAAGGGGCTGGCATTGGAATGCGGTTTTTAAATGCTATATGTCAAATGTGGCTTGAGGGTAACAACCGCTACAACAAGCCCTTGCGAACCATTTTTCACACCAGCCACCCAAACCTTGCACAGGCATTAAGGCGTGATAAGAAATGGACGCAGATTAGTGCCAAACTACACGGCGACAACAAAATGCGAAGTTTTCAAACCCTATCCAAAGCAAGTGGCAAGAGTGCTGGTAGTGGCTATGGCGGACATTTTAGAGCGGTGCAGGGTTTTAGATATTTGGGGGAGAATTTTAATGACGAATAAGACTTTATCTGTTATGATAGTCGGGCAAAAATGGCTTGCTGAAAGGCTTTTGGCGTGGTGTTTAACCCAGCCAGCGATTAAAGTGGTTGCTGTATCGCCCCCAAAAAAATACAGACCGTTTGGCAAGATTGGCAACCACTCACCAAATCCCCATTGCTGTCCACGACAAAACCCTAACCGCCGACCAAGTGCCGACTGGGGTGGATACCCACGCTTATTGTTTTGTGGAAAAACGAGCAAGAGACAAGGCAAGGCTTGGAGCGGTTGGCCGCCACCCAAGTCTGTTACCTAAATATAAAGGCAAAAACGCCGTCAAACTCGCATTTGATAATGGCGACAAGATTGTGGGCGGTTCACTCTATCAGCTTGACGATGGTTGGGACACAGGGCAGGTGCTGGCTCAAAAGTCGGTAATGGTTGATGATGCCGACACATTGACGAGCCTGTGGCAAAACAAGTTAACACCGATTGGGGTGGAGTTGTTTAGGGGGTATTTGGACGGGTTGCTTAACAACCCATAAATGCAATACTATTTTGCAATATGCAATAAAAAAGCGTGGTAATTATCACGCTTTTTTTGGGAAAATTTTACGCTCGGCATCACAAAAAACAGCACAACCGAAATTGTGCTGTTTTTTGTTGCCTTATTAATGAATTAGAACTTGCTGGTGAAGCTCACACCCACTTGGGAAGCATCTGAATCGCCACTACCTGTGTAGCTGTAGTTTAGACCCACTTGGCTGTTTGGTGTCACATTATAGTTAGCACCAACCTTGGCTGACCATTTGGTTTTGTCAGTATCCCAAGTGCCATACTGTACATCTGTCGCTGTACCAACATAGCGAGTGTCTAGGTTGGTGTCACGGCTAACAGCGTGAGCAACTTGCACACCACCAGTAAGCTGTAGAGCAGGTGTTGCTTGGAACACCATATCAGCACCCACACCTACCTGAGTTTGTTTTGCTTCGATGTCGTCAACAACGTTAAGACCGTCATTGAAGCTACCATCGTTTTTGTACTGCTGATGGTTAACAAAGGCATAAGGTTGTACACTCACGCCCGATGCAGTATCAATGTTTGTACCCGCTTGGATACCAGCACCATATAGCTTACCATTGTACTCAACTTTGTTAGAGTTTTCACCACGGTTCGCTTCTGTATCAACTTTGGCACCTTTTACCCAACCTGATAGATAGGCATCACCCAACTTCTTAGAAGCACCAACAGTCAAGCCAATGCTGTCAGTTTTGGTTTTGTTGCCAATACCATAAACAGATTCTTCCAAGTCAAGTTTACTTACATCAAGTTGTGCACCAACACTAATGTCGGCTGCAGTTTGAGTGCTTGCACCAACACTAATGTTGTTGCCTTTACGTGCACTTGTAGCATGCTCTAGTTCTACATCATAATCATGGTGACTGATATTACCCCAAACACCTCTTGGGGCGCTAACACGCTTACCAAATTCGGTTGCATGGTTAGCACTGTCTTCTACTGCGTTTAATGCACTGTCAGCATAGAAAGTTGGGTCAAGCTTGTATAGCTCACGGTTGGTGCTTACTGTAGAAAGTTTAGATTCTGCACCAGAATTCATGTTTTCAAAACCAGTGAATACACGGTTAGCAAATTGCTTCTCATCACTGGTCAGTGAACCTTGTGTTTCTTGTTTTTTATCTAAATCATTAAGTACTTTGTCTAGGTTTTGTGCAACACGGCTACCACTGTCATTCATGCTGATGCCATAAACAACATTGCCTGCACTTAGACGTTTGGCAGTTACTTGCACGTCATTGTTCGTGCGTGAACCACCTACCACTCTGCCATTTCTGTCTACTTCTGGCGTATATTCAACATTTGTTACTTCAAATAATGGGTTGCTTGAACGATAATTGTCAAATTGACCTTCAAGACCACGCTTAGCACGAAGTACAGTGCTACGGCTACCTGATTTGCTGATGATACCATCTTTGGTCTCACCAGTTAGATTTAGTGTACCACCTAGTTTGGCCTTACCGTCCACGGTAAGCATGTTGCCAAATTGAGCTTTTAGACCAGCATCCACGCCACGTTGAGTGTTGATGTTGTAGTCACCTCTGATGTTTAGGTTACCTTCGTTGTTAACCCAACCACCTGTTTGACGAACATTAGCTACATTACCATAACCTGTTAGTTCACCACCTTTAACAACCATGGTTGAACCACCGTTGTTACCATTTACTTCTAGTGAACCACCCTCGATGACAGAGTCGCCTTTATAGCTATTATTACCAGTAAAGACAAGTTTACCTTCACCTTTTTTGGTAAAGCCTTTATCACCTTTTAGGTCATTGTAGAATACAGATAAAGGCGTGCCTTTAGTGTCTAATTCCACATTATCCCAATAGAAACCACCATAACCTTTAGCGGCCGCTTCTGGATCTAACAAACCCCAACCATCTTCCCATGTAATGTTCTTGCCGTTATGATTAGCGACAATTCGACGGTTTTCCCAATTGACATTGCCAGGAACATAGAAATTACCCTGATTGTCAGTGTAATAAGAGCCGTAATAACCAGATGGCAATCTACTAACCTTTCTTAGTCCTTGGTAGCCATTAGGTGAATTGGCAGTAATCTCTGAGAAATCCTTGGCAGTACCCAAAATGGTTTGAGAGATATTTTCATTTTTCATCCAAGGATAAGCAGATTGCACGAGCACTGCCGTGCCGGACACACGAGCGGTTGCAGGTGATGTACCCTTATAGCTACTCAGTCTGCCATCGTTGGCGTAATTTTGGGTAGATGATGTTGCGGATACACACCATTCGGCAGTTCGACCACAATGATTCGCTTTACCAAAATCTTCTCTAGGCGAGGAGACAGTAATGAAACCTTTTTTGAAGTTGCTGTTCATGAGCGGTGCTAGGTTTTCATCATGAGCATCGTTCAAGCCTTCGTTACCTGTTGCTTTAATGATAAGCGAGTCACGATTCATAATAAGATCATGAATGACAGGCAAAGTCACTTCAGCATTGGTAATACTGGTTCTGTAAGGATTTGGATTAATCTGTCCTGTAGTAGGATTGTAATTTAGGCGCTGAGCATCGTAGTACCATTGGTCAGTGTTGTTAGAACCCCAAGAGTTGTTAAAAATCTTGACACCATGGTCTTGGTTCAGCTTACGCATCATCAAGAAATGGTTGCCACCATTTGAACGTCGATCAATACTGTCACTGCCGTAAATTTTGGCGTTGGTCATGCCGTTGTTACCAGCGATGACAGCCGCCATTTGGTTGCCATGACTACCACTAGCAGAGGTTGTTGGGATTTCAACAATGCCTGAATCATTTTCTGGCGTATAGCAGGTGGAACGTCCAGCAGAAACACACTCAATCTGTGTATCATGCACATTTGCACCAACCAAGTCTCGGTTGAAGCGGTTAATGCCTGTATCAATCACACCTACTTTGGCTTGACGTGTATCAATGGTGTTCTTTAGGTTGTCAAGACGCTCGGCATAACCATCTTCGGTTGTGCCATAAAATTTAGATGTCAAATTAGAATTATTTGACGTATCCATGACACTATAACCTGTACGTGTGCCAGCACTTGGTGCAGGTTGGTTGCGTTTTAGATTGGCTTGAACGCGTCTTGTGTAATCAGGCTGTCTCACCTCTGATGGCGATACTGGAGCAATATAGCTACCTGATATACCGCCACTAATTGGTGCCGGTGTTGGCACAGGCGTTGGAGCCGGAATCGGGGCTGGGGTCGGACGAACGAGTTCAGGAGCCGGTCTCACAGGGCTTGGCACTGGAGTTGGAGTTGGTCTAAAACGTTTAAGGAAATCTAAATAGTAATCGTAGAAAGAGTATTTAGAACTATTGTACTGTGAATCAACAATCATTGGAGCTGAGTTGGCATAACTTACCGTACTACTAGCACTAATTACCAGCATGCAAGCCATACTTAAAGGCTTAACATAGAACCCTCTCTTGGCAGGTTGAGTTTGTAATGACATATTACACCTCTTTGCGTTTATCATTGTCACTAAGTTTATCATTGCCATCAATCATCCATAACAAGTTATTATAGACAATTTATGCAATGCCCAACAACATAGCAATCATTTACCATGTTGCAATATTGATACCCTTAAAGTATCAATATTGCAACATGGTAAATGATTGCTATGTTGCAATATTGATACCCTTAAAGTATCAATTCGGTGAAACTTATTTACACAAGTTTTGGCAATTTTAATCAAAAATAAACTTAATGTCTAGATTAAGCAATTGCAGTATTATTGTATTTTCAAAAATAAGATTGTAATTGCTTGATTTATATTATTTATTTTTTTAGATAAACAAATGTTTATTATTTACAAATATTAACAGTTTAGTTAATATAGAAATAATGTATTATTTTTATGGCAATATTACGAATAAATAAGAAATATTAAATAGAGTATATATGTTCATTAATTATTGATCATCGAAACAAACACAAGTTTTTGTTTAAAATAAAAACCTTATTATCGCCACGTTTTTGCCACAACCAAGCAACATGCCAAGCAGTAGCAATAAAATATTCGGTAAATATAAGATATTTATAATATTTATACACTGATATGATTTCTTCAAAATACTCATTAATTATTAAGAAAAAATTAATAAAGAATCAATAAAAATGATAGATTCATCATACGGTACATTTGTTTATTTTTAATTACTTTGCAAGTCATTTTTATTGTATTGCCATATTATTGGATACAAAACAAATGTAAACATTATTGTAAGGATTAAAATATAGAATTAAAGCAAAATTTTAACGTTCACTCAAGTTAAGCGACAGATGATTTTTCAGCGTAAAAACTTGTCTGATAGAAAATTCACAGCCTACGTTTTCCTGCTTTTTAAATAGTCATTTTTTATTGACAACATCAAAGACGTACGCCACATAGGAAAAATAATCATTTGCATGAAAATACCTAATCGTCACTCACAAACTAATAGATGTCACAACCCGAGTTTGACGTCAGATTAATCATCCAAACACCTAGTCCATATGCACGGATATCATCTTACAGCACTTGCATTTGGCAAACCCACAGAAAGAAAACTTACACAAATAATCACAAAACTGCTTTCGTATTATTAATTTTTGTGATATATTCACAAGATTGGTTAATTTTTATTTATAACTAATTTTTATAATTATAGGTTTTGTTCCTTCATTTATATTTATAGGAAAAGATAGTCATGTCGATGAGTCGCATAAAAGCCTTTTTTGCCTTAGAAGCTGCTGGGGGCATCATCCTTGCCTTAGCTGCCGTACTTGCAATGATTGTTGCAAACTCACCTTTATCTGAACTTTATAATGCTTTTATTCATGCTCCTGTCGTGGTGCAAATTGGTCAATTTGAGATTGCCAAAGACGCTCATCATTGGATTAATGACGGTCTGATGGCGGTCTTTTTCTTTTTGGTAGGTCTAGAATTAAAGCGTGAGGCTTTGATAGGTGAGCTGTCCGATGTCAAGCAAATCGTTCTGCCTGCCATCTGTGCCATCGGTGGCATGGTCGCCCCTGCTTTGGTCTATTATGGACTAAATTATGGTGATGCTGAGGCTCTAAAAGGCTGGGCAATCCCTGCTGCCACGGACATTGCCTTTGCCATTGGCGTGCTTAGCTTGCTCGGCAACAAAGTCCCTAATGCCTTAAAAGTATTTTTGGTATCCATTGCCATCTTTGATGACATCGGGGCGATTATCATCATTGCCTTGTTCTACACGTCTGAATTATCATTGATATCACTGGGCGTGGCAGCGGTGTGTTTGCCCTTTTTATTCCTACTAAATCGCCTAAACGTCACCCGTCTCACGCCTTATCTGCTTATCGGACTTATCCTATGGGCCGCCATGTTAAAATCAGGCGTGCATGCAACCTTAGCAGGCGTACTTTTGGCATTTTTTATTCCTTTGAAAAACAACGCCGACCCTGAGCATTCACCCCTAGAAGAGCTAGAACACGATTTACACAATACTGTCGCCTTTGGTATCTTACCTCTATTTGCCTTTGCCAATGCAGGGATTTCGCTGGCGGGGACTAACATGGGCGAGCTCATGCACGGCGTACCCATGGGTATTGCCCTAGGTCTGTTTATTGGTAAACAGCTTGGCGTGATAATTCCTGTGTTTTTGGTCGTCAAAATGGGTTTGGTCAAACTGCCCACAGGCACAAACTTCATGCAAATCTATGGCGTCTCTCTGCTTTGCGGTATCGGCTTTACCATGTCGCTCTTTATCTCGGGGCTTGCCTTTGGCGGCATTCCTGAGGATTATGACCCACGTTTAGGCATTATCCTAGGCTCGCTTATCTCGGGTATTGTGGGTTATTTTGTCTTGCGTGCCAACATCAAAGACGCTGACCATCCCACCCTTGCCAAAAATGATGAGATGTATTTAGGTGTTGGCGAACCGCCCAAACATTAATCATGCCAAAAACAAAAAAACAAAAAGCGGGCAACATGTCCGCTTTTTGTTATCTGATCTTTTCATTTATCCGTGTTTGTCATACAATAAACCAACTTCATTACCCATCAGTGCCATCATTATCAGCCCCATGATTTAAGGAAACTCCCATGTCTTATCGCACCGTCCTTGATTTGGCGTCCGCCTTATCTGATACGGACAAGCTAAAACTGGCTTATCATCTGCTCGGGCAACTCATGCTTGCCCAAAACCCATCATCCGCCCCTACCCAAAAACTGCCACCCTCTGCCGATTATGACTATTGCTTGGAGCGAGTGCTAAAAAGCAAGCCCAATCGCCTGCCTGCCCTACGGACATTTTTAGAGGCGATTTTTAGCTTTCGGGGCGGTCAAAATGCTGATATCGATGACATCATCAAGCGTTTAGAGCTTAACCATGTCATCAAAAAAGACGGCGATAACGTGGTGTATTTGGTCGATTAGGGCGTGCCTGCTAGCCTTGCCACAAGCTCACTCATAGACTCATCACGGCAGTCCGCCACGCCCACATCACTCCATAGGCTCATCAGCTCGCTGTTTTGGGTGGTTGCTCCATGGGCTCGCAGGGATTTTGTCATGGCGTTTAGCGTGAGATAGTGTGGCAAGTCATTAAAATATAGCTTTTGAATAAAATAAAGTCAAGGCATGATGGCTATTTTAAAAGAAAATGATGATTAGGGCATACCTGCCTTTTATCACATCAGTTTTTCACGATAAAAGTTGTGTTAAAGTTTTTTACAAGTTTACTCTTATTTTGAAAAAATTTGTTACAAAAGGCAGTGGAATTTCATTTATAATAAATATATCATTTAAATGATAACTGATTTTATTTTTATCTTTTAAGGAGATTGTCATGCAAAAATTATTGATTGCGACTGCTGTGGGTGCCTTGGTGTTGACAGGCTGTACCACGAATAACAGCCAAACCATCAAACAGCCCAAACCCCAAGAAATGCAAGGCAAGCACGCCCACAAACATGGCGACAAGCATGAGTATAAGCATGGCAAAAAACATCATCATGGCATCATGTCAAAAACCTATGTCTGCGACCAAGATGCCAACATTGTTGCCAACTACAACCCTGATGCCGAGCAAGCTCTACTTAACATCACCGCTCCTAGCTTAAGCCTAACTGGTGCCGATGTTGAATTAAGACTCGCCCCTTCTGCATCGGGCATGCTGTTTGTTAATGACATCAATCCTAATTCAAAATATGAATGGCGCACTAAAAACAAATTTGGTGCGTTGGACATAACCACTGCTGATGGCATGGTGTATAGCCTAAAATGCGAAAGCACTCACCCCATGCACAGCCATGCTCACTGATGGTAGCGAACAAGTTAGCCTGTCTTGGCTAAATACAGCCAAATAAAACGCATAAGCCATGCTTGTGCGTTTTTTAATCAATAATAAAAGGCAATCCGCCATGAAACCTATTACAAAAAAAGCATTCCTACTCACCGCCCTACCCATGCTCGCACTCACAGGCTGTGCTACAACTGCCACATTAAAACAAGCCGACTGCTCATCTGCCAACTGGGGGCAGGTGGGTCTTGCTGACGGTCTGCGTGGAGCAAGCAGTCAAGAGATATTACGCCATGCCAAAACCTGCCAAGGGCTTGCCACGCCTGACCGTGCGTTATGGGAGCAAGGTCGCCAAGCAGGGTTAAAATCCTACTGCACCATAGACAACGCCTACAACATGGGGCGAATGGGCTACACCTTACAAGGCGTGTGTGATGTCGGCGACAGCAAGACCCTAGAAGAGCTACACCGTGCCAACATGATGGGCTTAGAGCAACATCAGATGAGCGAACGCATGACCCGCATGCATTATGGTTATGGTGGTTGGTATGGCTATCCGTACCATCCTTATTGGTGGTGGTAAAGCCAATTTGGGTGATTTTTAAAATATCAGTCCAATAAGCAGTGTGTGTTACACGCCCTACGGTTGCTCATGATAATAGACTTCTTTCCAAACCCCGATTTTTATAGATTTTTAAAAACTTCAAACCCAGTGTTTATCAGGGTTTATTTTTAGTTTGGAAAGAGATTTAATATAGACAATGTAAAATATCCTTACACCTTTTTATTTGTCTATTTTTTCATGATAAGCTGGCAGGTATAATTGACGCATTCTGCCTTTAATATGCCATGCTTTTGTAGTAGCTCTGCCCCAACCATTTGCTCTGTCAGCATTTGCTCCAACACCGCTTTGCCGTCATCGCCATATAAGGCAGTGACAAGGGCGTGGGCTTTTTTGGCGTGGGCGTGGCTTGCCTGCTTGATGGTATCGCTGTCTTTGGGATGAGCATAGTACCATGCCAGCTCAAAGAGCTTATCCGACTCGATGACATATAGGGGCGGTTCGTGTCCTGATGTATAACTGTATTTGTCCGCCATAGCCCCATGAAAATCCAAGGCGTCCGACTTGGTGGCGGTCGGAGCTATCAGCGTTTTGGCACGCTCAAACCCGCCCTGCCCTGTCTCATTGATGGCAGGATTTGCTTGCCAATTTGCCACATCATAGACCACTTTTTCATAAACCTTTGGCTCGCCGTCATCTTGCACCACATCCTTGTGCGTGGTAGGACGAAAAAACAACGCCAATACCACAGTACAGGCGATGATGACCGCCCAGATGATGGGGGTTTTAAAGGATTTTTTGGCAGGGGCAGAATTGGTGTCGGTCATGGCTGATATAAATGGTAAATGGTAAAATGGCTTGCGTTAGCCGTTAAATGGTGGGAAAATAATGGCGGTTATTGTAGCCGTTTTTGGGTCATTTTAACAGTTTTTATTTTGGTAGTAGTCTAAAAAGTATGCCAAACTAGGTTTTCCGTTCGCCCTGAGCCTGCCTGCGAGTAGGAAAACCGTTAGGTTTACCAAGCTCACCACGAACGGTTTTCTTTGCAGCATGCTTTTTGAACCAGAGCCTTTATTTTAAATTCATCAGGACAATGTATGCACCACTTTATCGTCATCGGCAACCCAATTAGCCACTCCAAAAGCCCTGCCATTCATACCGCCTTTGCTCGCTCTGTGGGGCTTGACATCAGCTACAACCGCCAATTTTGCCCTGATGATTTTGGCAGTTTTAAGGCGGTCATCGAAGCGTTTTTTCATGGCGGGGGCGTGGGGGCGAATGTAACCTTGCCCTTTAAAGAAATGGCGTTTGACATCTGCCAAGAAGTCGGTACATTAAGCGAATACGCCAAAAACGCAGGGGCGGTAAACACACTTGCCATAAAAGATGGTAAGCTCTATGGCGATAACACGGACGGTCGGGGGCTGGTGGCGGATTTGGTGGGGCGTGGCGTGGATTTGCACGGTAAAAAAGTCGCCATACTCGGGGCAGGTGGGGCAACTCGGGGAGCGATTTTATCGCTTATCCAAAGTAGTGCGGTAGTGTCGGTGTTTAATCGCACGCTTGCCAAAGCCCAAACACTCGCCCAAGAGTTTGCCACACAGGGCATTACTATCAACGCTCACGGCTTAGACGAACTCACAGGGCATTTTGATGTCATCATCAATGCCACGTCCGCCACGACCACAGGGCAAAGTCTGGATTTGGGTGGTGTGTCGGCGGATGTGGCGTATGACATGATGTATGGCAAACCGTCTGCTTTTTTGGAGCATTTTAACACCGCCAAACAGATAGACGGCATGGGCATGCTTATCAATCAAGCTCGCTTATCCTTTGAGCTGTGGACAGGTCGGGCGGTGGATTTGGATAAGGTGGTGCTAGATTTATAATTTATTTTTATAAAAATAATAAAAATTTATGAAAAATAGTTATTTTTAACACAAAACCCCTAGCATAAATCACAAAATAAGGTATAGTAAGGAAATGATGTTTTCACACATTTCCCCTTTATCCTATTTATCTATCACAAAGGAGCTGTCTTATGCTAACGTACAAAGCCCCCCTACGGGACATCAAATTTCTCATCAATGAAGTCTTTGATTATCCAGGCCACTACAAAACCTTTGAGCATGGCAAAAATGCCGACAGCGAAACGGTTGGCATGATTTTAGAAGGCTTTGCCGACTTAGCCGAAAACGTCATCGCCCCCCTGTATCAGTCAGGCGATGCCGAAGGTTGTCATTTTAAGGACGGCGAGGTTACCACACCCAAAGGCTTTAAAGAAGCGTACGAGCAGTTCGCCCAAGGGGGCTGGCAAGGCATTGCCTACCCTGAACAGTATGGCGGTATGGCTCTGCCAATGTCGCTCAATCTCATCAAATCAGAGATGCTTGGCACCGCCAACTGGTCATTTGCCATGTATCCGGGGCTATCGCTTGGAGCGGTCAATACCATTTTGGAATACGGCACGACCGAGCAAAAAGACCTATACCTACCCAAGCTCGTTACTGGCGAGTGGTCTGGCACCATGTGTCTGACCGAAGCCCAGTGCGGCACCGACCTAAACCAAATGAAAACATCCGCCAAACCTAACGATGACGGCACTTATGCCATTAATGGCTCTAAGATTTTCATCAGTGCTGGCGAGCATGACCTGACCGAGAACATCGTACACATCGTACTGGCACGCCTGCCTGATGCCCCTGCTGGCACCAAAGGCATTTCGCTATTTATCGTGCCAAAATTCCTGTCTGACAATGACGGCAACATGGGCGAGCGTAATGGCGTGAGCTGCGGCTCTATCGAACACAAAATGGGTATTAGTGCGTCCGCCACGTGCGTGATTAACTTTGACAACGCCACAGGGTTTTTGATTGGCGAGCCAAACAAAGGGCTAAAAGCGATGTTCACCTACATGAACACCGCCCGTGTCGGCACTGGCATTCAAGGCTTGGCTCACATGGAGCTTGCTTTCCAAAACTCACTGCCCTATGCCAAAGAACGCCGTTCTATGCGTGCCTTGTCTGGCACCAAAGAGCCTGACAAACCTGCTGATGCCATTCACTATCACGCCGATGTCCGCCGTATGCTACTGACCCAAAAGGCATTTACCGAAGGGGCGAGAAGCATGATTTATCACGTTGGGCGTTATTCGGACAAACTGGCGGATGCGACCGTGCGTGGCGACAAAAAAGAGATTGAGCGTTGGGAAGACAAAATGGGCTTTTTCACGCCTGTACTAAAAGGCTTTTTGACCGAAATCGCCCAAGAGTCTGTGAAAAACGGCTTGCAAATCTTTGGCGGTCATGGCTACATCAAAGAATGGGGCATGGAACAAATCGCCCGTGATGCTCGTATCAGTACGCTGTACGAAGGCACGACAGGCGTACAAGCCCTAGACTTGCTCGGTCGTAAGGTACTGCTACAAGGCGGTGGTAAAGTGGTGCGTGATTATACCGCCAGTATCATGAAGTGGTGTGGCGATTATGCCCTTGACAAAGACATGCGTAAATACGTTTGGGCATTGACCAAGCTGTGTGCCGAATGGAACGTCCTAACTGGTCGCCTTGCCATTACCGCCAAACGCAAAAACCGTGAGATTATCTCGGCAGCGTCCGAAGACTATCTCATGTACTCAGGCTATGTGATGATGGCGTACCACTGGGCAAGAATGGCGGCGATTGCCTTTGATAAGATGAAAAATGGCGGTGAACAACCCCGTGAGTTCTACCTTGCCAAAACCCAAACAGCAGAGTTTTACTTTGATAAAATCCTACCACGCACGAGTGGGCTTGCCGACAGCATGACCGCCCCAAGCGAAGTGATGACCGACATGGACATTGAGCATTTTATCATTGATTAATCATTCGCTTACAAATCATCAAAAACCACTCATCAATTTGGGTGGTTTTTGTTTGGCTTGGGCGTGTTGAATGTTGGTGTTTGCCATGAAAAATGAGAAAAATCGCCCGTTTTTCAAGGAAAAAGTGAAGTTTGATAGTCATTCTATCAAACGAGCTTTTATTATGAAAAACAAGATTTAGCCATTTTTCATGCAAAAATAGATTAAAAGCATAAATCTTTATAAAATACAAATAAATGTTATCAATATTCAGTACGCCCTTGTCAATCACGATTTATACAAATATTCATGGCATTTTGTGGTAAAATTTGCCCTTTATAAATCTTTTAAATAAACGATACCATGACCGACATCAACCCATTACACCCCAACCCACAAGCCCCAACCGCCCTAAACCCCAAACCCAACGACATCATACCACCCAAATCCGCCTACCTTGCCAAACATGGCGACAAGCGTATCCTAAGGGTGGTATCTATCAATGTCAATGGACTAAGAGCATCTGAGAAAAAGGGCTTATTTGACTTTATTGTCAAGTCGGACGCAGACGTGATATGTATGCAGGAGACACGGATAACCCATGGGCAGTGGACGGATAAATTTAAGCCTGTGGGTTATCATGCTCATCTATTCCCTGCCGAGAGAGCGGGATATGCTGGCACAGCGATTTATAGTAAATTGCCCTTTATCCCAACGGACGGGCTGGGCTTTGACACTGCCGACACGCAAGGGCGGTTTACCTGTGGGCAGTTTGACCTCAGTGAATGGGGACTAGATACACCTGTACACATTGCGTCTTTGTATTTGCCGTCTGGCTCATCAGGCGATGACGCTCAGGCTCGTAAAGATGAGTTTTTGGAAAAATATAAAGCCATTTTAAAACGCTGGCGAGACGAGAACAAATCCATCATCGTCTGCGGTGATTATAACATTGTGCATAAACGCATTGATATCAAAAACTGGTCGGGCAACCAAAAAGCGTCTGGCTGTCTGCCCCACGAACGGGCGTGGCTTGACCATATTTATGATGATTTGGGCTATGTGGATACGTTTCGGGTGGTGCGATTTGACAGCAACATTTATTCGTGGTGGAGCAATCGTGGGCAGGCTCGTGCCAAGAATGTCGGCTGGCGGATAGATTATCACGCTTGCTCACCTGACTGGAAGGCTCGCACAGTAGGGGCGTGGGTTTACCGAGATGAATGGTATTCTGACCACGCTCCTGTGGTGGTGGATTATGTGTTGGGCTAAGTTTGGGTAAATAAAAACGTGGTGAGTGCCACGTTTTTATTTTATCAATAAATCATTGGGATTGGTTGGATTTTAATAAATCAAGCATTTGTTTTAATAAGGAATTTTCATTTTGTAATTGGGTGATGATTTCATCTTTATGGGTAATGATAAGTTGTAATTTGTCATTTTCATGAACTAAATTTTGCTCATGATTTGGATTGCTATGATAAATAATTGCTCCATTATTTAGATTTTCGTTTGTACAATTCTCATTAATTAATAAAAATACACCATTATCATTATTATGAATTAATTCAGTAACATCAATATTTAAAATATGGGCAATTTGTTAAATGCGGTCTAGGTTTAATTTGGTTTTGCCTGATTCTATTTTTGAATAGGCTTGTGGGGGGGTGAGTTCAAGACGTTCTGCCATTTGTTCTTGGGAGATTTTTTGTTGGGTGCGAATGGCTCGGATTTTGTCTTGGGTTTTCATAGGTAACTTTTGGTTGAGTTTTTCAACAAATGGTTGGTGTTTTGGGGTAAATTTGGCTATCATTGTAAAGGCATGACTGCCAATATGCAACCATTTTTTAACCATTTAAGGAAAAAATCATGAGTTTTGAGACTAATTTTAACGATGTTGTAAGTAACATTGAGAAAGATACGAGTATCAGCGAAGCAGATAAAACCAAATTTTTGCAAAATATCAACCGCCTAAAAAATACCAAGCTCAATCTAATGATTGTGGGTGGTACGGGCGTGGGCAAATCGTCCACCATTAATGCCCTGTTTGGTATGGAAAAAGCCAAAATTGGCACAAGCTCCAATCCTGAAACGATGAGTATTACCAGCTACGAGCTTGGTAATGTAATTTTGTGGGATTCCCTTGGTTTGGGTGACGGTAAAGAGGCGGACGAACGCCACGCCAAAGCCATTATCAGTAAACTTACTGAAAAAGACAGCAAAGGCGAATTGTTGATTGATATGGTGCTGGTGATTTTGGACGGTGGCAGTCGTGATTTGGGCACTTCGTATGAGCTGATTAATAGTGTGATTATCCCTAATCTAGGCAATGATAAAAGCCGTTTGCTTGTTGCTATTAATAAAGCCGATAATGCGATGAGTGGGCGATACTCGGATTTTGAAAAGAGCGAACCACAACCCAAACTCATTGATTTTTTGGACGAAAAGGTAAACTCCACCAAATCACGCATCAAAGAAGCGACAGGGGTAGATATTGATGTGATTTATTATTCGGCAGGATATACCGATGATGACACACAAGAACAGCCTTATAACTTATCTAAACTATTAGCATTTATTTTAAGACATACCAAATCCACCAAGCGTGTGGTTATTGCCACTCAGCTTAACCAAGATGCTAAAATGTGGGAAAAGAGTGATAGTCTTAAAGATTATCAAAAAGAAGTGGATGATTCTATTTGGAACTCTTTAAAAGAAGTTGTGTCAGAAGGCGTGGACTTTGCAAAAGAAATACTGTTCAACCGTATTGACGATTTAAAAGATGTGGTAGATGTTACCATTAAGACAGGTGGTTTAATCATTAAAGGGGCTAAGAAAATTGGTAAGTGGTTAGGCTTATGATGAATAATCAGCAAGGAGTGAGTCATACTCGCACCATACAGCTACAATCTGCACTTAACCAAAAAAGATTGCTCACCCCCTTAGATGTTGTCCTAGTGGGGGCAACAGAGGTGGGCAAAAGCTCTACACTTAACGCCTTGTTTGGTTCGGATGTGGCAGAGGTTGGCAAAGGTTCTCAGCCACAGACGCAGATTGTGGCTGATTATCGTGTGGGTCAGAGTTTTCGACTGTATGATACAGCAGGTTTTGGCGATGGTAAAGAAGCGGACGAACGCCATGCTAAAAATTTGGTTTTTTTATTGAGAGATACCTGTACATCAAAACAAAAATCGTATTTTTTGATGGATTTAGTCTTGGTGATTTTAGATGGCAGTAGCCGTGATTTGGGTACTTCATATAAACTTCTAACCGATGTAATTTTACCAAATATTGAGCCTAGTCGTGTATTGGTTGCAATTAACAAGGCTGATATGGCAATGAGTGGACGGTATTGGGATTTTGAGAAAAATCAGCCACAGCCCAGATTGATTGAGTTTTTGAATGAAAAAGTACATTCCACCAAAGAGCGTATCAAAGAAGCAACAGGATTAACCATTCCTACGCCTATTTATTATAGTGCCGAGCGTAATTATAACATTGATGAAATTTTTGGATTTATCATCAACAACTTACCAACTCACAGGCGTTATCTTAACTAACAACAAAAGCGTGAATTTTAAAATTCACGCTTTTGTTTATCAACATAACTCTTTTAGACTTTTGACAAAATATAATTATCACATAAAATATAGCATACGCCATGTTTTATGTAAATCATCGCTCGCCCAGACCCTCGGACAATGTCTTGGTAATCGGTTTGGTTAGATAGGATAATACCGTCCGCTCCATTGCCTTGATGTCTACACTGGCGGTCATACCCGGCTTGATGACAATCTCATCTTCACGAGCCGCCACCTGAGCCCCCGCAATACGAATCTGCACCCGATAATATGGCTTATCGCCTTGCGGGGTTTTCTCCATGAGCGTGTCTGGGCTGATGTAGATGACCTCGCCATTCATCGCCCCAAAAATAGAATAATCATAAGCATCCAGTTTGACACTGGCGGTCTGACCTTCTTTGACATAGGCGATGTCCACAGGCTGAACCTTTGCCTCCACAATCAAATCACTACTGGTCGGAAGCAGTTGCATGATCGTATCACCCGGTCGCACCACCCCGCCAATGGTCGTAACAGCGATGTTATTCACCTTGCCGTCCACAGGAGCAAATAGCCGTTTTTCTTCTAACACCTGCGTGCGGTCTCTGAGCTGTTCACTCTCAGATTCTAGCTCTTCTTGGGCTTTGGTCAGCTCGGTTTGGGCATCTTCAAAGTATTTATTGCGTTTGTTGGTAATCTGTGCCTCGATGTCTGCCACTTGACGGCGAAGTCTGATCACGTCCGCCTGACTGACGTCGCCATGAACCAATAGCGGTTCGTTCATGGCAAGCTCTCGCTTGGCAAGGTCAAGCATTTTTTGTAATGACGCCACATCTTGGGTGATGGCTTGGCGGCGACGGTTGTATAGCTCGGTTTGGTTTTGGACGTACTCGGTGTACTTTTGCACTTCTTCTGGGAAATTTAGTGGGCGGTCAAAAATCTCCGCCTCCAAACGTGCCACCCTCGCACGCAGGGCTGCCACTTTGGTTGCCGAGTTATCCAATGCCGCCTTAGCACGCTCTTCTTCTAATATCGCCAATAGGTCGCCTTTTTTGACATCATCGCCCTCTTTGACCAGCAGTTCTGACAAAATGCCATTGTCCGCCGCCTGAATCTCTTGGGTGCGGTCAGATGCGATGACAGTCGCCTGAGCTCTGGTCACTTGGTCGATTTTAGCAAATGATGCCCATGTAATAAGCACAATGATGGTCACCAGTGCCACCCAAATAATCACACTGGGCTTACTGCGTGATTTGGCTTTTTGATAGTTTTTTTGACTCACAGTATCTCCCTTTATGGTTGCTTGGGTGTATTAGGGTTGATGCCGATATTTTGTGTGGCACTAGTCTGCTCTACTTTTTTCATGGCATCTTTGGCATTTTGCTCATTTTGGATAAGTCGTGATAGCACCGCCTGCTTAGGTCCATCCATGACCACTTTACCATCTGCCATGATGATGATGCGATTCACCAATGCCAAGAGTCCCATTTTATGAGTTGAAACAATAAGTGTCTTGGTGGGGTCTTGGAGTTCTTGGGCAAGCACTTGCAAGCATTGATTCTCTTGCATGTTATCCATGGATGCCGTTGGTTCATCAAGTAGCCACACCGATGGTTTGGTCAGCACTAAGCGGGTGAAAGCAACCAGTTGTTTTTGCCCGCCTGACAGACCCTTACCACCTTCGCTAATGGGCAAATCTAGACCGCTAGAATGCCCCGACACCAAGCGGATAAGCCCCGTGCGATGTAGCTCTTGCCTGATGACATCATCAGGCGGAGCAGGCATGCCAATCAGCAAGTTTTCACGGAGCGTGCCTTGGAACAGACGATGGTCTTGTTGTAGATAGCCCACCTGCTCACTCATGGACTCACGACTGATGTGACTGATGTCTAGTCCATCTAACAGCACATGACCGCCTGTGGGCATATACAGACCTGATAGGATTTTTAGCAAAGTGGATTTGCCAGAGCCGATAGAGCCCAATATCGCCACCCGCTCACCTGCCTTAATGTCCAAATGCTCAATATTTAGGGCATTTCGCTCATTGCCTGCATAGCTAAAAGCCATGTTATGGCACTGATACCAGCCATGAATGCGAGATGGGGCAAGTGGGTGAGCGACGTCGTTATTGTCTTGCTCTAGCTCAAAGAGTCGCTCAATGTTAGCTTTGGCGGCTTTGGCGTGCGAATATTGCACCAATAGGTTCGGTGCATTCATAATGGGAGCCAAAATACGTCCGCCCAAAATAGTACAAGCAATCAAGCCACCGATGGTCATGGCTTGCGACATCACTACAAATGCCCCCGTGATGACAATCCCCACATAACTGATTTGTTGGAGCATTTGTACGCTATAATTTAGATTGTCATTGGCATGACGCATTTTTAGGTCGTTATCAATGGTATCACCTGTTACATCTAGCCATTTGGACAAAAACTTCCAGTTGCCCGAACCTGCCTTGATGGTCTCCATGCCCTCGACCGTCTCCACCAAAATCCCCGTTTTTAGATAGGATGCGGTGGCATTTTCAGCAGAGATTTTGTCAATCTTTTTACGGCTAGATAAACCCAACATGATGCCAATTACTGCAGCGACAAGTGGAATGACGGCAACAATGGGCGAGCCGATGACCGCAATCAAAATGATGAACAAAATACTCATCGGGATATCGACAAGCGTAAAGAGCGTACTTGCCGTAAAGAATGAACGCACCTGCTCATAACCACGAAGTTGCGCCGCCAGAGAACCTACCGAACCTGGCATTTTATCCACACGCACCGCAAGCAGTCGTTCAAAGATACTGCGAGAGAGCCTCTCATCAACACCAATGACCATCTTATCCATGACTTTTGAGCGAGCAAATTTCATCGCTGCCTCAAATAAAATCATGATTGCCACACCTGACGCTAGAATGATGAGCGTGTATTTGCTGTTTGTCGGGATAACGCGGTCATAGACCTGCATGGAAAATAATGAGACAGCAAGGGCAAGCAGGTTAATGATGAGAGATGCCACAACCGCCTCCACCACCACACGCTTGTGTCCTTTAAGGTTCTCCATAAGCAGGTCATGAAAGCTGACCTTTTTTTCACTAACCAACCTGTCAGACACCCTGATTTTTGCCACAAAATCCAAGTCTGAACTCTGACAAGTAACCCGCCCATCTACACCCTCAAACAGCCAGTTAAGCCCGTATTTTTGTACAATTCGCCCATAGCCAAGCGATTTATGATGGACAAATAACGGCATGTAAGCAGCATCAGGCTCATCCATGATGTCAGGCTCATCAACCACACCCAACGTCTCAAGCAACACAGAAAGTTTCTCTTTGTGCGACTTAAATTCTAACACACGTGACAAAGCGGTATCCAGACGATTTTTATCCACGGTCACGCCCACGTCTTTTAAAAGTTCAAACACCGCAATGCCCAAGGCATTATTACTGGCGTATTGTTTTGGCAGTTGTTGGTTGTCTGGGTGGTCAGTGGTTTGGTTTAACGACATCAGTTATCCTTGGCTTGTCACACTTTGGCATGACAATATTTGATAAATATAATTTGTAAATATGGGTAAAAAACTTAATTACGACACCATTTGGCTTAAAATAGACTTGCACCTGCCGGTGTTGAAACATGCCATCATCATTTTGTCAGACGATAAGTTTACTACAACCATTTTTGATAGGCTCAGATTGAGTTATTGATTTGCTTATTTAAAGTCATCAGTGGTCAAAGGCGGTATTGTACTCATCCACAGACTGAACTTGCTCGCCCATTTGCACACCTTCACCATCAATGATATGCTCCATCTGGGCATCTGATGAATGAATCTCATCAATCTCGTTATCCATCTCATCTGCTAAGCGAGGTGGCTCTATCCATAAATCCTGCTGATTAACAAAACTGCCATCAGCCATTGGAGTGCTTAGCTTTGGTGTTGGCTGAGCATTGGTCTTACGCCACGCCAAAAATGTGCGATAAGGTCGAAACTCACTGACAGGTGCATGGATACTACCGTACTCCGACTGCCAATCCATCGCCCCAAAATCTACTTGTAGCTTATAAAAGCTTGCCACCATCTGACTTTGCACTTCCAAGAGTTGCTGTTCGTATTGGGTGTGTTCACGCACCGCATTTAGCACTTCAAGCCATGATTTTCGCCCTGCGATGAACTGACGACCATAGGAGTCCACCACCAATTTTGCCCCATCGATGGCAAGTTTGATGGACTGCTCCCTGTCTCGTGCTGAAGTAAATTCTTGATACTGAGTCTGCAAACCCTCCATAACCGTTCGTCGTGTCGCTTCTTGGGTTTGGGTTAGGCTCATGGCACGAGCATTGGCAGCACGGGTTAAGGCAAGTGATGAAAAACCCGCCCCCGGGTCATAGGACATACCCACCGAAAAATCGCCATCATCTTCGTTATTCTCATGCTCAAAAGTGTGTTGGTATTGGGCATAGATATTAGGATAACGCCCTGCTGCCTGAGCTTTGGCTTCTTGTTTGGCGGCTTCTACTTGAAAATGCTGGCGTACCACGCTAGGGTGATGACTGCCTGAATTGCCAAACACCTGCGTCTCAAAATTTACCGACTGTGCTTTGGCATAGTCTGTTAGGGACTTCATGGTGATGTTGTATTTTTTTTCGCCCAACTCTTCACCGATAAGCTGTGAGAGTCTGGCGGCAGCAACTCGCTCTTGTTCTATGGCATTTTGTAGCGAGTTTTGATCTTGATAGATGCGATTTTTTACCAAATCAAGCTCAATCTTTGCCGACACGCCTTGAGCCACCCGACGCTCCATCATCTCTTCAAACTCTTTTAGGCGTGCCAAACTGTCAGCATACAGCTCCTGCAAGGCAACAGCGTAGATGTAGCCCCGCCAGATGTCGATGGTGTTTTTGGCGACGGTGTTTTGCTGTTCAAATACATAAGCATTAGCGGCTTTATTGTCATAAATGCTTTGGTTAATTTGTGCTGTCAGTCGCCCCCCTGTCCACAGTGGCTGACGAATGGTAACGGTGCTAACCAGACCGTCATTTTTGTCATGTCCTGTGCTAATCGTGGGGGTTGGTAGCATGCCTAATTTGGCAGCACGCACACCCTCAACTGCCGCCATTTCATCGGCTTTGGCAGCATTCACCAAGGGGTGTGTTTGGGTGGCACGGATGAGTAATGCATCCAAATCCAAAGGATTAATGTCGGCAGACACCAACACAGGTAGCAGTCCCAATCCTAAGAGCAAGCATTTTTTTAAATTATGGTGAATCATCAAGAAGTCCAATTACTTATCACTAATAATAAGCAAAGATTATGCCAATATTGGGGGCGTATTGAATATGAATAATATTAAACTCCCTGCAAAACCAGTTTTCCGTTCACCCTAAGCTTATCAAAGAGTAGTGGAAAACAGGTAGATTTTCCAATCTCACCATGAACGGTTTTTAATTTGGAGTTTTGTAGGAAATTTATTAGGGCGTGTTGAACATTGATAACATTCTTATAGATATGGTAAAAGTTGACAATTTCAATCCATTTTTGCATGAAAAATGGCTAAATCTTGTTTTTTATTACAAATGTTAAAGTTCAACACACCTTTGTACATGATAACAAATTTTACAAATGATTGCTGAAAAATTTGGATAAAGTGCAGGATTTACCTCATCGATTCAAGTTTATTACCTTGTCAAATACAAACAAAAAACCCACCCCAAACTGACCTTTAGCATGGCGTGGGTTTATATCCGCCAATCAGTTGGCTGTTTTTTCTGCTTTTGGCTCTGCTTCGGCAGTTGCTGTGTTGTCGGCAGCTTTATCTTCGGCTGTTGTGTCATGTGGTGCACCGCTTGTTGCCACGTCACTGGCAACAGGTTTATCCTCTACCACTTTGTCTTGGACAGGTGTTTGGGCATCGCCATTTGAATCCGCTACTTGGGCAGCTGCTTCTTGCTCTGAGGCGGGGCTGGCAGGAGTATCTGCGGTCGCATCCGGTGCGGTCGCTTCTGCCACAGCTTCTGCTTTTTGGGCATCAGTCGGGTTTGCCTCTTTTTGAGCAAGTTCATCCAAGGCTCTGCCCGCAGGTGTGGCTGAGACGATTGCAGGCTCATGATTGCCTGCTGGGCGTAACCATGCAAAAACGGCAATACCGCCGATAATCACCAAAAGTAGAACCACGCCAATCAAAGCATGAATGATTTCTTTGGTTGGGTTGTTTTCAGAAGCATCATGTGCGTGTGCCATAAATCACCTGTCGTGTTGATGGGTTTGATTTAACCATTTATTTGGCATTTGATTTTATTTAACATTTTAAAAATCACTCATCAAATGCGTGAGTTTTGTTTTTAAACGAAATAAACTTTGCCCTATTATATACCAATTTTTACCATTTTGTACAATCCCCCATTAAAATTATGGGTAATTTTTACATTTTTATGCCATCAATCTCGCACACCCTCACCCTGATAATACAGCTCATGACTGGCATCATAGCGACTTTGGCGTTTGACGATAAAGCTAAGCCCGACCAAAATGAACGCCAACAGCAGTATCGGGTAACTGCCCCATCGCATAAAAGGCGTCACCCCCGTCATCATTGGCACCTCCCCACGCAGGACGGTCGGCACAAAGGGGGTCGCTTGGCTGACGATACGTCCCTTATCATCGATAAAAGCCGTCACCCCCGTGTTGGTCGCTCGTGCGAACCACCGCCCTGTCTCCATGCTTCGCATTTGCACCATTTGTAGGTGCTGCAAAGGGCCTGCACTTGTGCCAAACCATGCATCATTTGAGACGGTCAAGAGAAATTGGGTGTCTTTGGCATTTTTGCGAGTGGTGTCAGGGTATGCCACTTCATAGCACACCGCCGACCCCATGGGCTGATTTTTGACCAGTAGTGGCTTTTGGTTGTCATCGCCACGGCTAAAACTGGCCACATCTTGCATGCCTGCCAAATCAGGTAAAATATTCAACATCCCCTCAAAAGGAATGTACTCGCCAAAAGGGACAAGATTTTGTTTTTTATACAGACCACCACTGTCCTCGCCCAGTGCCAACACACTGTTATACAAATGCGGATATTCTCGTGTGGCAGGGTCAAAGTTTTCCACATCCTTATAGGGAATGCCCATGACCCACGTCGCCCCCTGCATGCGCGCGTGCGTATGCACCTCGTTGATAAACTCCCACGCCTCATCTTGGAACATGGGAATGGACGCCTCAGGCCACACCACGACATCTTGCCCCCACTCGCTCGCTGACAGCTCGGCATAGATTCTTAGGGTCTCGTAGCGGTACTCGGTCAGCCATTTTAAATCTTGGGGAATATTGCCCTGTATCAAGGACATGGATAGTTTCTCGCCCGTAGGGGTGGTCCATTTGGGGCTGATGACCCACATCATCATGGCAAACAGCACCAAAAAAGCACTAATGAGCAAAAAGCCCAGTTTTTGGCGAAAGACTTCCACCACACTCGCCCCGAACAGCACCGCCACAAAGCTAATGGCAAGCACCCCGAACATCGGTGCCAGTGAACTTATCCATGCCACATCAGTAAAGGCATAACCCACAAACAGCCACGGAAAACCAGTCAGTAACCATGTCTTTGCCCATTCTTGTACCACCCACAACGACGCAAATGCCAACGGCTGACGACCCACAAAACGCACAAATGCCCACGCCATGACCGCATGAAACAGCCCCATGATAAACGCCATCAAAGCTATCATGATAAGGGCAAGCCATGTCGGGATGTTGCCGTACTCATGAATGGATGTGTAGAGCCAAAACGCACCCACCGCCCACAGCCCAAACCCATACGCCTGCCCTATCCAAAACGCACGCCCTGCCCTATCTTCACCCACTAGGCAAGCGTATAGCACCATGGGCGAGAGTACGGCTATCGTCCATAGCTTATAGGGAGCAAGCGACAGTGAGAACATCGCCCCTGCCCCCAGACATAGCAGGATAGGAATGATGAGCGGTAGGTGTTTTTTGGTGGCGATTTTTTGGCGAGTGGCACGCTTGGCGATGCCGACGGTTGGTGTGGTGACAGGGTTTGATTGGTAAGTCATGATAAACAGTTGGAGCAAATAACCGCTTATTTTAGCAAATTTTTGGGGCAAATGCTTATCTTTTCATTTGCAATCCAATCTGAGTATACTGTCAAAATTACTCCAATAAACAAAAATACCCTTTCCCAAACCCCCAATTTTACGGTAAAATTAGGGGTTTTTATTTTTATAGTTAATTCAAAGCATTTAAAGGTACTCTCATGACCCTACCCACCACCTACACCCCGTCCGACATTGAACAAAAATGGTACACCACTTGGGAAGACAAGGGCTATTTTCGCCCCACCCTTGATAAGCCAAAATCCTTCTCTATCGCAATTCCTCCGCCAAACGTAACAGGCTCGCTCCATATGGGACATGGCTTTAACAACACCATTATGGACGCTCTGACTCGCTTTCATCGCATGAAAGGCTACAACACCCTATGGCAACCAGGTACCGACCACGCTGGTATCGCCACGCAAATGGTGGTGGAGCGTCAGCTAGGCTTAGACGGCATTAGCCGTCATGACTTGGGGCGTGAGAAGTTCATTGAAAAAGTGTGGGAATGGAAAGGGCAGTCAGGTGGCAACATCACTCGTCAAATCCGCCGTCTAGGCTCGTCCGTGGACTGGTCTCGTGAACGCTTTACCATGGACGATGATTTGTCCAAAGTGGTCAAAGAAGTCTTTGTCCGCCTGTATGATGAAGGGTTGATTTATCGTAAAAAACGCCTTGTCAATTGGGACTGTAAATTAAAAACCGCCATTAGTGATTTGGAAGTGGAAAATCGTGATGAAAAAGGCTTTATGTATCACGTTCGCTATCCTTTTGCCGCTGGGCAAACGGACGCCAATGGAGCAAGCCTTGACGGCAAGTATATGCACATTGCCACCACTCGCCCAGAGACCATTTTGGCAGACGGCTGTTTGGCGGTACACCCTGATGATAAGCGATATACGCACATTTTGGGCAAAATGGTTCACGTGCCTTTAACCGACCGTGTCATTCCTGTGCTGGCTGACCCTTATCCTGACCCTGAATTTGGTACAGGGTGCGTAAAAATTACCCCTGCCCACGATTTTAATGACTATGAAGTGGGCGAACGCCAAAACATTGAGATTATTAACCTAATGAACCTTGACGGCACGATGAACGAAAATTGTCCGCCTGCTTATCAAGGGCTTGACCGCTTTGACGCTCGTAAAAACATCATTGCCGACCTAGAAACGCACGGCTTTTTAGAAAAAGTAGAACCCCACGAATTAAAACGCCCCTATGGCGACCGCTCTGGTACAGTCATTGAAC
Source organism: Moraxella bovis (assembly GCF_002014975.1). Lineage (GTDB taxonomy): Bacteria > Pseudomonadota > Gammaproteobacteria > Pseudomonadales > Moraxellaceae > Moraxella > Moraxella bovis. The sequence goes on from NZ_MUXV01000042.1 coordinate 45,589, forward strand.
CATTACTTACCGACCAATGGTATGTCAAAATTGATGAGCTTGCTAAACCTGCGATAGATGCGGTGCAAAATGGCGATATTAAATTTGTCCCAGAACAATATACCAATATGTACATGGCGTGGATGCGTGATATTCAAGACTGGTGTATCAGCCGTCAGCTGTGGTGGGGACACCGCATTCCTGCGTGGTATGATGATAATGGCGGTGTCTATGTGGGGCGTGATGAAGATGAAGTGCGTGCCAAATATAACTTGGGCGATACCTCCCTTCGTCAAGATGAAGACGTGCTAGATACTTGGTTTAGCTCCGCTTTGTGGACGTTTAGTACGCTGGACTGGACAGGGACGGACGCCGACTTTGACAATGCCATTTTACAAAATTTTCACCCCACAAGCGTCCTAGTTACAGGCTTTGACATCATTTTCTTTTGGGTTGCCCGAATGATTATGATGACGCTTCATTTTGTCAAGGATAAGGACGGCAAGCCACAAGTGCCATTTCATACCGTCTATGTACACGGCTTGGTGCGTGATAGCGAAGGGCAAAAGATGAGTAAATCCAAGGGCAACGTGCTTGACCCCTTGGATTTGATTGATAGTATTGACCTTGAAAGTCTGGTCGCCAAACGCACGACAGGGCTGATGAACCCCAAAGATGCCGCTAAAATCGAAAAAGCCACTCGCAAAGAGTTCCCCGAAGGCATTCTTGCCTATGGCACAGATGCGGTGCGTTTTACCTTTGCAAGTCTAGCGAGTACAGGGCGAGACATCAATTTTGACCTAAAACGTGTGGAAGGCTATCGCAACTTCTGCAACAAAATTTGGAACGCCACTCGCTTTGTCTTGATGAACGTAGAAGGCAAGCCAATCAGCGACACGCTCCGCCCCGAGCTGTGGGAATTATCCGAAAAATGGATAATAAGCCGACTACAAAAATGCGAACAAGCGGTAAACTTGGCGTTTGAGACCTATCGTTTTGACTTGGCAAGCCAATCTATTTATGACTTTATTTGGAATGAATACTGCGACTGGTATGTGGAGCTTGTCAAGCCTATCCTAAACGATGAGAGCGTATCTGATGAGCGTAAAGCCGAGATTCGCCGTGTGCTGTTGTCAGTGCTGGAAGTCGCTTTGCGTCTCACACACCCCATTATGCCGTTTATCACCGAAGAGATTTGGCAAACGCTTGCTCCCATGCTTGGGCAGGCAGGCGAGAGTATCATGCTCGCTCCGTTCCCTGTGGCGGACGATGAACGCATTGACGAGCAAGCCGAAAATGATATGGCATGGCTACAAAGCCTTATCGGTGCGGTGCGAAACATTCGTGGCGAGATGAAACTGGGCAATGCCGTACGTCTGCCTGTGCTACTACAAGGCGTAACGGACGAAGAGAGAGCAAGTCTTGCCCGCATTGAAAGCCAGTTTAAAGCCCTTGCTAAGGTTGAGATGCTAACCATTGTCAGCGATGATGACGAGATTCCATTGTCATCGCAAGCCTTGATTGGTTCGCTAAAAGTGCTGGTGCCGATGAAAGGCTTAATTGACCCAACCGCCGAGCTTAACCGCCTAAATAAAGTGCGTGAAAAACTCCAAGCCCAAGCGGATGCAATCAGCAAGAAGCTATCCAATGAAGGCTTTATCGCCAAAGCCCCGGCCCAAGTGGTAGAGGCAGAAAAGGCGAAACTTGCCGAGTTAGAAGGGCAAATTAGGGAGATTGAGAAGCAGGTGGGGCAGTTGATAGTTTGTAATCCCAACAACGGCAAATAGATTATTTTTATAATCTATTTGCTTAATGCACCACTTAATGATGAAAAAAGTAAATGAAACCTTTTATAAAATGGGCGGGCGGTAAGAATTCTTTGCTTGATGAAATTCAAAAACGCTTGCCTGATTTTGTTCACTCACAAGATTTTTGTTTGGTAGAGCCTTTTGTTGGTGGTGGGGCGGTGTCCTTATGGGCATTGTCCGATTTGCCACATCTAAAACAGCTTGTCATCAATGATTGCAATGCCGATTTAATCAATGTTTATCAAGTTATTAAAAACAACCCCGATGATTTGATAGGATATATTGAAAATTTGCAAAGTCATTATGATAAATTAACTGATTTAGAAAGTAAAAAACCTTATTTTTATCACAAACGAGATGTTTTTAATCAAAGAACCAGTAATGATATTGAGCAGGCAGGGTTATTTATCTTTTTAAACAAATCTGCTTTTAATGGCTTATATCGTGTTAATAAAAATAATCAATTCAACGTTCCCATTGGTAGTTATAAAAAACCAACTTTTGTAGATAAAGAAAATATTTTAAATATTTCAAAAAAACTACAAAACACCAAAATACTATCAGGTGATTTTGAATTGGTTTTGGCTCATTTGCCAAATAATTTTCCCTGCCTATTTTACCTTGATCCGCCTTATCGTCCGATTAGTGATACCGCAAGTTTTACTTCTTATTCTGATAATGGCTTTGATGATAATGAACAAAAACGCTTGGCAAATTTTTGTAAAAAAATAGATAAGTTGGGTCATTATTTTTTATTAAGCAATTCCGATCCAAAAAATACCAATTCATCTGATGAATTTTTTGATGAATTATATCAAGATTTTAAAATTGAGAGAATACAAGCTAACCGCACCATTAGTGCCAATAGTAATGGTCGCAAAAAGGTAAATGAAATTATAGTCAGTAACGGAGTTTAACATGAAATTAGCATTTGATGATTTTTTAAATAGTATGTCAGAAACCAATACTACTTTGGATTATTTTACTGATTTTGATAAAGTAAAAAAGAATGTCGCTCAAATTGAGATTCACTTAAACCAGCTTAATTATTTATTGGGAAAAGATGATTTAAAACAAGCAGTTTATGATTTATACGCCGAATGCCCAAATGCGTTTTCTATCTTAGAAATACTGATTGCAGTTAGAAAAAAGGAACAAAAGAAAAGCCTAGATGAAAAAGGTCAAGTGGTAACATTAAATAGCTACTTTCAATCAGCAGATAAAATTATAGATTTTCTTAACAATACAGGGCTTGCTGATGTATTTAGAGATAAAAACATCAAAAATTTAGTTGATTATGTGTTTGGCATTGAAGTGGGTTTGGATACTAATGCCCGAAAAAATCGTGGTGGAGACAATATGTCAAAAGCTGTTCAATTATTATTTGACAATGCAGATATTTATTATAAAAAAGAAGTCAGAAACACCATTTTTACAGACATTGAAAGCTTGGGAGCTGATGTCAAACAATTTGATTTTGTCATCAAAACCAAAAGAAAAACCTATGTAATTGAAACCAATTATTATAATAGTGGTGGCTCAAAATTAAATGAAGTTGCCAGAGCTTATACTGATGTTGCCCCAAAAATCAATCAATATTCGCAGTATGAATTTGTTTGGATTACCGATGGTCAAGGCTGGAAAACTGCCAAGAATAAACTACAAGAAGCCTATACTCATATACCTTCTGTTTATAATTTATATACTTTGCATGGTTTTATTGAACAGCTAAATAGCGAAGGTGTTATAAAGGATTGGTAAAATGAGAATAAAACCTTATTTTGAATCAGATGATAAAAACTTTAATATCTACCAGGGGAATTGCATTGATTTTATGTCGCATTTTCAGGATAATTCCATAGATATGATATTTGCCGATCCGCCCTATTTTTTATCCAATGATGGATTAACTTTTAAAAATAGCATTATTCAATCGGTTAATAAAGGCGAATGGGATAAAAATGACAATGAAGCTAGTATTTATAATTTTAATCATGAATGGATAGCACAAGCCAGACAATTATTAAAAGATAACGGAACCATTTGGATAAGTGGTACGCACCATAATATTTTTACCGTTGGTCAAGTATTAAAAGAAAATAATTTTAAAATATTAAATATAATAACTTGGGAAAAACCTAATCCACCGCCTAATTTTTCTTGCCGTTATTTTACCTATTCAAGTGAATGGATAATTTGGGCAAGAAAACATTCTAAGATACCACATTATTTTAACTATGATTTGATGAAAAAATTAAATGGCGACAAACAACAAAAAGACATATGGCGATTGCCTGCGGTGGGCAGTTGGGAAAAGACACAGGGTAAACACCCTACTCAAAAACCACTTGGGCTTTTATCTCGCATTATCTTATCATCAACCCAAAAAGATGATTTGATTTTAGATCCATTTTCAGGCTCTGGCACAACAGGTATTGCTGGTGTATTGTTGGATAGAAATTATATCGGTATTGAGCAAGAATTAGAGTTTTTAGAGTTATCAAAAAGGCGTTATCACGAAATCACACCTGTATTAAAAAATGAATTTAAACAAAAAATTCGTAAGCAGATTAGTGCTATTTAATTGCAATTAAGTCCTTAACCACCCTAAACACCACACTACGCCCCTGTACAATGACATCAATATCAGGGGCGTAGCCAAAAATCCATTTGCCAACTCCATAAATTTTTGTTAAAATTTGATTTATTATTTTTGGCTCTGGTCTAAAA
>NZ_MUXV01000043.1 GCF_002014975.1 Moraxella bovis
AAAAGCGTTATGCGAAAAGCACCGCACCTTTTGCACCAATCGCCCTAATTAAATATGGGCTCGGTTTTGGACTTATCAGCAAATATGTACTCGTCTGTACTTGTTATGCCCCCTTGCACGGCTTGGGGGTTTGTTTGTTGTTGCATATCGTTAACCTGCACAGGCTGATCCTGTGCATCATCATGACTTGAAACAAAACTATGAGCGGTGCGAGATTTTGGAATTTTTCCAGTCTCTGTTAAAAAATCTTTACACTCTGATAAATCATAAGTCATTAAGTCGCCATGGGCATTATACACACGGCATTTATTGCCCATTTGTATGACGGCAGATGGGCGGATGTTGTCATCGGTGGTTATCACATCATAATCTGGCGGCAGTCGCTTAACATAGATGCGTCTGGCACGTATGTACTGCTCGTTCTGATCATCTATATAACCCTCTGGTACTTGGGTAGCTGATGGCGTTTGGATGGCTGTAACAGGGCTATCGCTTGTATCGCCCTTTTGCTCTACTGTCTCTTGGTCGGGCTTACTGCCCCAAACGTCATTAACGTAAGAATAGCCAAAATATAAAGCAATAAAAATGGCAGGTATAATAAGCACTGCACACGCTATAGCAACCCTAATCGCCCTTTGGGCTTTTTTATTGACTTGTTTTTTCTTGATGTGGTTAGCCCCATCATCAACAGACTTATAAAGTGGGAATATGTCGGGGTCTAAGGGGTGTTTGAACTCTTCAATGGCGTTGTTTTGCCAATATTTATTCTGTCCGTCTAGGCGGTCTTGTACCTGCGGAAATACAAAACAATGGGTTTGCTCTTTATCATTATAAGGGTTTGAAAAGTGAAAATGCCTTGTTAATAGCTTTCTGACCGCAGGATGAACAATAGAGCTGTCTTGAGCAACAAAGACAATCGTCTTACCTTGGTGTCTTGCCATGGTTAAGCGTTGGACATCCTCAGATGAATTAATTCTTGAATTAGAATTATTAAAGCGGTCTATCATGCCCGCCTCATCATAGATAATCACACTGTTATCGGGTGCGTCATTAACCCAGCTAAAAGAGGCATCAACAATATGTAAATTGGGATTATTGATTTTAACGCCATCAACATTGACCAGATAGACCTGTAATTCATTCTCCGCCAATATCTCAACAATTTGGCTCATGATAAAATGGCTTTTGCCTGCACCTTGCAGGCCTGTAATAAGGCTATTACCTGCACCGATAATTCGTATCATGTTATTTACCTTTTGTTATGAATAATCTTGTGCTTTTAATCGTGAACTTAACAACATAAGCACCAATGATAATACTAAAAGCCACGTCAAGCCCTGCGATGCCAAATAATGCTATAACAGCATTACCAAACTGCCCTGTCGTGCCGAAATTGGATAAATAATTAACAAGTTTGCCAATGTAGTAATTAATCACGGCAAAAGATATGGCAGAGCTTGCCACGCCTAAACCTGCCCCTAATAAGACATTTTTTAGCGAGCCTTGCAATACCATATCTAAGAGTTTTTTTAATAGTGAACCCATTAAAGACCCTGCCCTACAATAGATAAAGCTTTAATATAAGCAAATAAAATAACAACGATTTTAAATAATGCAAAAGCTTCGCAGAATTTATCAAGGGGAAATTCTAGTGTTTGAGCACCGGCAACAAAAGGCATGTTAAATGATATCCTTGGATTTGGCGGGCAAGTCTTAGGCAGAGTAATATAAGACTTTTCGGCAAGCGGTCTAAAATCAATGGTCTTATCTTCATCGATGTCAATTTGTGTATCTGTATCTTTTTTTGCATCTTGCTTAGTCCATTCTATCCAATCACAAACAGGCTTTGCCCAGCCGCAGAATGCGGGTAGCTCAAAGGGCTTAGCATCCTTATTTTCAGGCTCACGACCGATAGGGGCTACATCGGGGGGCATTGTTGGGCTGGGGTTATTAGACGGATTTGGGCTAGGCACAGGCTTTGGCTGTGGCTGTGTTTCAGGGCTTGGGCTTGGGCTTGGGCTTGGACTAGGCACAGGCTTTGGCTGTGGCTGTGTTTCAGGGTTTGGGTTTGGGCTAGGCACTGGCACGGGCTTGGGCTGTGGCTGTGTTTCTGGGCTTGGGCTTGGGCTAGGCACAGGCTTTGGCTGTGGCTGTGTTTCAGGGCTTGGGCTAGGCTTGGTATCAAGGTCAGGCACAAAACAACGCACATGAACACCTACATGATAATCCGATTTGTGAACTCTTGGCTCTCCGTTGACTATTCTTGTTACATCCCAGGGAGCAGTAGTATTTGAGGAATTGGACCAATCTTTGGGTCTGCTATAACTGCCACCCTCATAAAGTTGTAACGTTTGTTTCTCAATTTGAGCCAATCTCTTGTATGTGTCGGAGTTAGCTGTAATGGTATAATCGCCGTAAGCATCTTTACGCTGACGAGACAATGCAGCATATTGAGTTAGTGACAACTTATCGTCGCCAAACCCGACTTCGCATGATATTTTACGTTTGGGTCTATTGTTATCTGGATCCATGACAAAATCAACAAGCTCACCAATGCCATATATCCCGATACCGATTGCAATATCAGCAGGGCTTGGTTTTAGTTTGCCAATGTTTTTTTTGACCTTGTCCCATTTTGATGGGGGTTTTGTGGGTGGTATATCAATAGGGGGTAAGCGTTCGCCCGGTGGTGCAGGTGGGTCAATCATTGGATTGGGTTTTTTTGGTGGAGTGGGAGTAACATCCCCAGGATACGGACTCTCCTGAAATCCATAAGCAAGCGTACTGGCACACAGTGACAGCATGGCAAGCAGTGTGATGATTGAACGATTATAGTTCATAGCCAAACAATCCAGCGATAACAGCTATCCACATGAGTAGTGCAGGTATGTAGATGATGATAATTCGAAGTATAGTTGCGAGCATAAAAAATCCTTAATTAAATAAATCTCTAATTGCCAAACAAGTAATTAAAATTATTAGTAGCCACAATAAATCATTAATCATGATAAAAACGCCCTTTGTAGTCATATGGCGAAACGCCATATTGATACAAAGGGCGTTTTTATCGCCTAAATTATCTTAAAACGCACCACGAATATACTTAAATGCTTTAGCCGTCAGTGCAACAGTTAAAACAGCCATTCCAACAGTTGCAATCGCTGCGATAATCACGGCAAAAGCTTTCATCAGGCTTGATACGTCGATGGTTAGTTCAGGGATGCCAGTATTTGCCATGGCAACATTGGCAGTGGCAACAGCAGGGATAACTACCATTGCGGTTTTGGCTTTGGTGTCGCTAAATGTATCAACAACAAAAGCCTTTGACTTTTGGTAAAAAGTCGGATTATGAGCATACACAGAAGGTCTCATAGTGATTTTTCCTTTTTTTGAGCGTTTATAGCTGTCTTCGCATGGTGCGAAAACCATAAACGACAAGATTTAACATAAAGGCATAAAAAATTATTATGCCAGCGATTTGGGGCGATATATGCCCCAAATTTGTTTGTTGCCATGCAAGGCAATCATTGCCTTGCGGTTGAACGCAAACATATGTTTTGGTATATATTTTTGTATCAGACATCAGAAAGGCAAATCATCAAATTCATCTAATTCATCGTCCAAATCATTAGATTCATTTGATGATGATGAACCAAAAAAACCGTCGTCATCAAATAAGTAATCATAATCATCATAAAGATAATCTTTGGCTACTGATGAATCCGAATAAGGGTCATAATCGAACATAATTACACCTACTCATAACTAATGTTATTAACGTCATCATTAATCTTAAGAGCTAGATTTTCAACAAAATCTTTTAACTGCTTATTGTCAAAGCCCATTTGAACGGCGAAAAGGCTAAATTCACGCTTTAAGACAACATGATTAACGGACGAATAAGTGAGCAATAAATGCAATAATTGCAATTCATCATCTGTGTAATGAGATATTGCCATTTTTAGCTAACCAAACTTTTTTCAGCTGATAATACACCTTGCAATAATTCAATTTGGTGTTCATCGAGGTAGATATTAGGCATTGTTAGCTCCTTTTAATAAAGAATCATGGAATTTGATGATTAACAACCACCAGCATCAATAATAACAACTACTGGTACATCGTCTTTGTCTTTATTGGGCATTGTTAGCTCCTTATGCAGTTGTCTTTGGCTTGATGGGTTTAACAGAGTAAATCTCCATGACTGGACCATATTTAGTCTGAGATAATTTGTACTCAATTTCGACTTCGTCGGCATTATCAGCACATTGTTCAAGAACAGCTTGAATTTGCTCAATAGGCATAACACCATTGGCAGGACGCAAAGAATATCGCACAGGCTCAAACATTGTGGTGTTAAAGTAAGTATTCGTTACCGTTTTGCCTTCCACTTCTTTTGTGGATTTTGACATGGTTGGTAAAATTGTTGCTGTGTTAAACATAACTTTCATGATAGCTCCTTAAGCTACTTTTAGGTTAAAATCATCATATTGGCTAACAGGCTCAATATAATCGGGGGGTAATTGCTCATTAAAATTAATTTCAATTAAGCGAGTAAATGGAATAACTTTGGTATTTTTTTCTTGATGTAGGTTTTGTAAAAAAGCACGGCTAAAACCGCAGGATATTAGGTTATTGAGATTGTCATAAAATGAGCTTTCCGAATATAACTTCTTTGTTTTAACAAAACCAAATTCTCTTAAATGAGAATAAAGTCTAAAAGCATTTTTTGCCTTTGTCTCATATCTTTTGCCATTTGTTCCAATCGTGGTTAAATGTTTTTTACATATATCTAAAATCATGTCATCATCATAATTTTTAAGCATAATATCTGATCCTTTAATTGCGTTTAAAATGGGGTTAAAGGAGACACCCCACATGTCTTTTAAAAAATTTGGGTTGGCTTCTTGATGGTCTATTAAGTCGTATAAATTGGTTGGATAGCCGTTTTTTGAGAGATAAGTTTTATGAATGCGAGCTTCAAAGCGTAATAGAGCATTAGAGAATTTTAGAGCGTCATGCATGGCAACAACAAGATTTTTAGAGCGAATGCACCCAGTATCAGCTTTTTTTTGGTATTTATCGATTTGTGATTTTAACTCCTCAAACTTGCCATAGATTTTTGTGGAGACGTAACGGTTACTTTGTGAGTTAAAAGTAATATAATTATCAAATTTGACATGATTGGCTTTTCTGTGCCCTACTCTAACGTTGGCTAAAAAATCAATCATGGGCTGGACAAGGTTTTGATGGGGCAGACGAGCCGAATAGGTGCAATCAAAGTGCATAACTTCGACATTACGAAAGTCTAAGTATTTGCAAAGCTCAGGATAGCTATCAACCACCATTGATAGCATATGCCTTGCACCCTTTCTAATACTCTCAAAGCCATAGACATTATGACCCTGCATAAGCTTGTTTGGGCTTGCCTTGATTTCAAGGTTAGGTAAGCAGTTGCGGGCTTCGTGATAAAATTTGACTGCCATATAGCTGTAATCAGTGCCAACTTCATCATAAGGGGCGTACAAGTCGCCAATTCTGACAGAGCCATCATCACGGCGAGAGACGGAGCGACCATTTAAAATCAAGCCTAAGTCCATCATATCGCCTGTAAAAACCCAAGTATCATCGCCATACTCTTTGGAGTACGGCGGTAAGACTGGTATGCGTAGGCGGAGATGGTCAAGCATAATATTGAATAAATTAAGCAGTTAATTGAATAATAATTCAAAATATTGAAATAGTCAAGCGACAAATTGAACTTTTTTATATAAAATAAAAAGAAACCCTACCGGAATAAAGAATGAGCATTGATAAAAACATACGACAAAGAAGCAAAGAAGTTGGCTTGTCTATGCAAGACTTGGCAGAAATGGCTAAATTGCCAAACAGAACAGTTCATTCAATTTGGACTGGTGAGAGCAAAGACCCTAGGATAAGCACAATAAAAAAAATAGCAATCGCTTTGGGGACAACTGTAGACAAACTTATTTTTGATGAAAATACACAAGGAGACCTAATGGCACTAGTTAGAGAGCTTGAAACCTTAAATCCAGACAAAAGAGAGTATGCAAAAAAAGTTTTAAGAGCCGTTTTAATACAAACTAAAAATGAACAGTTGTCAGAGTGAATACTATGGTAAAAATGAACAAAACAACCAAGAAATCCATGAAAAAACGCAATGAGGAAGCAAAAAAATTCTTTCTCAAAGACGAATCAGAACAAATGAGTAAATATGTTTTGGAGGGATTTCTATTTTCGTTTGATGATTTAAATGAAGGGTGTATGGAATATATTGAGTGGGTGCCAAATGCCCAGTATGCGTTAATAGATATATTTTTTAGTGACTATGTAAATTATGTAGAAAATAGTGGCGAATGGACACAACAGGAGGCAAATAACATTGATGAGCTAGATGAATATTTTCATGAAATATTAAGAGGACGCGAAATGTTTAGGTTTAAAAACAAAAAAATTACAACAATCCAAGAAGCCATTAAGGAATTTAAGAAAATAAATTTCTTTCCCCCAAGCATTGTTATTAAAGATGGCTTAATGCTAAACTTTAGAAATTATTTTGATAATGTTGTATATTTTTAAAAGTCAATATACTTTACAAAACTTTACTATATAGAAATAACCTTACATAATACTTTCTAACTACCCCTACTTTCGGAGACAGGCACACCATTAGATAGGGTGTGCCAGCCCTGCCCTGTTACAAACTTTTCAAAAAATCGCCCTTATCGTTTGTCGCTCCATCCGTCGCTTCGCACTCAAAGGGCGATTTTGGAAAATGAGTACAGTAAGAAGTTACCCACAATCACGCCCAAACACGCCCCAACAGCCCTTAGCGAAAAGCCGACGTGCGTTAGGGGGTTCGCTCGACTTTTCGAGGGCTGTAAGGGGCGTGGGCGTTCATGTGGATAACTTCGGGGGGGGTGTGGGGTGTGGAACTGGTGCAGAGTGTGAGAAGTGGGCGATTGGTGCCGATGAGCGTCGGTTGTCGCATAACTTATAATTATGTTAAATAGCAAACGCCCAACATGTAGGAATGATGATACATGTTGGGCGTAAGCTTGCTATTGTAACATAAAAGCGTTATGCGAAAAGCACCGCACCTTTTGCACCAATCGCCCTATTGGACACCCAAGAGCAAGTAACTACCAGAGCATCATTCGTAGAATGAATGCCAAAATATGCGTTATTTGCCCCTGTGTTGCATTCTAAGGCGTTTTACACAAATTTTAGTAACTACCTAGCTTAATCGGTTTAAATCTCAAATTTGAGCTTATACAGCGTTTTTGGAGAAATTTACTAAAACGCTTACAGAGCAATCGCCATAAAAACACCAAACCACAAATACAAAAAATCCTTTTTGCAGTCATATGGCGAAACGCCATATTGATACAAAAAGGATTTTTTGTAACTTATTGATTTTTAAACAAAAATCACTTCTGAAAATGCGTAAAATTCATCATTTACCAAAAATTCGCAAGATTTTTCATCAAGTAGAACGGATTGGACTTCGCCAGAGACTTTACACCAATAAGACGAATAAAGCGGCTCTGTTGGGATAGGTTGGTAGAAAAAAACAACGGATTTACCCAAGTATTTGGCGTATTCAAGCATTTGACTGTTCATAGAACACCTTTTAGTTTAGTTAATGAAGTTGCCATAGGGCAACGGGTCTCAACTACCGCTAAAAGACGGCTGGGGTTATTTCCTTTCGGTATTGTATTCACCCCTATCAACCCGTCATAAGACGAATTTTAGACAATAAAAAATCACTTGGACGGAGTGATGACCGCTTTTAGCTTAGTAGTGCGGACATGGTAAACCATATCCGCCCTACCTGTCAATATATTTTTACAGGTCTGTAAAAATATATTGACAAAAACACCCAAAAATCCCAAAACGACCCAAAAATGAGCCTAAAATCCACCACCACAAATGGTGGATTCGGCAGGGGTTGAGAGCGGTGAAGCTGTCGGATTCTTTAAATTGGTACAATGAGAAGTTATCCACAATCACGCCCAAACACGCCCCAACAGCCCTTAGCGAAAAGCCGACGTGCGTTAGGGGGTTCGCTCGACTTTTCGAGGGCTGTAAGGGGCGTGGGCGTTCATGTGGATAACTTCGGGGGGGGTGTGGGGTGTGGAACTGGTGCAGAGTGTGAGAAGTGGGCGATTGGTACCGATGAGCGTCGGTTTTCGCATAACTTATAATTATGTTAAATAGCAAACGCCCAACATGTAGGAATGATGATACATGTTGGGCGAAAGCTTGCTATTGTAACATAAAAGCGTTATGCGAAAAGCCTAGCCCATCTGCCTACCTGCCACCCAAAGCCCTTGTAGGCGGTTTTGTCCGATAAGATAAGACAAATCAGCAGGTCGGTCAATCTGCCACAACGCCACATCAGCATCCATCCCCACCGAAAGTTGCCCTTTGGTATCTTGTAGCCCTAAGGCTTTGGACGCATGGATGGTTGTCCCTGCCAAAGCTTCTTCGGGCGTTAAGCCAAACAGCGTACACGCCATGTTCATGGCAAGCAGTAAGCTTGTTGATGGTGATGTACCAGGGTTACAGTCGGTGGATACCGCCATTTTTACGCCATGTTGTCGCATGGCATCGATGGGAGGCAGTTTGGTTTCTTTTAGAACATAAAAGGCGGTCGGCAATAGCACGCCCACCGTACCATGCTTTGCCATCTTGACAATGCTGTCGGTGGACAGATATTCAATGTGGTCGGCAGACAAGCCATCAAACTCTGCTACAAGCCCCGCTCCGCCCATATCGCTCATCTGCTCGGCATGAAGCTTGACAGGCAATCCTAACGATCTGGCAACTTCAAAGAGCCTGCCCACTTGATGGGTGTCAAAAGCAATGGATTCACAAAACGCATCTACTGCGTCCACCAAATGCTCGCCATGCAACACTTTTAGCCACTCGTACGCCTGCTTGACATATTCGTCTGCCCTCCTCTGATATTCTGGCGGTAGAGCATGTAGGGCAAGGTAGGTTTTTTTGACGGTAACGCCAAAGTCATCGCCCAATTTTTTGGCGACTTTGAGCATTTTGCGTTCGTTATCCAAATCAAGCCCATAGCCCGACTTAATCTCAATCGTCCCCACGCCTTGACTTACAAGGCTTTCAAAACGTGGCAAACTAAGCTCGTACAATTCATCAAAATCCGCCTGTCTTGTGGCTTTCACAGTGGACAAGATCCCACCGCCCTGCTTGGCGATGTCTTTATAATCCACGCCATTTAGACGCATCTCAAATTCGTTACTGCGATTACCGCCATAGACCACATGGGTGTGGCAGTCTATCAAAGCGGGGGTTAGCCAGCCTTGTTTGGTATCAATTATCTTGTCAGCAGTTGCCGTGCCAAGCTCGTTCATTGTGCCGACAAAGGCAATTTTGCCATCTTTGATGCCAACCGCACCGCCACGTATCGCCCCATAGGGGGTATCTTTGGTGTAGCCAAATGTCTCGCTCATGGTGGCGATGTTGGCGTTGGTGATTAAGGTGTCAAATTGCATGGTTTTTCCTTAAATATTAGATCAGCTTTAATCTCAACTTAAAATTACAAATTATTGATTATTGGGCGATTATTTTTTTGGTTGTAAGGGCTATTGATTCGCCCTTGATAAATCAATTACCTATACAAAGCTGAGAATAGAGTAGATTAATAGTCATCAATAAGTTTTAAGTTTAATATAATCCTAATCACAAACCATAAAGCAACGCCCACTCCACACACACCGCAAGCAGTCGTGCTGCGGTTTTTGCTCCACGGCTATCAATGTCGTAAGTTGGGTTAAATTCGGCAAAATCCAGCACTTTGACTTTGCCTGTTTGAATGAGCTTTTCAAGCAAAAATTCCACCAAATCAAGCTCAATCCCCTTGGCATTTACCGCACTGACCGCAGGCATGACACCACTTGGCAGACAGTCCAGATCCACCGTAACATAAAGCACATCAACGCCCCGAGCAAAGCCATCAAGCCTTGCCCAAATCTCATCATAAGACAAGCGGTGGCAATCATCATCACCAACAACACCAACGCCCAAGGCACGGGCTTTGTCAAATAGACTTGCTGTGTTACCAAAACGGCTAATGCCTACACAAAAATAACAAAACTCATCACCCATCATATCAGCAATCTGCAAAAATGGCGTACCCGATGTGGCGTACTCCTCCGTTCGCAAATCAAAATGGGCATCAAAATTGATGATACCAATCTTGGGTAAATGCTCATTGCTTGCGTTTAGATGCTCATACAATCCCAAAAAACTGCCATAGGCAATCTCATGCCCACCGCCAAGCCCGACCGCTAGGGCGTTGTTTTGTAGGGCATGGGTAATGTGCGTGGCATAACTTCTTTGGGCGGATTCTAAACTGCCCTTGACGATGATGTCATTGTCATGACATACCACATCGCCACAGTCGCCCACTAAGTCGGACAAAGTGGTATATTTGTCCTGCACGCCTGTTGTGATGGGCAATTTGGCAAAAAATTCTCTAATAATAGGCGGAGCGGACTTTGCCCCTACCCTACCCAAGTTTCGCCTTACCCCTTGATGGCAAGAAAAACCCACCAAGGCAATAGGCTGGCGGTCAAAGGCTTGTACGGCATTATGCCAATACACCGCTCTATCGCTCTCAAAAGAGTCGGTGCGTCCTGTATAATGGGCGGGGTCAAAGGGGATATAAGTGGCGTGAATGTCGGTCATGGTTTTTAGTTGGTTTAAAATGGGTGGATAAAAATTAGGATATATCTAGCGAACTTGATATACTTGTTTAACTTCAAAATGCACCACCGTAGGAGCTAGCTCGGTACGCCCTGCCAGTCCCCAACTACAAAAGCATTTTTCAAAATGTAGATTGGTGCAAAATGAGGTTGATTTGCTATATTTACCACAGTAAGATTTGTAAGGCGCTCCTTCCACCTCTTGATGATATGTTGATGTTTATAGGACGTGCAGAATCCGACCCTACACTGACACATCATTGAATTTGTGGTAATTTTAGAGTTCTAACAAAGATACATTTTAAAATTTGGACGTATAGGGTCAAACACACCCCAGCCATCACACATTGCTAAACCAATTTTGGCGTAGCTCGTCCCAGCCATCAAGCAACTCACCCGACAAGACAAGCCGTTTGGCACTTTCAATATCAGGGGCAAAGTAGCGGTCTTTGTCATAATGAGCAATCTTGGCACGCACTTTGGCATGAACGTCCGTTAGCACCTTATCGCTCTTGTAGCCCAAATCTTCGCCATGAATGTCCACGCCTTGGGCAGCGACAAGCAGTTCAATACCCACCACGACAGCGGTGTTGTGTGCCATCTCAAACAATCTTCGCCCTGCATAGGTCGCCATTGAGACGTGGTCTTCTTGGTTGGCAGATGTTGGAATGCTGTCCACCGATGCAGGGTGCGCGTGCGATTTGTTTTCGCTAACCAAAGCGGCGGCGGTAACATGGGCAATCATAAAGCCAGAATTCACGCCTGCATTACGCACCAAAAACGCAGGCAGTCCTGACAAACTGCTGTCAATAAGTAGAGCAATACGGCGTTCACTCATTGAGCCAATCTCGCTGATGGCAAGTGCCAAGGTATCGGCGGCAAAGGCGACAGGCTCGGCATGAAAATTACCCCCCGAGATGGCAACAGGCTCATCATCGCCAAAGATAAGCGGATTATCAGTTACGGCATTGGCTTCTATGAGTAGCGTTTTACCTGCTTGATTGATAAGGTCAAGACACGCCCCCATCACTTGGGGCTGACAGCGTAGGCAGTAGGGGTCTTGCACACGCAGCTCCGCCTCGCCACGGTTTTTACCCCTAAATCCGCTATGTTCAAGCAACGCCTTATAGGTCTTGCCAAGCTCAATCTGCCCATGATGTCCACGCACCTCATGAATGCGTGGGTCAAAGGGCGAATCATTGCCACGAGCCGCCTCCACCGACAACGCTCCTGTTACGGTCGCACTTGCCAAAAGGTCGCACGCCATAAAATAGCCACGAATGGCAAGGGCGGTGGACGTTTGGGTGCCGTTGATAAGTGCCAAACCCTCTTTGGCGGCAAGCGTGATGGGCGACAGTCCTGCCTTGGCAAGAGCGTCTTTGGCAGACATGCGCTCGCCACGAACCAACACATCGCCCTCACCCAAAATCGCAAGTGTCATGTGCGACAACGGGGCAAGGTCGCCTGATGCTCCCACCGAGCCTTTGGCAGGAATGATGGGCGTGATGTCATGATTGATAAGATTGATAAGTGCATCCACCACTTCACGGCGAACACCTGACACCCCTTGCGATAGGCTGGATAATTTCATTGTGATGATCAAACGAACGACATTGGCAGGGAGCAAATCGCCTGTGCCAACCGAATGGCTTAAAATCAGATTTTTTTGCAAAAGTTCAAGCTCATCGTCGCTAATGCGTTCTTTGGCAAGCAAACCAAAGCCTGTGTTAATGCCGTACGCAGGCTTATCCCTTGCGATGATATCCTGCACCGCCTTGTGCGAGCGGTCAATCGCCTCATAGGCAGATGGGTCTAGCACCAAATTGACAGGTTCGTTATAAATTTGGCGTAATTGAGCAAAGGTTAATTTGCGTGGGGTTAGGGTTAGGATGGGTTTCATTTTTGGCAATCCTTCATGAGAATGTTTTAGAAAAAATTTGTATAGACAAATTTTGGGCTTAATTTAGCAAATTTTTGGGGGAAATTCAAGAAAATTTTTATAAAAAAATCCCAATCCTACCCCCATTTACAACCACCCCCAAAATCGTTACAATGGGTATCATTTGTTTTTAAGGACACCCCTATGCCACCCAAAGCCAAAACCCCCATTCTACGTCAAAGTGCCGAACAAAAATACGCTGACGAACTTGCCCGTTTAAAAGAAAATGACAAAGCCCCCAAACCAACAGGCTGGGAGCTGTCCGCCCACGCTGTCCGCAAATTCATCTTGGGCGACAAAGCCCTTGACATCAGCCAAAAATTCTATGGCGATGACGCCCTTGTGGACAGAAGTCTGGTTACCCTAATGGGCAAGCAAGGGCTAATGCTCGTTGGCGAACCAGGCACCGCCAAATCTATGCTTTCAGAGCTGTTTTCGGCAGGGATTAGTGGCAACTCCAACCACACCGTGCAAGGCAGTGCAGGCACGACCGAAGACCATATCAAATATGCATGGAACTACGCCCTACTGCTCGCACAAGGCCCGACCGAACAGGCACTCATCGCCTCGCCCATTTATCACGCAATGCAACACGGCAAAATCGCCCGTTTTGAAGAAATTACCCGTTGCCCTGCCGAAATTCAAGATGTGATGATTTCTTTATTATCCGAAAAGCGAATGATGATACCCGAAATGGGGCAAGATTATGCCCTAGAAGCCAAAGCAGGCTTTAATATTATTGCCACCGCCAATTTAAGAGACAAAGGCGTAAACGATATGTCGTCCGCCTTAAAAAGACGCTTTAATTTTGAAACGGTCAAAGCCATTAAAGATAAAAATTTTGAAATAGAACTTATCAATGTTCAATTAAAAAATGAATTAAAAGACTTATATAAAGAAGTCAAAATTCATCAAAGTGTCATTGATATTTTGGTAACGGTGTTTAATGAATTACGCACAGGACAAAGTCAAGACGGCAGTCATCTAAAAGTCCCCGATGCGGTAATGAGCAGTGCCGAAGCGGTCAATGTCGCCCACAATGCCTGTTTGCAAGCGATTTATTTGGACAATGGCGAATTAACCGCCCGTCATATTGGCGAACAAATCACAGGCGTGGTGTTTAAGGACAATAAAGACGATGCCAAAAAAATGAGCTATTATTTGGATACCGTGATTAAAGAACGGGGCAAAAAAGATAAAGACTGGCAAGCATTTTATCAAGGCAATAAAAATTTTGATTAAATACCATTTAATATAAAAACCCGTAGGGGCGAATTACAATTCGCCCTTTTACCATCAAACTTAAATACCGCCCATTATGAAAAATTATCCCCCACGCCTAAGCAATACTCTTAACTTACAACAACAATTAAACCAACACGGCATTTATTTTGCTCCCATTCGTCATCATAGCCCTGCGTGCAGTTTTGCCCTACTTGCTTATATTGAAAGTTTAAAGCCCACCCATATTTTGATTGAAGCCCCTTATACTTTTAATGGGTTAATTCCAGATTTATTATCAGCCGATACCAAGCCACCGATTGCCATTTTTAATCAAGCCACCCAAAAAAATAAAACAAAACCCCAAAAAAAAGAAACAACAGCAGAAGACGATGATAATATGACACAAGAACGCATTTATTCTGCCTTTTTTCCATTTTGTGAGTATTCGCCCGAATGGGTTGCCCTAAAAGAAAGCCAAAGAAAAAATATCCCTTGTGAATTTATTGATTTGGACTTTGCAAGCCAAAGTCAATTAGAAAATGAATTTATCAATGAACCACACGATACCGCCAATCAAGCCCCCAACCAAAAAAGCCTAATGCAAGAACGCTATTTGGTACACAGCACCTATATCAGCACCCTTGCCAAACGCCTGCATTTACGAGACCACGATGATTTGTGGGAGCATTTGTTTGAATTACAACCACCTGCCAAGTTAAATAACGCCACAGCGTTTTTTGATGATGTATTGGCGTGGTGTGCCTTAGCCCGTTTGGATTATGAAGAAGGAGTGTTATTAAAAGAAGGCTCATTGCACCGTGAATATTGTATGGTTCAAAAAATCACGCCTTTGATTGATAAAAATCACAAACTGTTAATTGTTACGGGCGGATTTCATAGCTTAGCTTTAATTGAAAACTTGCATAAGGTTATCAATCAAGAACCGATAAAACCTTATATCATAAAAAATACTTATGATGACAATGCGTGGCTTATTCGGTACAGTTTTGATAAATTAAATGCCTTAAATGGCTACGCATCGGGAATGCCGTCCCCTGCCTATTATGAATGGCGTTGGCAAACTTTATTAACCTTTAAAGAAACTTATCAAAAAAATAATCAAGACGACTTAGAATTTTTTAATCAAGAGTTTTATGCCTATGTTTTAACTTTATGTCATCAATTAAATGAAAAATCCGCCCTAGAAATAACGCCTTTTATCGCCCTAAAAAATACCTTAGAAATTGCCACAGGTTTATCGGCACTTCGTGGACATTATACACCCAGTCGTTATGATTTAATAGACGGCATTACCACCGCTTTAACCAAAGGCGAATTGGATGACGGTCAGGCGTATTTATGGCAAGTGGTTTATGAGCATTTAAGTGGCAATAAATTAGGACAAGTCGCCAAAACTCAAAAAAGTCCCGCCTTGGTTGCTAACACTTATCAAAAGGCACAATATTTTCGCTTTAAATTAGATGATACTTTGCCAAAAACTCGCAAATTGGACACTTATAGAAAACCATTGCACCGTCAAATTAGCCAATTTATGCACTTGCTTTATTTTTTGGAAGTGGGGTTTGGGCAATTTATGGCGGGGGCGGATTTTGTCAGTGGTACCAATTTGGATTTATTGTTTGAAGAATGGCGATATGCGTGGACACCAAGTGTAGAAGCCCGTTTGATTGAATTGTCTGAAACAGGCAATGATTTGGCGGTCATTGCCACCCAAAAACTCCTAAACGAAAAAGAGCAATTTTCAAAAACAGGTACGCCCTTATTGGCAAGCGATTGTGCCAAACTGTTTGCCAAAGCCTGTAAAATGGGTCTAAAATCACAAATGACGGCATTTAATCAAGAATTAAAAGCCTATTTGCACAGCGATTATAAATTAACTTCGCTGATTGATGCCACCGCCCAGCTTTTTTATTTGTGGCAAGGGCGAGCGTTAATAGACATAGACGGCAACTTATTAAAAGACAATATGATGATTGGCATTCGTCAAAGCATTTATTGTCTTAATACGCTTTATGACACCACACCAGAAAATACCGATGAACATTTGACCGCCTTAATTCGCTTAAATGAACTCATTAAAAACATTGCCATTTCTTTTAATTTGGGCGATGAGTTTTTAAACGCGTTTTATGATAATATTTCACACGATGAGCTGATTAAACTGGGGTTATATTCATTGGCAGGGGCATTGTATGCAATGGCTTATTTGGATAATAAAATTGGCAATGATGACTTACAAAATGCCATTATTACCGCTTTTGCCACAGGCACATTGCCGTCCGATTCAGTACTGTATTTGCAAGGCATTTTTAAAGTTGCTCCCGAATATTTTATTGGTTCGCCGATTGCCATTCACGCTTTGAATGAACTTATTAAACGCTGGGACGGTGAGTTATTTTTGAGTTTATTGCCCGATTTAAGATTTATATTTAGCACTTTAACGCCCCGCCAAAGCCAAGAAATTGCCAAACGCATTGCCCACTATACAGGGCTTAGTGATGACGATGAAGTGTTTTATACCGATTTGTCCATTAGCGAAAATGAAATGATGTATGGCGTGCAATTAAACGAAAAACTCATACAGTTATTAAACAATGATTGTTTGGGTTAATAAATTGGCTATATTTTTAATGGTGCATAATACACACCAATTATTAAAACCAAACCAATCAATTTTTATTTATTTTAGGAAAATTTAAAATGACCGACCAAAATAAAGATTTAGAAACCGCAAGACGCTGGCGATTGATTTTGGGGCGTTATGCCGATAAAGATCTGGATAATGCCACTTTGTCTGGCGATGAATTAAAATTGGAACGCTGTTTGGATTATTTGTATCAAAACGAATATAAAAAACGGGGCATTAAACAAAAAAATGGTGTTCGGGGCGGTGGCTTAGAAAGTTCGCAATTAACCGCAATTAACTGGTTAAATCAAAGTCGTAAATTATTTCCAAAATCCACTTTTGAAAGAATGCAACATCACGCCCTAGACCGTTATAAAATGACTGATATTTTAAAAAGTGCCGATAACATCAGAGCATTAGAACCCAATCCGCAAGCCGCCAAAGTCCTATTAACTTTGCGGGGCAATTTAAATAATGAAACCCGTGAAGCCATTAGAGAACTCATTAAAAAAGTGGTGGACGACATCATTCAAAAAATTCGCCCAAATTTTATCAATGCCTTATCGGGCAGAAAAAACCGTTTTGCCAATTCTGTCATCAAACAAGCCCAAAATTTTGATTGTAAAAAAACCATTCGCCATAATCTTAAAAATTATCAACCCAATAGCGGACAGATGATTATAGAACGCCCATTTTTTAATAGCCGAGTACAAAAACATTTACAATGGGAGATTATTCTGTGTGTTGACCAAAGTGGTTCTATGTCCGATTCTATTATGTATGCGTCTGTTTGTGCCAGCATATTGGCAGGATTGCCCAGTTTAAATACGCATTTGGTGGTATTTGATACACAAGTAGTGGATTTGTCGCATATGGCAAATGACCCTGTGGAAGTACTATTAACCATTCAATTGGGTGGGGGAACTTTGATTGGGCAAGCCATTGATTATTGTGCCAAAAAAATTACCAATCCCAAAAGAAGTATTTTAATTTTGATTAGTGATTTTGAAGAAGGTGGTTCATTGTCCCATTTTTATAAAAGCGTCAGCCAATTAAATGAACAAGGCACAAAATTATTGGGGCTTGCGTCTTTGGACAGTAATGCTAATCCGTGTTATGACAGACAAATTGCAAATGAACTTGCCAATCGTGGAATGCACATTGGGGCAATGACCCCAGAGCATTTGGCGGATTGGCTGGCGGATATTATGAATTAAATTAAATTTGAATTATGGAAATAAACCAATGAGCATTTATTTAAATTACGATGACGATGCCTTAGCTACTTTTGCCAATATAGGCTTGGTTCGCCGTGCCAAAAAATCGCTTGATGAAGTTAAATTGATTGAAAACAGCAATGGCGATTTGATTTTTGAATTAGAAAGTTTTCATATTACTTTACCAAAAGACGGCATTGCGGGTGCCAAATGCACTTGCCCTGCCAATGAATGTTGCAAACATATTTTGGCAAGTGTGCTTTATTTAAAAGAAAATCATCAGACTTTATTTTCCAATAATGACAATCACCAAGCAAATAATCAAGACATTCAACAATCTGATGATACGGTTAATAATAACAACCAGCCTAGCATTATTGATGATTTATTAAACCAAGACCCAAAAGACTTACAAAAACAGCTTAAAAAATCTGACAGATTGCTTGCCTTTACCCATTATCAAGAGTTGATTGACAGTAATGAAGTCAGAATTGATGAAACGGACAATAAACTTAACTTTTATTTAAAAGATTTTGATAAAACCGTGTATTATTTTAAGGGTTTGTCCTTAAAAGGAATGTTATCAGAATTGCCTGATAAACAAAAATCCGCCATTCATTTGGCATTAATTGCTTATGTCTTTTATCAACATAATAAAGATTGGCAATGGACGGACGAAGTAGCCGTATTTGTCAGCGAACAAAATTGTTTAAGCGATGATGAATTGGTTTTTATTGATGAATCACAATCGTTGTGCGTGAATTTTTTAAAGCAAGGTTTATCACACCTTGCCAAAGAGTCGGTATTGTCTTTGCGTTTATTAAGCCTACAAGCCCGTACTTATCAAATGCCCAATTTGGCACAGCATATTCGTAGAATTTATGGCGCAATGACCGCTTTATTAAATGAAGACATTCATAGTAAAGAAGAAAATATTTTTAATGAGTTAGCGTTTTTATACCATTATTTGCAAAGTTTTATAAATGCTCATCATTCCCAAAATGGCGAACAATTAGAAAAACTGCGGGGTAAAGTTATCAATACGGGCGATGACATTATTATCAAAAAACTTATTCCCTTAGGGGCAGAATGGTGGGAAACAAGTACAGGGGCAAAGGGCATTAGTTTTTGTTTTTATAATGGTGATGACAAAGCCTTGATAAGCGTAACCAATGGGCGCGCCAATAGTCTTGACAGCACTTTTCATAAACAGTCCGCTTATCAAATGGGGGTATTTGGGGCAAGCGTGGATTATTTAAAAACGCACGCTATTGCCTTAACCAAAGGCAAATTAAAAAACAATGGCACACTTTCTCCCAGCGAATTAAGCCGTTATCAAGAATTGTTTGAATTAAAAACTTTAAATGCCGACACCTTTAAACAAGAAGTAACTGGCATTGACGATTGGCAAACATTAACTACGTTAATTTCCCCCACTTCACGGCTGTTTTTAACTTATCCCAATTATGTGTTATTATACCCAGCCAACATTCATTTGCCCGACCTTGATGAAATCAACCAACAATTTTTAGTTCGGCTTGATGATAATAATGACACAGGGCTTTTATTATCGCTAAAAGCATCCGCTGTTAACGAATCAAAATTAAAAAGTTTGGAGTATTTATTAAAACATCAAAACATTTTTGGCATTTTAGCCAAAGTAATTGTGAATGGTGATTGTATTTATTTTTCCCCGTGTTCTTTATTGTTGGAGCGACAAGCCAAAACACCTTATGTAGAAATTTTTAATTTGGATTATGATGATATTTATTACTATTATCGCAAAAAAGAATTGTCGGTATTTGTTTCGGAATTAGCAGGGCGAATTGCCAAACTTTTGGAACAAAAAAGAACGGCTAAAATCACCCAAAAACCCAAAGACACCATAGAATTGTTAATCGCTCGGACGCTGTCCATTTTGGCGTTTTATGCCAATACGGGCAGAGCCTTAGAAACAGAAGACCAACAAGAATTATTAAGTCTTGCTGGTGGTTTTTTAAATATTGGTTTGGCATTGGTGTGCGATGCCATTAAAACACTTTGCCAATCGCCGTCTGATAAAGATGCGTTATTAAAATTGCGTTATGTCTTGGATTTGGCACAAAGTTGTCGGTTAAAATTGCCGTTGGTATAAAATACATCAAAATTTTATTGATTGGTTTTTTATAAAAAAATCAATTAAAGTTTAATCAAAAACCCATTGTAAAATACCAAAATTTTTTATATGATATTCCAAGATTTATTGCACAATACGCTTAACTTTTTTAAAAGGAAATTGAATATGAGCACTTTAAAATCCCATTTGCCAGAAACTTGGCGAGATGCTACTTTTGAACTTTTGACCCAATACGCCACACCCTTACGCCATATGGACGAAAGTTATGTACAAAGCGTGCTAACTTATATCATCACAGGCGATAATCCTGAAATTGTGGCGACTTTGCACGCTCGCAATGACAATAAGGGCATTGAATTAACGGGCAATATGGGCGATTATCGCTGGGGTAGCTCAGATTGGGGCTTATCCAAAGAAGTCAAAAAAGACAAAAACCGTTGTGTTACCGCTCGGGGCAACCTTTATAATCATTTGTTTGAGCGACTAACGCCTGAGCAGATTGTCCGCTACGCCAAAACAATGGTCGCCATTACCTGCGAAAAGAACAACCCCAATTTCACGACTCCGTGCCTGTTTGGTTTGCTTATTTGTTGTCGGACGCATTTAGACGAGTGAACAATCCTAATGAAATGGCGGTCAAAAAATCGTGGTCGCTTGCCAATTTGCTGACCTTATTGCAAAGCGAAGATGCGGACGAAAGCACAGGCATTCAGCAAATTTTGGGGGCGTTTTTTGAACGCAAAAATGATTCCAGTTGGTATGATGATGGAATGCTCCACATCTGTGAATTGCCTGATTTTAAAGACTTTTTGGCAACGCACCAAGCCCTTGCTTGCGACTTTTTACGCACGCTGTCAGCACGGGGACAAGTGGTGTTTTTGAATTATCTTAAAAAGCAGGATTTAAGCCACGCCGACAACGCCGTCTTTGTCTCGCCTGCCTTTACCGCCCTTGTGGTCGCCCTTGCCCTAAGCGACAAAAAGACGGTGCGAGAGCTTGCCACACCGCTACTTGGGGGGCTTGGCAATGAGCAAACCGTCAGCCATTTGAGCGAATTTTTATCAAACGGCACCAGCAAAGAACGCACCAACGCCTGTGATTATTTGGCACGGCTTGGCGAAACTGCCCGCCCGATTTTGCAAAATGCCCTTGCCCAAGAAAAATTAAAATCGGTACAAACCGCCATTACCAACGCCCTAGCCCGTCTTGATACCGCAGAGCAAGCAGGCGATACAGACATTGAGTTGCCCCCTATGGCAATGCCCGAAATCCAAACACTCTCCGACAGCATTCACAAGATTCTAAGCGAAAACTTTGATTTGGTTTACGAGCGTTATCAAAAAGATGCCGAAGAAGAGCAAGCCTGCAACGAAGCCCATAAAGGCGACAAAAATTATTATAAATCCACTTGGCGACAACACGGTTTTAAAAGTTTTGCCAAAATAAATAAAGAATCATTTATTAAAGATGCTTGCGATGCCCTAAAAGGCAATGGCAAAAACTCGCAATTTAATCGGGATTATTTAAAAGAAGTGGTTAATTTTAATAAAACCATTAGCAATTTGCCCGAATTTGGTTTGTACCACGCCCTATTATTAGACACACACCCCAGTCATCATTGGGTAAATTGGGACGATGTCTTTAATTTTTGTAAGCCCGAACATTGGCAAGATTTGGAATTACGCCAATTTGTTTATTATTTGGAGCAAGTGGGATTTGGTAGCGAAAAAGCCAATCGTTTAATTGCCGAGAATTATTTGGAAGACCGTTGGAGCATTTTGTCTGATTTTATTATGGACGATGATAAGATTTATCCATTTTTTGTGGAAAATCCTGAATTTTTGGAAGAAGCGTTTGGTTTATTGCCCAATAAATCAGACAATCGTTATTATGGCTTTACTGCCGAAAATGCGATTAATATTTTGGGCAAATTCCCTACTTTGCCAAAAATCTTTATTGCCCCTTTGCTGGAATTGGCACTTGGCAATCAAAAAACCTTACGCTTTCAAGCCCAAGAACTTTTGGCACGCCTGCCCAATGTGCACGAGCGAGCCATTGAAGCTTTGGCAGACGGCAAACAAGAGATTCGTATCACCGCAATCAAATGGCTTGCCCGTTTGAACGAAAAATCCGCCATTAAACCTTTGTATGATTTACTTAAAAAAGAGAAAAAAGAAGTCGTCATTGCCGAGATTTTGACCGCTTTGGAGAGTTTGGGCGAAGACATCAGCCCCTACCTTGACCCCAAAGCCTTGTTAAAAGATGCCCAAAAAGGCTTAAAAGGCAAGATTTCTAGCACACTTGCGTGGTTTGATTTTGACGGCTTGCCTGCCGTGTCGTGGCAAAATGGCAAGGCGGTGGACAAGGACATCGTCAAATGGTGGGTGGTTTTGGCAGAAAAAACCAAAGACCCCCGCCCCAATGCCTTGTTTGTGCGGTATTTGGAATTGCTTGATGAAAAAAGCCAAAAGGCGTTGTCCTTACATTTACTCCAAGCCTTTATCAATGAAGACACAAGACACCCAAGCCTAGATGAAGCCAGCCAAGTTGCCGAACGAGACGCACAAGGGCGACTGGACAACTATCAATGCTGGTATAAACGAAGCCCAGAATGGTATCCAGAATACGCCAACATTACTTTGGAGCAGGTCAAGGCGGAGATTATCCGTGAACAAATGTCCATTTATTTGGGCAGTGCGATTAAATCCAAAGGCTTGCTTGCCCTTGCAACCAAAACACAAGGGGCGGTGGCGGTTCAGATTTTGCAAGACTTTATGAAAAATCACTACAACCGCCGAAGCCAAGTAGAAGCAATACTCACAAGTTTTTCAACCAGCGATGACCCGCTGATTATTCAATTATTGCTTGGCATTTCAAGACGCTACAAAATGCAGACCATTCAAGAGCTTGCCAAATCGCTCGTTGGCGAGATTGCCGAATGCAACGGCTGGACGGCGGACGAGCTGGCTGACCGCACCATTCCAACCGCTGGGTTTGACGATGACGGAATTTTACGCATTGACTATGGCAGTCGCCATTTGACCGCCTACATTGACGATAAAGACAAATTTGTCCTAAAAAATGAAGACGGCAAAGTCATCAAATCCTTGCCAACAGCTCGGGCGGACGATGATAAGACGCTGATTAAGGACGCCAAAGCCCTATTTAGCAACGCCAAAAAAGAATACAAACAAGTCCTAGATTTACAAACCGCTCGCCTGTACGAAGCGATGTGTGCCGAGCGGTCGTGGGCAAGTTCTGATTGGCAAGAGTATCTGTACAAGCACCCACTAATGAAACGGCTGGTGGCTCGTCTTGTGTGGCTAGAACTGGACGAGACAGGAGCGGTGGTACAGGCGTTTCGCCCTGCTGATGACGGTTCGTTATTAAACCTCGATGACGATGAAATCACGCTTGGGGCGGGCAGTCGCATTAAGGTGGCTCACCGTGTCCTTTTGGACGATGAGACGGCAGAAGACTGGGTGGGGCATTTTAAGGATTATAAGGTAGAATTTTTGTTCAACCAAATGATCAACGCCCTACCCGACTTGACCGCCACGCCTGCCTACCCCGAGCAAGCCAGCGATGAAACCACGATTAACGCCTTTAAGGGCTATCTGACCGACACTTATAGCTTGCGGGGCATTGTTACCAAAATGGGCTATGTGCGGGCAAGCATTGAAGACGGTGGGTCGTTTGACAGTTATTATAAGCCTTTTGACGGTTTGGGCGTGTCGGCGGTGATTGGGTTTAGTGGTAGCTACGTGCCAGAAGAGAACCTGCCTGCGGTGGTCTATGGCTTGTCCTTTGAAGACAAAACCGTGCGGTCGTGGAGCAAGCCTAATAAGCCGATTGCCGAGATTCCACCTGTGTTGCTTGCGGAGTGTTTTGCCGATTATCAGGCGTTGGCAGAAAAGACAGAGGGCTTTGATAAGGAATGGGAAAAGAAAACGCCTTGGTAAGGTAGGAAAAATCAGACTGCGAGCGTGCGGTCTGATTTTTTTGGTTGTTTTGTGGCACCAAAACCAAAATTAAACCAACCAACCCATACTTATCGCCAAATACCCAAACCAAATTGCCAAAACAATGGACAATGCCACACGTATAAACCAAATCAGCACCATTTTGCCCACGCTTAATGGGATTTTGGTGGCAAGCACGCACGGAATCATCGCCGAGAAGAAAACAATGCCTGAGACTGACACCACCGCTGTCAC
The DNA here is from genome assembly GCF_002014975.1 of Moraxella bovis. GTDB lineage: Bacteria > Pseudomonadota > Gammaproteobacteria > Pseudomonadales > Moraxellaceae > Moraxella > Moraxella bovis. Next base: position 24,121 of record NZ_MUXV01000043.1, read on the forward strand.
ATAACGGGTTAATAAATCGGCTTTGGCGAGCAATAAAGCAGGCAAGAACATCTCGGCAAGTCCTGATGACAAACCTTTGGCAACCGTCATTGGCTCAGACAGTCCGCCAATTAAGGCAAATGGGTACAACACAACACCTAAAACATCAAAAACAGGTGTGTGTTTTTCTAATAACAGCCCAATCAAACCAATGGCAATGATAGACGGCACAATCGCACTTGCCATATTAACGCCATCTATAAAATTATCCCACAACAGTTTGTATAAAGGCGGGGCATTTTTGGCGGTGTTAATGCCTGTATTTATAGCGACTTTTATTATGGGTGCATTTAGTTTATCATTATCAGGAATTGTTTTTTCATCACTAAATCGGCTAATGGGCGGAATGCGTGCCGTGATTGCCGTTACCAAAAATGTGATAAAAAGACACGACCAAAAATAAAAACCCCAAAACAGCATTAACTCCAATGTCTTGGCAATAATGACCATAAAGGCGGTAGAAACGGTAGAAAAGCCCGTGGCAATGATGACTGCTTCTTTGGCGGAATATGCCCCTTGCTGATACACCCTATCGGTAATCAAAAGCCCAACCGAATAACTCCCTACAAAAGATGCTACCGCATCAATGGCGGATTTGCCAGAAGTTTTAAAGAGTGGTTTCATCACAGGTTGCATTAACACGCCCACCGCTTCTAATAACCCAAAGCCCAATAAAAACGCCAGCATCACCGCCCCAATCGGCACAATCATTCCCACAGGTAGGGCAAGTTTTTCAAACAAAAAAGGGAGCATATCTTTTTGCATTAAAAAATCGGGAGCGGTTTTAGTAATAAATAATATAGACAAAATAAGCCCTAATATTTTCAAAATCGTTAAAATCCTATTGGTTAAATTGGCATTAAACGATTTATTAATAAAAGGCTTGGCCACGCCATAAATCATCAGTGCAAATAATAATACAATAGCCAAACCCTTTTGTTCTCGCACCAAATAACTTGCCATATGGTCAAAGGTAATGGTACTTATTCCTGCTATGTCTATCGGCACAAAAAACAAAAAGATACCAAGCAAACTAAATCCAATTAACTTGATAAGTGCCAGCGTATTTGATTGATTTTTCATACATTGTCCTTAATACTTAACATTCAATTTTAAAAACAAAATAAGTCATCAGCAAATGCCAATGACTTATTTTTAATTTTAATTGGGGCGTGTTGAAGTTTTATATTTGCAATTAAAAATGAGAAAAATCGCAGTATTTTCAAGGAAAAAGCTACAGGCAATATAATAATATTGGCAAGGCTTTTGACGCAGAAAATCAAGATTTAGCCATTTTTAATGCAAAAATATCGCTAAATTATTTCCAATTTGTAAATAATATTATAAAGGTTCAGCACGCCCCAGCATTAAAACTTATTTTATCATCGGCAAATTCAACCCAAATTCCTTAGCGGTTTTAATCGCCAGCTCATAACCTGCGTCTGCGTGTCGCATTACGCCACTTCCGCAGTCATTAACAAGCACATTAGCTAGGCGTTTGGCGGCTTCATCGGTGCCGTCCGCCACAATCACCATTCCAGAGTGCTGACTATAACCCATTCCCACGCCACCGCCGTGATGAAGCGATACCCAAGTTGCCCCGCCTGCGACATTAAGCATACCGTTTAGGAGTGCCCAGTCGGATACTGCGTCCGTGCCGTCTTTCATGGACTCGGTTTCACGGTTGGGGCTGGCAACAGAGCCTGTGTCTAAGTGGTCTCGTCCGATGACGATGGGGGCTTTTAGCTTACCACTTTTGACCATTTCGTTAAACGCCAAGCCCGCCAAATGTCTCTCGCCCAAGCCAAGCCAACAAATGCGTGCAGGCAAGCCTTGAAAATGAATGCGTTCTTGTGCCATATCTAGCCAGTTATGGACGTGCTTGTTGTCGGGGAATAATTCTTTAATTTTAGCGTCTGTTTTTTTGATGTCTTCTGAGTCGCCCGACAACGCCACCCAACGAAAAGGTCCTTTGCCTTGACAAAACAGTGGACGAATGTAAGCAGGGACAAAGCCTGGGAAATCAAAGGCGTTTTTGACCCCTTCATCATAGGCGACTTGGCGAATATTGTTGCCATAGTCAGTCGCAGGAATGCCCATTGCCACAAAGTCTAGGATTGCTTGCACGTGGACGGCACAAGATTTGGCGGCGGCGGATTTTAGTTCATTGTAGCGACTTGGGTCGTTTTGGGCGGATTTCCACTCATCGACCGTCCAGCCCATTGGCAAATAGCCGTTGATAAGGTCGTGGGCGGAAGTTTGGTCGGTTACTAGGTCGGGTTTGATTTCCCCATTTTTGGCTCGTTTGACCATTTCGGGCAAAATCTCAGCTGCGTTGCCAAGCAGGGCAATGGACACCGCTTCGCCTTTGCTTGTGTGTTCTTTAATCAGTTCATAAGCGTGGTCTAGGTCTTTTGCTTGCTTATCCACATAGCCTGTCCGCAGACGAAAATCAATACTAGACTGCTGACATTCAACGTTAAGGCTTACCGCCCCTGCAAAAGTCGCCGCCAAAGGCTGAGCCCCGCCCATTCCGCCAAGCCCTGCGGTCAAAATCCAACGCCCCTTCCAGTTGTCGGTAGATTTGTCCGTGCCGTTGCCATAGTGCTGAGCCCCTGCTTCAGCAAAGGTCTCATAAGTGCCTTGTACAATGCCCTGCGTGCCAATATAAATCCAGCTCCCTGCAGTCATTTGCCCATACATAAACAAATCTTTTTTGTCAAGCTCGTTAAAATGCTCCCAAGTTGCCCATTTTGGCACAAGGTTGGAGTTGGCAATCAAAACTCTTGGGGCGTTTTCGTGGGTATTAAACACGCCCACAGGCTTGCCTGACTGGATTAAAAGCGTTTGGTTGGTTTCAAGGGTTTTAAGGCTTTCTAGAATCTGGTCATAGCATTCCCAGTTTCTCGCCGCCCGTCCAATACCACCATACACCACAAGGCTTTGCGGATTTTCCGCCACATCGGGGTGTAGATTGTTTTGAATCATACGATACGGGGCTTCAGTCAGCCAGCTTTTGCAGGTCAAGGTTGTGCCTGTCGGAGCAAGGATTGTACGGGTTGGGTCGGTGCGAGTTGCCATAATGCGTTCCTTTTTAGCTGTGAATGATGGGGGAATTTGTATATACAAATTTTATGATAATTTAGCAAAAATTTTGGGGGAATGCAAGGGGTTTTTGAGTATTTTTACCAAAAATCATTATCTTTAATTTTGGCTTAAAATACGCTATACTATTGGTTTTTAGCCAAGACCATGCCAAAAACACCCGCCTACCAACGCATAAAATCCGCCATCTTAGCCAAAATCCACGCAGGACAATGGGCAGTCGGCTCTGCCATTCCCACCGAGATGGCATTGTCTCGTGAATTTGGCGTGGCTCGCATGACCGTCAATCGTGCCCTAAAAGAGCTGACCGATGAGCAGGTGCTAGAACGCCGTCAAGGCTCGGGGACGTTTGTCGCCCAGCAACAATTCAACCAAACCTTTATCACCGTTCGCAACATCGCCCACGACATAGAAAGCACAGGCAAACGCTATCACGCCAAAGTCGTAAGCCAGCTTGCCTTGCCTCATAGCGACTTACCGCCATCAGCTCGGGCGGTATTTCATGACACTCAGCGTCTGTACAAAGTGGAGATTGTGCATTTTGGCAATGATAAGCCTTTGCAATTTGAACGGCGTTTTGTGGATTTGGCGATTATTCCTGCCTTTGAATATCAAGATTTTAATAAAATCAACACAAGCGACTACCTTATCAGTCAAGTACCGCTTGTGCGTGGACACTATTTTATTGAAGCCAAACCTTGTCCGCCTGATGTGGCGACTTTTTTGGACTGTCAGCCAAACTCGCCTGCCCTGCGTTTGTCTCGCTACACATATTCAGGCAATAAGGTTGTTACCTTTGTGCAGATGTGGCACGATGGGGCGACTTTTCGTTTTGATGGGGAATTGGGCTAAGGCTGGGTTTGTCATAGATTTGTCGTATGGTGTGATACATGCTTTTTAAAAATAAGTTTTATAGACAAAACCCCAATCTAAGGCTAAATTGGGGTTTTTGATGGCTTAAAATTTTTAAAAATAGTTATAAATCCAAAGCTATTTTAAACCGCTTTTAAGCCATTAACTTCGCTCAGTAGCACCGACAGTTCCGCCAGTCCCACTTTGTCTGACAAGCCATCTATCTGCTCTAAGAGTACCGCCAGTCGCTCACGGTGCTTATCCTGCCATGCTGACAGACCACCCACCGCCAACACATCGGTGATGAGTGCCATGAGCGTGCGGTTAAACTCACCGGTGAGTGCATAAGACGCTTTTCTATCCCAGTAACTCTCGGCAGGCAACTCCGCCACCGCTGATGTTAGCTTATCCATGTGTAGCTGTGAGAACACGCCAAAATACGCTTGTGCCACATCGGTCACTGCCACGCCTTTTTGGTCGGCAAGTGCCACGACATCTAGGGCATGCACATAGATGGGCAAGCAGGCAAAGGCACGGGCATCATCATCGCTAAGTCCTTGGGCGGTCAAATCAGCGACATCTTTGGCGATATACGCTCCAAAATGCCCATCAATGACATCATAAGAGAACAAGTCCGCGACCAAGTTTTTAAAGGTCAGTGCCGTCTGTGCCACACTCTCGCCTGTCAGCTGACGGTTTAGGAACCATGTCATGCCTTGTTTTAGCACATCTTGGATGGTAAGTTCAAGCTCGATTTGGGTGTTGCCAGCGACGACATTGTCAAGGCTTGACAGTCTGTCCCACATCGCTTGTACATCAAAGACATCACGCACGATGGCATAGCTTCGGGTGATATCCGCCACGCTGTGACCTGTCTCATCACTCATGACGAACACATTTTCTATACCCAAGCGGTTCACCAGTCCATTAGTCAGATAAGTGCAGATAATCTCACGGTGCAGGCGATGGCGGGTCATCTCATCAAAGAACTGCTCGCCCAACGTATCTGGGAAGTACTTTTTAAGCTCATGCAAGAAGTAGGCATCTTCGGTCAGACCACTGCCAAGCAGTTCATCATACACCCACATTTTGCCATAAGACAACAGTACCGCCAGCTCAGGGTTGGTCAGCCCACGTCCATCTTTTGCCTTGCGTTTGGTTAGGGTGTCATCGCTTGGCAGGTATTCGATGGCACAGTCAAGGCGACCTGCCTTTTCCAAGAAATTCATAAAACGAATATGCTCGCCTGCACGCTCATATGCTTGATAAGCGGACAGCTCAATGGTCTGTGGCTGTAGGTAGTTTTGGCGTAGTACCAAATTTGCCACCGTATCGGTCATGCTCGCCAGTAAGTCATTACGCTGTTTGATGGCCATATCCCCACGCTCAGTAACTGAGCCTAATAGGATTTTGATGTTGACTTCATGGTCTGAGCAGTTCACACCGCCTGAATTGTCAATGGCATCGGTGTAGATACGTCCGCCATGTAGGGCATACTCAATACGTCCACGTTGAGTACAGCCTAGGTTACCACCCTCGCCCACAACTTTAGCACGCACTTCATGTCCGTCCACACGAATGGCATCGTTGGCACGGTCGCCCACATCGCTGTGGTCTTCGTCAGATGACTTGATGTAAGTGCCGATACCGCCATTCCAAATCAAGTCCACAGGGGCTTTTAGAAATTTGTTTAGTAGCTCATTGGGTGTAAGGCTGTCCTCAGCGATGTCAAAACACTCTTTCATCTGTGGGCTGATGGCGATGGCTTTGTCGGTGCGATTAAATACCCCACCGCCTTCGCTGATAAGCTCTGTCTTATAATCCGTCCATGCCGAACGTGGTAAATTAAACAGACGCTCACGCTCTGCAAAGCTTGCCTTGGCATCAGGATTTGGGTCAATAAAGATGTGCAAGTGGTTAAAGGCTGCCACAAGGCGGATATTTTTGGACAGTAGCATACCATTACCAAACACATCTCCGCTCATATCGCCAATGCCTACCACGGTGAATTCATCATGGGCTTGAATGTCTTTGCCCATCAAGCGAAAATGGCGTTTGACGCTCTCCCACGCCCCACGAGCGGTAATGCCCATGCCTTTGTGGTCGTAGCCTGCCGAGCCACCCGAGGCAAAGGCATCTTGTAGCCAAAAGTTGTATTCGGCAGACAAAGCGTTGGCGATGTCTGAGAAAGTCGCTGTGCCTTTATCGGCTGCCACCACCAAATAGGGGTCGTCCTCATCATGGCGGACAGTGTTGGCAGGCGAGACAACATTGCCATCAACCAAATTATCTGTCAAGTCCAATAAACCACGGATGTAGGTCTGATAGCACGCCACGCCTTCGGCTTGCCACATCTCACGGCTTGCCTGCTTGGATTTGTCTTTGCAGACAAAACCGCCTTTTGACCCCACAGGCACGATGACTGAGTTTTTGACCATTTGGGCTTTGACAAGTCCCAACACTTCGGTGCGGTAGTCTTCCATGCGGTCAGACCATCTAAGCCCGCCACGAGCCACCTTACCACCACGCAAATGCACCCCTTCAACCCTTGGCGAGTACACGTAAATCTCAAACATGGGCTTGGGCTTTGGCAAATTGGGAATATCACTTGCTTTAAATTTAAAAGACAAGCGGTCTTTTCTTGTTCCATCTTTGTCCACTTGATAAAAATTGGTGCGGAGCATGGCGTTTAACAAATCTAAGAACCAACGCACAATGCGGTCTTCATCAAGACTGGTTACCAAGCTAAGCTCACTGTCAATCTGTACCAAAATCGGGGCGGTGTCCGTCTGCTCAGTGGGCGACATCTTGGCATGGAACAGCTTGACAAGCAAACTGGCAATGGCAGGATTGCCAACTAGCGTGCTGTGAATGTACTCAGTCGAAAATGGAGCTCGGGCTTGGACGATATAGCGAGACAAAGCACGCAATACCACCACATCATAGGTGTCAATGTCCGTGGTCAAAATCAGCTGATTTAGGCGGTCGGACTCAACACGCCCTTGCCAAATCTCATCTAAGGCATGCTCCACCTGCATTTTGACTGCGGTCAAATCCACCGTCAATCCTGCTTTTAAGGTGAGTTTATACTCTTGTAACCACAAATCATCGCTGACATCAGGGGTGTCTTGCCCACCAAAGTCATAAGTGGACGCTGAGATGACCGCCACCCCAAAATGCTCCAATATCGGCAAGACGTGCGACAACGTCAAAATCTCGCCCCTGCCGTAGAGTTTTAGGGTTAGGCTGTCCGCACGCTCGCCTGCCGACTGATACAAATGCCAAATCTTAGGCTTATCATCATCAAGTGACAGCAGTTTGGTAGTATCTGCCACCGCCGTATGCACATCAAACCGCTCACGATACGTCAAAGGAATGCTCGCCCCCAATGTCGCCAGTATCTCTCTGGCACGGCTCTCGCTTGTCTGGGCGGTTAGGGCTTTGGCGTATTCATCTGTCCAGTCGTGCATGAGTGCCGACAGTTCACGCTCCAACTTGGCTAGGTCATAATCCTTGACCTTGCCTGTCTCGGTGCGTACATGGATATGCACACGGGCGTGATGAAGCTCGTTAAATTCGGTCGTAAAGCTCGATGATACACCGCCAAAGGCTTGGGTTAGAATGTCTTGGATTTTTTGACGTAAGTCACTGTTAAACTTAGACAACGGCACATAGACCAGACACGATACAAATCTTTGATAATGGTCGGTACGCACGAGCAGGCGTAGGCGGTTTTTGTCCTGCAAGCTGGCAATGCTTGCCACCATCGGGTAGAGCTCATCGGTACTGGCTTGGAATAGGTCATCACGGGGCAAGGTATTGACGATGTGGGTAAGTTTAAGATAAGCATGGCTGTTTTTGGGCAGGCGTGACATGGCAAGGATTTTACCTGCTTTCTCGTTGAGTAGCGGAATGTTCGCCACGCTGGTCTGATACGCCCGTGATGTCAAAAGTCCAACAAAACGATATTCGCCAATCAGTTCGCCTTGGTCGTTGTATTTTTGAATGCCTAAAAAGTCCAGATAAGCGGGGCGATGGATGGGCGACAGCCGTGCCGATTTAGATAGTAGTAATACACGTCGCTCAGCTATCAGGTGTTTTAGGTGCGTGGGCAGACCGTGAAAACTCTTGGATAACTCATCGGTCTCTTTGCCTTGTAGCACGCCCAGTCCGCTACCACCCACCGAGTACAGCTCAGGCACACCATGGTCATTTTCAAAACGGTACTCACGATATCCCATAAAGATAAAATTATCACGCCCCACCCATTCCAAAAAGCCCGTCACCGCGTCTTTGGTATAATGCTCCGTGGGAATGGGCAGGCTTTTTAGCTCTTCTTTAATCTTATCTAGCTTATCTGCCATCGCCCCAAAGTCGCCAACGATGACATCAATGGTGTGGACTTTCTTTAATAGCATCTCTTTGATATCCGCCAGCTTATCCTCGCTTTGGCGGTCAATCTCAACATGCACCAACGCAAAACAACTGTCTGCCCGACCACTGCTCTCATCAACCGCTTGAATGTCGCTGATGTGTCCGTCCGTGCGTTCTACCTCGATGATGTTATTATAAATGCGATGAACGCCAATGCCCCGACGCTCCAAGCTCATGAGTAGTGTGTCGGTCAAAAAGGGGCGGTCAATGGCGACCAAAGCAATGATGGTACGCTCACTGTTAAACAGGTGCGACTCACCCAAAGGGTTGATGACGCTGATGTTGGGGCTTTTGCTGTTATGCGTTTTTAGTAAGCTAAAATGGTGTAATGCCATGCCCGACAACATCTCATCGGAGAATCTGTCTGCTATCTCTATGGGCAAGTGCTGATAATAGATGGGGATAAACTTCGCCAATATCTCTTGATGGTTGGCATGGTTGTCATGATGATGGCTTGTAGCGTGACGGGCGATGTTGCTGACACGTTTTGGGCTGATGGTTAGATGGTTGCTTGTCATGTTTTTTCCTGTTGGTTTTTAACCGCAAATGTTTAAAATAAACGTGTATAAACTAAACCAAAGCTGACAAAATAGCAAATGGAAAATCTTTGTATTATTATTAGTTTTTATGATAAATATAAAATTTTTTAGATATATTTCTGATAAGTGTTTTGGCATTGGATTTAAAATGTACTGACATCTGTCTTTATAATTTATATCGGCATTGTTAAACTAAAA
>NZ_MUXV01000044.1 GCF_002014975.1 Moraxella bovis
GATGAGCTATTAGACGCTCATGCCAGCCGTGCCTTTTATGAACAGGCAGGGGCAGATGTCCTTGCCCAAGACAGGGGCGACCACCGCATCAGCGACTATGATGACCAAGTCGGGCAGGTGGTAGCTTGGGTGCAAGCCCTATCCTAATCAAACCCTGTTTGCAAAATCTCCTGATTGTATGGTTGGGGGATTTTGTATTTATACCAACCGAACCATATTTCTGATATAAAAACCGTTCACCCTAAGCTTGTCTAAGGGTGAGTTTCCGTTATGGTTCGACAAGCTCACCACGAACGGAAACCATAAAAATTTTGAAGTTCGGTTGGTATAATACACCCCTCAATCCTGCTCAAACTTTCCCAAACTTTTCACCACCTTGTTACAAATCTTGACATAAGCGTTAAAATTATTTACAATAACAATAATTTGCGAATAGCATTAATTTTTATTTAATATTGTAAATGAAAATGGTGATAATGATGAGAGTACATCTTAAAACAACACTTAGCGTTTTAGTAGGTGCGATTTTACTCAATGCCTGTGCCAGTGGCAAAGGTACATTTGAGCTTGGCAACGTCAACAGCCTAAACACGCAAGGCGCCAACCAACACGCTTCCCCCACCCCGCCCAACGCCCCTACTTATCAGGATGAGCAAAACACCAGACGCAAGCTCGACATCGACAATCAAGAGCCTGCATTGGGCTATGCGGTAGAGATTCCTCGCCGTGTATTTGACATGCGAAATCCCACCCCTGAGGAGCTGACTGTCAACATCACCGCTGACAAAGTCAAGCCCATCAATCATGGTTTGGACGCATTGCCGAATGCGTTTGGTGATGAACTGGAAAAAAATCCCAAATACGTCTTAGACAACGGTATTTATTATTCTCACGACAAAAGCTCCAAAGCCACCACCAGAGAGCTTGACTTTGTGCGGTCAGGCTATGTGATTGCCGAAAAGCGTATCGAGTTTGATAGAACGGGTGGTGCGTTTCGCCAAAACCCTGCAGGACAATACGGCTACGTGTTTTATCAAGGGGTCAGCCCAGCGACCGCTTTTCCTACTGTCACCGCCATCTATAACGGTACTTGGGATTTTGTGAGTAATGCCATCAGCACTCGCAAAGAGTTGCCAGAGGGTTTTACGGATGATTTAATGAGTTATGGAGTAAAAGGCAATACCGTTGGGGCAACCAGCCTAGATGCTGACATCAATCGTGGGCGTGATAATGACAAACCTGTGGGACTACACAGTGTGCTTGAAGTGAACTTTGCTAACAAAACCCTCACGGGCAAACTCACTCAAAACCACAACATCATCAACCAAAGTGCCAACCAAACCGTCAGCGAGCGTTATCGCCTTGATGGCAAATTAAAAGGCAACCGCTTTGTGGGAACTGCCACCGCCAACAACAAAGAACATGCTATTTTTGGCAAAGATGGGGCATTAGAAGGGGGGTTTTTTGGTAGCAATGCTGAGGAGCTGGCGGGTAAATTTTTGACACCAGATGGCTCACTATTTGGGGTATTTGCAGGCAAACGTGGTGTGGTTGATAAAGTACAAACTCAATTTGATGCCACCGCCATCGACAGCAAAACACTCACCAAAACCAACATGGATACCTTCGGACAAGCTAGCCATCTGGTGATTGATGGTAAACTTGTGTCGCTTTTACCAGAGGGTGTGTCTAGTTTTGCCGACATGAAATTCATCAACACCCATCAAATAGCACATGGCGATAAAAAACTATCCATCACCGTATGTTGCAATAACTTAGACTATGTAAAATTTGGCGGTTATGGCACGGTGGGTGGTACAGCAGATACGCCCGTATTAAGTGATGGCAAATTGTTTTTGGTGGGCGAAAGAACAGACACATCCGCCATTCCCACCTCAGGCACCGCTCACTATCGTGGCACGTGGGAAGGCTATATCGACAGTAAAGATGGTAGACGCTGGGCAAGCTCCGCAAGCAACCTCACCACAGGTACAAGAAGTCGCTTTGATGTGGATTTTGGTTCAAAAAGCCTGATTGGCAAACTCATCGCCGATAACGGCTTGGAGGATAATCCTGTGCTAACCCTCAATGGCACAATCACAGGCAATGGTTTTAGTGGTACCGCCAAAACGGGAGTAAATGGTTTTAATCTTGACCCAAACAGCACAGGTGCTAGTGCCATCGCCCACATCAATGCTGATTTTCATGGTGGTTTTTATGGAGTAAACGCCTCAGAGCTTGGTGGCGTCATTCATCATGACAAGGTAGGTGAGGACAAAATCGGGGTGGTCTTTGGTGGCAAACGCCAAACCAACACGCCTTAATCATCAACCTTTGTCGGTTTGTCTGATTTTATTTGCTTTTTAATTTATCAACCAAGAATGTTCTTTTGAGCATTCTTGATTTTTATCAAAACATCACAGGGACATCGCATGAGCCATTTAGTCAAAAACTCATTCACTCAACACAATAAACCCACTTTGTTATGTGTTGCCATCGGCATGGTGTTGTTTGGCATGCCGACCTTTGCCAACACCGCTGAGCCACAGGTAGAGCTTGAAGGCATGACAATCACCATCAAGCCCCAAGCCACCCGTAAAAGCAACGAAATTACAGGGCTGGGTAAAGTCGTTAAACGCCCCAATGACATCGATAAGGAGTTAGTGCTAGACATTCGTGATTTGACGCGCTACGACCCCGGTATCAGCGTGGTAGAACAAGGACGAGGAGCAACCTCAGGCTACGCCATGCGTGGCGTGGACAAAAACCGTGTTGCCATCATGGTGGATGGCTTAAACCAAGCCCAATCCTACCTCGCCCTAAAAACTGAGGCAAACGGTGGTGCTATCAACGAAATCGAATACGAAAACATCAAAAGCATTGAGCTTAGCAAAGGAGCAAGTTCGGCAGAGTACGGCTCTGGGGCGTTGGGTGGTGCAGTCGGTTTTGTCAGTAAGGACAGTAGCGACATCATCAAAGATGGAAAGCAGTGGGGCTTTGACAGCAAGACGGCATACAGTAGCAAAAACAACCAATGGATGCAGTCCTTGGCAGGGGCATTTAAGACAGGTAGTTTTGACAACCTACTCATCTACACCCACAAAGAAGGACAAGAAACTAAAGGCCACAAAGCCCTCGAGAGTTATCAGCACAGTTATCAGCCACTCACAGGATATTTTGACCGTTATGCACTCACAGGTCAGCCCGATGAGCGTGGCCATACCTACTATCTCATCAAAGATGACTGCCCCACCCTAGATTGTCCCGCTTTGCCACGAGCCAACATCAATCGTGAGCGGATTATCACACGTACCTCACCCGCCCTAACCGCTGACGAAAAAGCCCAAACACAAGCAATGGCATACCAAACCCACACCATTAGCACCAAAGATTATACAGGGGTTGACCGTATCCACGCCAACCCAATGGATTATAAAAGCCAGTCCATCTTTTATAAAGCAGGCTATGACCTAAGCGACCGTCATCGCATTGGGGCGGTGCTTGAACACACCAAACAGCGGTACAACATCCAGGACATGACCCTGCCTGCTTACTACACCAAAGACAGTATTGGCAAACAATCTCTCACCCAAGGCAGTATCAATGCCGAAACAGGGCTTGCGGTAGGTAACGCAGGCATTGCTGATGTGATGGGCAACCCTTTGAGTGGTCTGGTGTTTAATGGTGGCTTGAATGGTAACTGGGGAGCAAGATATAGCAATACCCGCTTTTTTGATGAATTACACAAAAAAGACCGAGTGGGCTTGTTTTATCAATATAAAAACCCCAATCGCAATGGTTGGATTGATAAAGCCAAAGTCAGCCTAGACCACCAATCGCTTGGTTTGGATAGCCAAATGCACCGCATGCGTTGCCAAGATTATCCCAACATGGGGCGTTGCCAAGCCAGTATCGATAAACCATGGTCGTGGTCAGGTACGGAAAACAACCATTATAAAGAGCGTTTGACGCTTGGACAGCTTAGCTTTGATAAAGTCATCAGCACCGCCAAAGCCCAGCACCGTCTTAATACACTCGTTGGATTTAGCAACGTCAAATCCATCCTCGAACGAGGGGCATTGGCATTTTCGTATGCCTCAGGAGGTTACAACCACGTTTATACACAAGGGCATAATGGTTCTTATGATAAACCACACATCTATGAGCGTGTGCCAGTAACCATGCAACACGGCACAGCGTGCGATGACAGCCGTACCGACAACAACAGTTGTCAACCACGCAACATCACAGGCAAACACGCCTTTATCGCCCTAAAAGACCATATTTATTTTGGCGATAAAGTTGATTTGGGCTTGGGTGTGCGTTATGACAATCATCGTTTTGACAGCAATGATGACTGGACGGCGGTGGATGATTATAAAAACTGGTCGTATAACGCAGGTCTGACCGTACGTCCGACTGACTATTTGGCGTTGTCTTATCGCTACTCAAACGGTTTTAGAGTACCAGCGTTTTATGAAATGTATGGCGTACGTACAGGGTCAAGCGGTGCATTATCTAATGACACTTTTGCCAATCGCACCGCCCCACGCCCCGAAAAATCCACCAACCACGAATTTGGGGTGGGCGTGCAAGGTCAGTTTGGCGTGCTGGAAGTCAGTTATTTTCAAAACCGTTATAAGGATTTGATTGCCAAAGCCGATGTCAAAGGCATCCATACGCACAGCGATTTTTATAACATCCAAGACATCACCCTAAATGGCGTGAACGTACTTGGCAAAATCGACTGGTATGGGGTTTATGACAAACTGCCAGACGGTCTGTATTCAAACATCGCTTATAACGAAGTCAAAGTCAAAGACCGCCACGTCTATGACGGCTTTACGCTAACCACCGACCCCATTTTAGATGCCATTCAGCCTGCTCGTGTGGTGGCAGGGATTGGTTATGATGCTCCCAGTGGCAAGTGGGGCTTTAACCACAGTTTGACCTATTCCAAAGCCAAAAATCCCGATGAGCTGACAGGTAGCACATATTATGGCAAAGACATTGCAGTGACAATAGACTCTAAAAGCCCCAAAAGCTGGTACACACATGATTTGACAGGGTACTTTATGCCCCACAAAAACATCACCGTACGAGCAGGGGTTTATAATCTCATGGATTATAAATACAGCACGTGGGAGAGCGTTCGTCAGTCATCCATCAATGCCGTCAACCAAGATACAGGCACAAGCCACGCTCGCTATGGGGCGACAGGTCGCAACTACAAGGTGGCGGTGGAGATGAAGTTTTGATTGGTAATGACCCAAAAAAGTGCCACAATCAAACATCGCACACCAAAAACCCAGCGTGACGTTGGGTTTTTGCCAATACTAGGAGTATGTTACGCACACTTTATATCTCAGCACCACTTCGCCTTACACTCGCATTTTGCTCATGATTGCTAAGCTTGAGCAAGTGGATTTGGCATTAAAATTTGTCCTACCTTAGGAAAATCTTGCCGAGCTGACCGCCGTCAATTCGTTCAGTCAAGTGCCAGCCCTCCTGCTTGATACGGGCGAAGTCATCACCGAGACACCGCTCATCATTCAAGCCATCGCCCCACAGGTCTATGCCAACACCACCACCGATTTGCCAAACATCGCCAAAGCCTTTGGGATTTTGACACAGGGCGTGCGTGCGTTTTCTACCGAAAGATTTACCCCAAAAGGACAAGAGTTGCACCCTTTTGTGGCACGATCCACCGAACTGTTACAGACCACTTTGCCAAACCTGCCTGCCTTGTCGGCTGACAGCACCGCTTGGGGAGACAGGGTGCTGATGTCGGCACTCATTTGGATTGGTGTACGATTGCCCCATGTGTTTGAGACGCTGAGCGACACCAACAAGCAAGCAGCTCATGACTTCCACCAAAGCCCACTCATGCAAAAACTCAATACTAATGTGCTTGAAAATCAGCCGAGTCGGGTGGGGGATTTGTAATTCCACTTGAATTCACAACCCAACCGCAACACCAAATAACATAAAGAAGCGTTCATCAATTTAATGTATTATTAAGTCACCACACAAAATAAAGCATTAAAGAGCATGAGCACTTCTTACAAACATCTTAGCATAGATGAGCGTGAAAAGATAATGGTTTTGTTATCTTTGGGTAAATCTATGGGTATAATTGCCAAACAATTAAACAGAGCCAAGTCCACCATTTGCCGTGAAATCAAGAGAAATGGCGGTGTTGACAATTATTCAGCAATCAAAGCAACTTGTCTTTACCAAACAAGAAGACAAGCCTGTCGCCCGAGCTTAAAGCTCACCAATCCGTATGTATTTAACTTGGTACAAGACAAGCTATTTAACCATCAATGGTCGCTTGAGCAAATACAGCATCGCTTAGCCCTTGAAGGTAGCCAAATAACGGTGAGTTATGCAATCATCTACTTTCCACCACCAAGACAGCCCTGGCAAAGAGGAAGCAATGAAAACACCAATGGGTTATTAACAGAATATTTCCCCAAAGGGTCTGATATTAACCAGTGGGACAATCAATACATACAAACAAAGGTCGCCAAACTCAATCTGCGACCTAGAAAATGTTTAAATTGGCGAACACCTTATGAGGTCTATTATCAAAAGGTGTTGCAGTTAGTTTGATGATTCAGGGGTAAAAAGTCGTGCGGTTAATCAAGGCTTTTTCAATGATTTCTTGGGCCCCAATTTTTTCAAATGGTTTTTCGTTCAACAACTCAATTAAGGCATTGGCAATCGCATTGTGGGTTTTAATGGTGCGTAAATCCATATTTTTAACTCATTTTATCTATTAATGTCATTAAGTAATTTAGCGACAGCATTATAATCATGAAAACGAGAATAAACACTCATTGCATTATTAGCTTTTAATCTAAAAAGTGCTTCATGCCAATATGCAATTAAAGCTCTTCGCACACCATATAAAGATAAAAATTCTGATGCAACTTTAAAATCTCCTTCAAAAATAGCACAGACAGACCGTTCCATTGCTGAAGTGTAAGGCGTTTCATAAAAACCTCCTTGATGACATCCCAAGAAGTTTTTAACATCATCATATTCTAAAATCAAATCATCTAGCAGTATCATATGCACACTTGGTTCATCTTTTTTGGGAAGTGTGCTGTATGCAACTTCATGGCGACCTATATTTAATGTAAAATATCGCCCCCGTCCTGTGGAAGGAAATAAGACAAGCGACCAAGCTCCTTGATAATCCAGCCAATGAATTAAGCCTGACCACTCAAATAAATCATTTAAAAATTCTCTAAAATTATTATCCTGAAACATTCTATCTACTTTTGGTTTTTTTATAATAAGCGTTTCATCAATTTGATTTAAACTCATAGATGCTGTTTGCCAAGCAATCTGAAACTATTTTTTTGATTGGGAATATCTTTATTTAAAAAACTTCTAAATTGATAGTGTAAATGGTATTCAACCAATCTCCAATCATTGACTTGTCTAAAATCTTGTAGATGCCATATACCATATTGTTTATACGGGAAAGAATTGTTAATTTCTTTAATGCGTTTCATTGGTGGATAATCTGTACCGCCAATTTTAATGCTTTCGCAATTTTTTGATGTCAAAATATAGACATAACCCGACTTGTCAGTAATTGTCATCAGCTAAAATCCTCAAAAATTAAAAATAAACATACATTTTTACTATTTTATAGGCTTATCCTGTTAAATACAAGGATTTTGATGTTTGTGTAGGGAACTCAAAATTTATAAAATACCCACATCAACCATTTGGAAATTGAAAAAATGATTAAAGTGCATTGCCTAACGATAGGTTGGGTACAAATCAAAATTCATCATCAACTGGCACGCTTTTTTGCCCGTCCTCTTCGTGTACTTGATGTGCTGACCAATATGAAATCGCCCAAACTGCCGATTGGGTGCTGGCTGATTGAACACGATGAGGGCTTGATTTTGGTGGATACGGGCGAGAGTAGCCGTGCCAATGACAAGGGCTATCAGCCGTGGTAGCACCCATTTATGCAGTTTTGCGAACGCCGTGGTGTTAAGCCTAGCGAAGAAGTGGGCGAAGTGTTAAAAGCAAAAGGCTTTGACCCCTTAAAAATAGACACGGTGGTAATAACCCATATGCACGGCGACCACGCAGGCGGATTACCCAATTTGTAGCAACTGTATCCCTAAAGAATACAGTACCGCCAACCCTCATTAACTTTGTTGGCTTGTGGATGTTACTTAACATTAAGATTAAGATGATAATCCGCTTGCCAAACACTGTCATTTCTAACAATGGCGTTAATGACGGTTAGGAGTTTACGCATACAAGCGTTGATGGCAACTTTAAAGGGTTTGCCTTTGCCTATCAAACGCTCATAAAACTGTTTAAATTTGGGTTCATATTGTCTTGCCACATTAGTGGCATTGTATAAGACATTACGAACCGATTGCCTACCCCCTTTGCAATGGCTCTTGTATTTAAGTGTACCACTTTCTTTGGGGTGTGGGGCAACGCCAACCAAGGAGGCGATTTCTTTATTGCTTAATGTGCCAAGTTTTAGTAACATTGACATCAAGGTAGCAACCGTAACACCACCAATCCCCTTGATGTCTTTGAACTTTTTTGTGGTGTCATCAAAATGTTTGCTTAGGGTGTCGATATCTTGTTCAAGGTCTTTGATTTCCTTATCAAGATAAGCAATGATGCGTTCTACACTTAACTTTTGGCTGTCTTGAATTTGCCAAATACGGTTCTTTTCTTGTACACGCATTGCCACAAGCTGATGACGGCGTACTACCAAAGCCTCTAAGCGTTCTTGTTCTTCGCTTGGCGGGACATAGAGCAAATGACTAAGTTTGTCCTCATCAAGACTTAAAAACTTAGCATCAAAGGCAAGCATTTTGGCATCCTGATTGTCTGTCTTGGCATTAGAACAAGATTTAGCAAACTGGCTGGTTTTATTAGGATTGGCAATCACCACATTAAAGCCTGATTGATGCAGGGCTTTGGCAAGGGGGATTTCTAATCCACCTGTACTTTCAAGCACCACCAAAGCTAGGTTTGTGCCTGCATAAGTGTTAAGATAAGCCATCGCTTGTTTGATGTCGCCTCCAGTGTTTGAAAAGGTTTTGGTTTTATCCTTACAAGAAAGTGACACCACAAAGACCTTTTTGCCCACATCAATGCCACAGTAAATGGGGTCATTGGGCTTGTTTACCACATTGGTTTTGGTTTGTTTAGCATTATTCATCATTAACCTGCCTTGTATTCGGTTTAGAGTCTATCAACTGTACGGTTTTGATTGATGAAAGGTTATCCACTCTTAAAGCTACGACACGAACTTGTCTTGGTGGTTGCCCTTATGGTTCTAAGGTGCGTACAAGATGTGGATAACGGGTTTTTGCTTATTATACCTTAAAAGGGGGTATACAAGGTGTGTATGACGCACCTTTAAATAGAAAATCTTATTGGTGCGTCATACGCACCTACTGTAATTGGTGTCTTTTGATGTTAAATGACAACATAACAAAAACACACTCCATTATCAATTATTATTTATTCTCATTTACTTGGATAAGTTCGCTCTCTTATTTGCCGTAAGACATCAGCTACACCCCAATTTTGCTTGATGGCTTGACTGCCACAAAAGGCACAAGTGATTTGCCCTAATACACTCTTTTGTGATAGAGTACTTAAGTATCATGCCAAAAACATCATCCATGCTTTAGCATCACCAACAACCCATTTTAGGACAAACCATGCACAAATTCATCGCCTATATCCCCGAATCCGACCTAGAAAACGTCAAAACCGCCCTATTTAATGCAGGGGCAGGGCAATTTGACGGATACAGTCATTGTTCTTGGCAAGTGCTTGGCGTGGGACAATTTAAACCTTTAAAAGGGGCAAACCCTGCCATCGGTCAGATTGACAAAATAGAACACGTTCCTGAGTGGCGGGTTGAGACCATCGTCCCTGATCACAGGCTCATGGATGTGGTGCGTGCTTACAAGTCCGCTCACCCTTATGAAGTGCCTGCTTACGATGTCTATCAGATGGCGGCGATTTAGTGGGGCTTGCCAAGCGTGCCGACTTATGCCAAAATAGAACAACCATAGACAATATTGGCATTTGGGAAAGTCAAAAAAACACCGATAATGGTGAGTATTATGGTTTATTGTCGCTATGAAATATGGAGTTTTTATGACAACTCAATCTTTATTTTTTAAAAAGTTTTCCAAAAAATCCCTAGCCCTTGCCCTGCCTGTGTGCTTACCGCTGTTTTTTGGGGCGTGCAGTCAGCCTCAAAACCAAGCTCAAACAGGCGACACCGCCGACAAGACAAGCGAGACCAAGACAGACACGACAAAATCCGACCGTGATACGCTGGTTATCAATAACGGTGCCGAAGTCGGTTCGCTTGACCCGCACAAAACAGGGGGCGTGCCTGAGTCTGGGCTTGCCCGTCAGCAGTTTGTGGGGCTAGTGAGTACAGATGCTGATGGCAATCTTGAGCCTGCCATTGCCGAAAGCTGGGAGAGTGCCGACAACAAGGTGTGGACGTTCAAGTTGCGTGATGCCAAATGGTCAAATGGCGAGCCGATTACCGCTCATGACTTTGTGTTTAGTTTTCAGCGTATGGTTGACCCAAAGACGGCTGCCAACTTTGCCAACTATGTGGCGGATGCTAAGTTTTTGAATGCAAACGACATCATCGAAGGCAAAAAAAGCCCCACCGAGCTTGGCGTGAAAGCCATTGATGATAAGACCGTTGAGATTACCCTATCCGAGCCTGTGGCGTTTTTGCCTGACATGCTCACCTACACCGCCATGCGACCTGTTCCCAAAAATGTGGTAGAGAAATTGGGCGATAACTGGTCAAAAATCGAAAACATCGTGGTAAACGGTCCATACATCATCAAAGAGCGTGTCATGGGCGAAAAAATCGTCCTTGCCAAAAACCCCCATTATTATGATGCCGACAAAGTCGCTATCCCAAACCTTGTGCTACTGCCGATTGATTCTGGACAGACGGACTACACTCGTTATCAGGCAGGAGAGATTGATGTGACTTATACCGACATTCCAAGCGACATTCTTGCTAAAGCTGACAAAAATGAAGTCAAAACATCGCCATCGTTTTGCTCATATTATTATGAAATGAACGTCAATAAACCGCCCTTTGATGACGTGCGTGTTCGCCGCGCGATGACCTTGACTTTAGATAGAGAGCTGATTGCCGAAAAAGTGGCGGCTCGTGGCGAGACCCCTGCCTATCAGATGACCCCAAAAGTTACCGCCAACAACCCCAACTACACCCCAGATTGGCAAAAACTTGACAAAACCGCTCGCATTGCCGAAGCCAAAAAACTGCTGGCAGAAGCAGGCTACAACGAGCAAAACCCGTTGAAGTTTGAGCTACTCTACAACACCAGCGAAAACCACAAAAAAGTGGCGGTAGCGGCTCAGTCCTTATGGCAAGAAGCCCTTGGTGACACCATCAAGATTGAGCTACACAACCAAGAGTGGAAATCCTACCTTGCCACTCGCCGTAACCACGAACACCAAATGGCTCGTGCGGCATGGTGTGGCGACTACAACGACCCTGCTACGTTCCTAAACGTCATGAAAACCAAAGGCTCGGGCAACTATGGGGCGTATTCTAGTGCCGAATATGACAACCTACTAAAAACCGCCTACACCGCCAACAGCCCCGAAGAGCGCGCCAAGGTGTATCATGAGCTTGAAGCGATTTTGGACAAAGATGTGCCAAATGTGTGGGTGTATTATCAAGTGAACGTGCGTGCGGTAAAGCCATATGTCAAAGGCTACTCAACCAAAGACGCTCTTGGCAACTGGCAAGCCCGCCATTGGTCATTTGAGTGATGTGGGTTTTTAAATTGGGAAAATTAGTACAACAAAAAGGGCGAATCACTCGCCCTTTTTATATGGGTTTCTTACGCAATCAGCCTTTCCAAAACTTTCCCATAAATTTGCGTTAATTTCTCCAAATCATCGACCGCCACTTTTTCATCTATCTGATGAATGGTGTCATTTAATACGCCAAGCTCTACCACTTGGGCATTCATAATCGGAGCGATAAACCGCCCGTCCGATGTTCCCCCCGAGGTGGACAGCTTGCTGTCCGTGCCTGTAACGTCCTTGATGGCGGACACCACGGCATCCACAAACTCGCCTTTTGGGGTCAAAAACGGCTCGCCTGATAAATTCCACTCAATCGTATAATTTGCTTTTGAACTCCCAAAATGCTTATCCAAAATGGCGTGAGTTTTTGCCTGTAAGCTCTCGGCGGTGTTCTCGGTGCAAAAGCGAAAGTTAAACAGCACCTCCACGCTATTGGGTATGACGTTGGTCGCCCCTGTACCGCCGTTTATGTTGGAGATTTGCATACTGGTGGCAGGAAAATAGTCGTTGCCCGTGTCCCACTCACACGACACAAGCTCGGCAAGGGCGGGGGCAAGCTCGTGCATGGGATTGACCGCCAGATGTGGATAGGCGATGTGTCCTTGTTTGCCCGTTACGGTCAGGCGTGCGTTTAGTGAGCCACGTCTGCCGTTTTTGATGACATCGCCAAGTGTTGCCGTGCTAGACGGCTCGCCCACCAGACAAAAATCCATACGCTCACCCCGTTTGGCAAGCTCCAATACCACCTTGTGCGTGCCGTTAATCGCCACGCCTTCTTCGTCTGCGGTGATAAGTAGCGAAATATCGCCCTTGTGGTCGGGGCAGGTCTTCACAAACTCATCGCACGCCACACAAAAGCAGGCAATGGCGGTTTTCATGTCAGATGCCCCACGCCCCCACAGATAGCCGTCAGCCACAGTCGCCGAAAAAGGCGAATACGTCCATAGGCTCTCATCGCCCACAGGCACAACGTCCGTATGCCCTGCAAAGCATAGGTGGGGGGCGGTGGGGTCGCTTCCTTTTTTCTTGGCGTATAGGTTTTTAATTTGGGCGTTTCTGCCGTTGTCATTTGGGTCGCCAAAATACAAAAATTCACAGTCAAAGCCCAATTTGCCCAAAAACTCTGCCAAGATATTTTGGCAGTCAAAATCATGGGGGGTAATGGACGGCTCTTTTAAAAGGGCGGTAGAAAGGGATAGGGTGGGTGTCATGAGGGTTTCTTAAAATTAACAAATGAAAATATGAATTTAGGAGTGGTTTTTCCTTTCTTTTAAAATCGGAATCACTGTAGAAAGCATTGCTGAGCCAATCACCAGCATGCTCCCCAAGGCGGTCATTGAACTCATTCGCTCGCCCAAAAATAAAAAAGCAAATAATACCCCAAATACAGGTTCTAAACTAATGAGCATGCCACTAATGTGGGCGGGCGTTTTATTAAGTCCAATATTCCAAAGTTTATAGGCAAACCAACTACACCCCAGCCCCAGATAAATAATAGAAAATAAACCAAGCCAATTAAAATTCACTTGCCAATCTTTGATTAAAAATAATGATAAAGGCAAGCATAAAATCATTCCTTGTACCAATATTGCCGAAGTATAGACTTTATTATCTAGTTGTTTCATAATGTCTTTAGCAACATACAAACTTAATGCAAATCCAGTCCCTGCTAAAAATACCAATATAAGTCCAAACAAATTGACCGCTCCGTCATTTTGCGAACCCAATACCAATAAGCCAATGCCGATAAAAGCGATCAAACTTAACAGCCAATCATAAATCGCTACTTTTTGTTTAAATAATAAAAATCCCAATAATAATACCAATATTGGCTCTGTCCCAATCACAACTACCGCACTGCTTGCCGAAGTGTAAAACAATCCCATAAACTGCATAAAAATACCAATAGGAAACATCAAAAAAGACACGCCCCACAGTTTTGTGCGAATGCGTTTTTCTATCAAAGGATATGTTTTGATAAAAAAAGGTAAGACAATCAAACTTGCGATGATAAATCGAAGTTCAATCGCCATTGCAGGGTCAAACATGGAATAGGCATATTTGCCTGCGGTAAATGAACTTGACCAAATTAATAAAGCGATGATTATATAAATCATGGTAAAATCTTTTCAAATAATTACAAAGTGATTATATCAACCTCTCATCACACCGAAGCCAAGTGGCAATCGAAAACCGCCTACGATGAGTGATTTCCACTTGGTGTAACAAATTACTATCAAACACCACAAGGCGGTTAAGTTGTGGTAAAAGCCCGGTAGTCTCGCCCGTTTTATCCACCACCGTTATCGCACCGCCATTGTCCGCCGTCCAGTTATCATTTAAATAAAACACCGCAGAGATGACCCGCTCGTCTCGCCCTTTGGGGTTATCCGAGTGCCATTTGTAGCCAAAGCCTGACGGATAGCAAGCATAGTGGGCTTCTGATGAGCGAATGCCTGTGTACAGCGTGGCGTTAAAATACCGCCCAAGCTCGTCAATCGCCCCAAGGTACGCCGACCCCACAGGGCAGGACTCATCAATCCAGCGAATGCTGTCGCCACGAATGGCACTCTCTCGCTCGCCGTGGGTCAGATGAGCTTGCCTGTAATCTATAAATCCGCTCTCAGCTTGTAAGGCAGTCAAGTCGGTGGCATGAAAGACATCATCAAGCACCATGGTGCCTGTGGCGATAAAGTCGTCAAGTTTGGGGTCTATCAGGGTGTGCCAGTCGATGGCAAACGGTGTGGTTGTCATGGTGTATTCCTATGTGAAATACCAAATATCAAAACCAAAATCAAATCCCAAGCATCTCCATCGCCCGCACAAGCTCGCTCTCGCCCTTGGCGGTCAGTTGTACTCTGTGCGTGAGACTCACACAAGGCTTGATAAGCTCTCTTTTTAGCATCTCATCGGCAATGCCTGCTTCCACCAAATCACCAAAGCGGGTGGGATTGGTCGGGTCGCCCACGATAAGCATCATGGCGGACAACAAGGACAGCTCAAAATCCAGCTCGGGGCTGATGTTATTTGGGTCAAAGGGTGTATCTGCAAACTCGTCAGACTCATCGGCATATTGGGGTGGCATCTCGCCCACGGCTTTGATGACGGTAAAGCGGTAGCTGTCAGCGTCATCGCTTTGGGTGATTTTTTCAATGCGAATGCGATGCAGCCAATCATCACCAAAATCAAACCAATAATAAATGTATTCTTTTTCGGCTAAATTTAGCTCATCTAGCATGGTTGATGTGGGGTAGATTTTGTTTTCGCTGACAAATAAGTCATCATCCAACTGCCAACTGCCGTTCAGTAGAACGTGTTCATGGCAATCATTAAACAGCTTATTAAAACTGTCCATTTTGCCCCGAGCGATAAAAAACTGCCAAAGATGTTCATCATGGCGTTCAAACAGGCGAAATATCTCTTGGTGTAATTCATCAAAACGGATATTGCCCGACACTTCGACAATGCGGTGCAACTCGTTAATGGGATAATGCGGTTCTACTAAGGATATTTTTAGGCGGTAGGTGTTCATGGGGGCTTCCTTTGATGTTGTGGATTTAAGATGATTTTAAAATTTAGGCGTGTCGGGGCGAATCACATTGCCCAAAGGCACGCCCGCCCCATAGTACCATTTATTTTTTGTTGAGTGATTTTGGTTTTTTGTCCTGCTCGCTTGTGCGGTGTTTTAGCCAGTCCAACGCATCTTTTTGCCAATCAAATCCTGCCTGTGCTAAGGCGTTAAGCCCAATGAGTACCGCCATGTTTAGTCGCATAAATCCTTTGTCTACAAACCAATCTGGGGCAAATTCGTAGGCGTTATACAAAAAGTCAATTCTTTGGGGGTATTTATCACAAAGTTTGTCTATCTTTTGGTAGGCTTTGTCTTCGGTTTTGGTGTTGTGGCTGTTGAATAGCTCTTCTAAGGCGTTATCCATGTCAATGTCTGCTTGGGGCATGTCCATGCTAATATCGTCCAAAAAATCCTTGTCGGTCAGCATTTTTTCCATGAATAATTCAAAGGCTTTTTCTTCGGACTTGATGTCTTCTTTGTCCAATAACGCAAGCACCTCAGGCAATTCGTTTTGAAATCTTGCCATGGTTTGGGGTTTTGGCTCATGATTGTTGGCAGAATCATGATAATGAAACAGCCAATCACCGCCATCATTAGAAACATATGTAGAGTAAACTCTCATAACAACTCCTGTTTTTTTAATCTGATTTTACAAAAGGGCGAATGTGATTCGCCCCTACGGTTTTTGAAAATAACAACTGTTAAAAAACATCAAAACAAGCAAATTTTAATAATCTTTATCACGTATCAATATCCGCATTCAACGCATTTTCTTCAATAAACACCCGTCTTGGCTCAACCTCATCGCCCATTAAGCAGTTAAACAGGCGGTCAGCTTCAATGGCATCTTCTATTGTGATTTTGAGCATATTGCGGTTTTCGGGGTCCATGGTCGTCTCCCAAAGCTGGTCGGCATTCATCTCGCCCAAACCCTTATAACGCTGAATGGCAAGTCCACGGCGAGCCTCCGCCATAAACTGCTCCCACAAATGGTCAAAATCTTTGACCGCAAAATCTTTATCACCCCGTCTGATAAAGCTCTCATCGGTCAGTAGCGTGTTCCAAGTACCTGATAATTTTAATAATTTGGCATATTCGCCCGAATTGACAAATAAGGGGTCAAGCGTATAATGCTGGGGCAGTTTATGCACAAAAATTGTGATCTTTGGCAAAAATGTTTGGGTAGTTTCATTGTCCGCACCGCCCACAGCCTCTAGGCTCACCTGTGGCAAAAGCTCGCTTGCTTTGTCATTTAGCACGTTTAGCAATTTGTCCGCCCATGCCTGCAACGCCACTTTGTCTTTTAGCATCTCATTTTCTAGCTTTGGCACAAAGGTTAGGGCGTCAATCAGGCTCTCTGGATATTTTTGGCTTAGGCGGTTTTTGGTGTTTTGAGCAAGGCTATAATCATTTAATAGACTCTCCAACGCCTCGCCACGAATGGCGGGGGTATCTTTGCTCAAAAACAGTTGATTGTCGTCAATCGTGGACGAGAGTAGATAAGATTTTAGAGCGTCATTGTCTTTTAGATACAGCTCCTGCTTACCCTTTTTGACCTTATAAAGTGGGGGCTGGGCGATGTAGATATGCCCACGCTCGATAAGCTCTGGCGTTTGACGGAAAAAAAACGTGAGCAGTAGCGTGCGAATGTGCGAGCCGTCCACGTCAGCGTCCGTCATGATGATGATTTTGTGATAGCGAAGTTTGTCGGGGTTGTACTCATCCTTGCCAATGCCTGTGCCGAGTGCCGTGATGAGCGTGCCAACTTCAGCAGATGACAGCATTTTATCAAAACGGGCTCGCTCCACGTTTAGGATTTTACCCTTTAATGGCAAAATGGCTTGAGTTTTTCGGCTACGTCCTTGCTTGGCAGACCCGCCTGCACTGTCCCCTTCCACAAGGTACAGCTCGGATAAGGCAGGGTCTTTTTCTTGGCAGTCCGCCAATTTACCCGGTAGTCCTGCGATGTCTAGCGTGGTCTTACGGCGGGTCATTTCACGGGCTTTGCGGGCAGCTTCTCTTGCTCGGGCAGCGTCTAGGATTTTACCTGCGATTGATTTGGCAGACGCTGGATTTTCTAATAAAAATTCGGACAGCTTTTCGTGCATGACCGTTTCAACGGCGGATTTGACTTCGCTGGATACGAGCTTGTCTTTGGTCTGTGAGCTAAATTTGGGGTCTGGCACTTTGACCGACACAATCGCCACAAGCCCCTCACGAGCGTCATCGCCCGTTACCGCCACTTTTTCTTTTTTGCCGATGTTTTCGCTGTCCATATAGGCGTTTAGACAACGAGTCAGAGCCGAGCGAAAGCCTGATAAGTGCGTGCCACCGTCTCGTTGGGGAATGTTGTTGGTAAAGCAAAGCACCTTTTCGTTATAACTGTCCGACCACTGCAAGGCGACTTCCACGCCAATGCCGTCGGTACTTTGGGCAGTAAAATGAAAAATGTCGTTTAGGGTTTGTTTGCCGTCATTGATGTAGCCGACAAATTCGCCAAGTCCGCCTTTATGCTCAAAAATATGTTGTGTGCCGTCTCGCTCATCGGTTAAGACGATACGCACGCCTGAGTTTAAAAAGGAGAGTTCACGCAAGCGTTTGGCAAGAATGTCATAATCAAAAATCGTCCCCGTAAAAATCTCATCGCTTGGATAAAAGCGAACTTCGGTGCCTTTTTTGTCAGTTTTGTCAAGGCGTTTTAGGGGAAAATCAGGCACACCATCCGTGTAGTCTTGGGTGTGGGCATAGCCGTCTCGCCAGATGGTAAGCGTAAGTTTCTTAGACAACGCATTGACCACCGACACGCCCACGCCATGCAGACCGCCTGAGACTTTGTAGTTGTTGTCGTCAAATTTACCGCCAGCGTGTAGCACCGTCATGATGACCTCGGCTGCCGACACGCCCTCCTCGGGATGAATGTCCACAGGAATGCCTCGTCCGTTGTCCGACACCGACACCGACTCATCGGCATGAATGGTAACCAGCACTTCATCGCAATGCCCAGCGAGTGCCTCGTCAATGGCGTTATCCACCACCTCAAACACCATGTGATGTAGCCCTGAGCCGTCATCGGTGTCGCCAATGTACATACCAGGGCGGACTCGCACCGCTTCTAGTCCACGCAAAACTCGCACACTACTGGCATTGTAGTTGTTGGTAGGAAGTTGCTCGCTCATAAAAATCCTTTGGCATACGCCTAATTCTTTGAAAAATGTGGGTTATTATAGCATTTTTTGCCCAAAAAAGCACAGCTAAAAGGTTTGGCTTGGCGATGATGTTTCACGTGAAACGCTATTTATATATGTAAAGCTAACAAAATTGAATTTTACTACGAAAAACTTTTGCCACAAGCTTGCCTGCGGGTCAGTTTCCGTTATGGTTCGACTTAGCTCACCACGAACGAAAAACCGTAGCACTTTTTCATTTTGTAGAGTGTATCATCAGTCCATTTATCAAGACAAGCCATGGTGATAACCCCAAGACAACCCAACCAAATAACTTTTAGCCAAAAAACAGCAAAACCGCAAATAAACATTTGCGGTTTTGCTGTATAGGAGATGTTACTCCGTGTGTCCATAACTTCTATCCATAATATCAGCGTTCATCCGTGTTGGTATGTCCGTGTACCCTCTCCTTGCTGATGAGTGTATTATGCCAAAACGGCAACCATAAGAAAATACGCAAAAATCGCAAAGTTTTGTCAGTATTTTCTTACAAATTCAACATCAATCATCACCCCTAACTCTCACCTTGCTTATTGTGCTGTGTCCGTCATCGCTTATCATCAGATAAACTTCACAGTTTTTGGGGCGGACGGCAAGCTCAAATTCTCTAAATTTTATCATATTAAACAGGCGTGGACACTCGCCCCCATGATAGCCAAGCATCAATTGCCACATGAGCATACCTAGCCACATACCATGCGTAAAGACTACATAAGTGCCGTCTGGCAAGGCATCAAACGCATCACGCACCGCCTTGACACGCTCTGCAAGGTTCGCAAAATTATCGGTTGTGGGGCTGTCGGTGTGGGTTTTGTCATTATTTGCCCAGTAGTCGTCCGCCATTTTGACGATTTGGGGCAATGTCAAATCCTTGATATGCTCATAATCTAGGTAATTAAACTCTCTTAAATCATCAATCTGTATAGGGGTCATGCCCGTCCTATCCAAATAAGGCTGTGCCGTCTGGTGTGTGCGGATATAGGACGACACAAAAACCTTATCAGGCGTGGGGATATGCGTGATGAGCCAGTCCGCCACGTCTGTCGCTTGGTTTTGCCCGAGCTTGGTAATGGCAATCTTATGGTTTGGACGAATGGCGTGTCCTGCGTTGGATTCGGATTGGGCGTGGCGGATTAGGTAGAATTTTTTCATGGCGGTTTGGGTTTGGACTTATGCTTGATTTTGGGACTGGCAGTATGATGATTGTAGCGTGATTATCTGAAAAATGCAATGAATGGGCGTGGGTTTGGGCGGTGTGGTATGCACCCTACAAGGCTAGCATACCTTTACAAACTCGTGGTAAACATCGAGTTTGTTGGGTGTAATTTTTTAAAATTAAGTGGTCGGATAGTCATTTTTCATCTTGAATTATCAAACCAACTGCAACACTTCATCAAAATAAACCTCATAAGGTGTTTTCCAGTTTAAACACTTTTTGGGTCTATGATTGGGTTCATTTACTTTACTGATAATATCGCTTTCATGCCACTTGCTTAAATCTTGATGCTTAGGGAAATATTCTCTAAGCAGTCCATTGGT
>NZ_MUXV01000045.1 GCF_002014975.1 Moraxella bovis
GCTCTTATCACCCCATGTCCATCAGTTCTTACCTCAAAGCCCTCGCCTCGGTATTCACCTCGTCCTTGGGGGGTGGTAAGACGTCTGATGTGTCCTAGGTTAATCTCGGTGTGTAGGTGGTCGGATTTTAGGTGGGTTTGGAGTTTGTCTTTAGTGTCATCCATGATGAGTTGGTTGGATTTGTCTCCCCCATACTCTTTGGAGCGGATGCCAGAGAGGACTTTTTCATGAGGGAGGGTGTATAGAGGCATGTTGTTTGGATTGGTCAAAGAGCCTGCCACATAGGGCATGTCAGGATTGCCTCCAAAGAAGTCAATGATGACCTCTTGGCCTGCTCTGGGCAGTGCAATGTGCCCATAGTGATCTCCTGCCCAGGTACTGGCGACACGAAGATAGCAGGTGTTTATCTGACTTAGGTCATCTTTGTCATCACCGGTGCGATTGTCTACAAGGTGTCTTTGGGCGAGTGTGGGTTTGTCCCAGTGGAACTTAACTTTGATGCGACCGTATTGGTCGGTGTGTATCTCTTCACCTTCTTGGGCGACGACAGTGGCGGTTTGGGTGCGGGCAATGGGTCTTGGGCAGGGGGTTGTGGGTACAAGCGGATGTGTGGCAGGGTATGCAGTAAAGCTTGTATCAGCGGTGTAGTACTGATGGGTGTTGTTGTCTTCATCGATGGGTTTGATGCTCATCTGTAAGGCGTAGACGACCCAGTCGGTATTCATGCTTTGATGAGGGTGACCTGTTAGGGTAAATAAGTGGGCAACCTGTATGCCCTTTAGTCTGCCATGTGCGGTGGCACTTAGGCTTTGATGCCGATAAGCGGCGGTGAGCTGTTCGTTTTTTGTGGCTAGCTCATCACCCCCTGCTCGTCTGCCTTGATGCCATTCATAGCGTTGTAGGTGATGGATGAGTGCTTGATGTGGTTTGTGTGTGTCAGTTTGCACCCCTTTTATGGTATCATGAGCCATTAGGGGTTCATTAGGGGCTTTAAACTGATAATCAGATAAGAGACTTTGGGCACAGGTCAGTCTGCTTTTGGGGGTAAAGTGTTCTAGGTATTCAGCATACGCTGGCATACGCTGATTGGGCAGGTTGAGTGTTAGGGTGTCATAAAAGGGATTGGCGTGTCTTTTTAGGTGACTGACATGGTCGGTGATGATTAGGGTGTGATTGTCTTTGGTGTGTTCAAAGTAAAAGCTGATGCCATGCTCACTCATAAGGCGAGTGATGAATGCGTGGTCTGATTCGTCATATTGGGTTTGGTAGTCTTGTTTAGGATAGTCATGGGTGAGTTCAAACTGCCAAGGATAAGGGTAGCAGGATAACACCTCTTCGATGATTTGTGGGATGGATTTGTGTTGGTGGATGTGATAGTTATTTGTTTTGGTGAGTAGGTAAGTCCATGGAGATAAGGTGAGTTCATAGACGGCATGCCTGTTGTGTGTGGTGAGTTTGGCACAGCCGGTGATGATGCCATGTCTTGTGACTTGTCCTGTGATGGTCCTATCATCGATGGGGTGTTTGTCATTTAAGTCAAGGGATATGCCTAAGGGCGTGCCGATGAGGGCGGTTAGGTCTAAGTGAGAGGCGACGCTTTGGTAGGAGATGGTGTCTTGGTGGGGGGTAGCCTCTTTGGGGTGGATGATACTGCCATGATAAGCTTCAAAACTGACATAACCTTCTAGTCCCTCTATACCATGGGCAGGGTTGCCATGTTCGTCTTTGGCTTTGACGATGAGTTTGTATTCAAACAGTCCGTTGATACTCTCTACCCCTTGTAAGCTGTCGAACCATAGATAAGGAGTGCCAGATACACTTTTGGGCAGATAAACAGAGTGTAGATGAGCACGATGGTTCATGG
>NZ_MUXV01000046.1 GCF_002014975.1 Moraxella bovis
GTTAGTTGAGAGTGGGGTATGTATTTTTTTAAATTTAAATGCGTAGGGGCGATTTATTCGCCCAAATTTACCCAATTATCCAAAATCTTAAAACCAAACCCTTGTATTGATTAAAATTTATCATTTAACCATATTTCAAAAATCGGTAAATGTCGTGGCGAACACAACGCCCAAAAATTAAGAGAACCCAAAAAGCATGACCGCTTTATATTTATTTTTATCCGCCTTGCTTGTCCTAACACCCCTTGTCGCCTTGCACGAGTGGGGACATTATATCGTAGCACGGCTGTGCGGGGTTAAGGTTTTGACTTATTCTATCGGTTTTGGCACTCGGCTGTTTGGCTGGACAAGTCCCAAAACGGGCATAGATTATTGCATTTGTGCGATACCGCTTGGCGGATATGTCAAAATGCTGGACGAGCGAGAAGGGGAAGTTGCCGAGCATGAGCGACATTTGGCGTTTAATAATCAGCACCCCTTAAAAAAAATCGCCATTGTGGTGGCAGGGCCTTTGATGAACTTTATCATCGCCATTGGGCTGTTTTTTGTACTATTTTTACAGCCAAGCGAGCAGTTATCGACCAAAATCGGACGGATTGTGAATGATAGCCCTGCTCATGCAAGCGGACTTGTGGTGGGCGAGACGATACACGCCATTGACGGCAAAAATACGCCCACTTGGGAGAGTGTGAATTTTGCCCTAGCTGACCGCATGGGCGAGCATGGGGTAGTGGTTGTGGCGACCGATAAGGGCAAATACAGTGTGCAGGTCAATGACTTTATGCAAGGGGCGGACAAGGGCAAAGACCCACTCACCGCTCTTGGCACGTTGCCTTGGCGACCTGTCATACCGCCTGTGATAGGCTCGCTCACCGCTGACGGAGCAGGGGCGTTAATGGGGCTAAAAGCAGGCGATAGGATTGCCCATATTGACGGCAAAGAGATAAAAGATTGGCTGTCTGCAACCGAAATTATCCAAAATAATCCTGAAAAATCGCTCACGTTTGGCGTTGTCCGAGATGGGCAAAACATGGACATTAAGGTCATGCCTCGAGCGGCCAAAGTGGATAATCGCACGGTTGGGCAAATTGGAGCAAGGGTGCAAGAGACTAAAATCACCGTTCCTGATGATTACAAAATGACGGTAAACCATACGCCATTAGAAGCCCTACAAAAATCCTTTATCAAGACTTATGATTTGTCCGTGATGACCGTGAAATCCATGGGTAAGATGATAACAGGGCTGATAGGGCTTGACAACTTATCGGGTCCGATTACCATTGCCGAAGTGTCAAAAGACAGTATCCAAATGGGCTGGGAGCAGGTGCTATCCACCGCAGGGCTGATTAGTCTGTCGCTTGCCGTGCTAAATCTCTTGCCGATACCTGTGCTGGACGGTGGGCATTTGGTGTTTTATACTTATGAGCTGATTCGGGGTAAGCCCATGAGTGAGCGATTACAAATCGCAGGGCTACAAGTGGGCATGTTATTGCTGTTTGGTTTCATGGTGCTAGCCATTGGTAACGACATATCAAGAGTTTTTGGCTGATAGCGACTTTTAGTAATAATTGAGCAATATTTATAGAAATTTTTTAAAAATTTAATAATTTTACTTGCCAAAATTGATTTTTTGGCTTAACTTACACCATATTTTTGATTAATTAACATCTGCCCATTCAATCATTATCAATATATACTTGTAAAAGATATTTTTGGTGTTATTGCTAATGAGTTGAACGACTTTGAGTGAATCTGTTATGCGTACTTCTTTTCTGACTAAAACCTTAACTGCCTCAGTGATGACGGTTATGGCGACTACTGCTTATGCTGACGATACGGTCAGTAGCATTGCCTTTGATGGACTAAGCCGAGTAACTCCCCAGAGTTTGCAAGTAGCACTGCCTTTGGGTGTGGGGCAGGCACTTACCTCAGATGCGTTGGCGGACAGCATTCGTGCGTTATATGCCACCGAGCAGTTCTCCAACGTACAGGCAGATGTTGATGGCGGGCGTGTGGTGTTTCATGTGGCGGAGCGTCCGATTATCGCTGAGCTAAATTTTGATGGCAATAAACTCATTCCTGATGATGGCTTAAAGCAAGGCTTGGAGAGTACGGGACTTGCGGTTGGTAAGGTACTAAAGCAAGCAACCATACAGACCTTGGAGAGCGAGCTTGAAAATCAGTACATCTCACAGGGCTATTATAATGCTGACATTGAAGTTAAACAGACCGAGCTAGATGGCAACCGCGTTAAGTTAGACATTAACTTTGTTGAAGGTAAGCCCGCCAAAGTTGTGGATGTTAATATTATCGGGAATGAGCATTTTAGCGATGAAGAGTTAAAAGATGAGTTTGTGCTTAAGGATAAAAAATGGAATCCCTTGTCCAAAGCCGACCGTTACAGCCAAGAAAAACTAAATGCCAGCCTAGAAAATGTCAAAGCCAAATACCTAAATGATGGCTTTGTGCGTGTCAATGTTGATAATGCAACCCTAAACATCGATGATGAGAAAAAGAAAGTCTTTATTGAGACGACCATCAGTGAAGGTCAGCAGTATAAATTTGGGCAAACGCAGTTTTTGGGCAATCCAACATATAGTGCTGATGAGCTTGCTGAAAAAATCAAATTTACCCAAGGCGGTACCTACTCCCAAAAAGAGTTGGACGAGACCACTGCTGACATTGCCAATAAATTCGGGGATGATGGCTATTACTATGCCCAAATTCGCCCCATCTCACGCATTAATGATGAAACCTTAACAGTTGATGTGGATTATTATATCGACCCTGTGCGCCCTGTTTATGTTCGCCGTATTAACTTCACAGGCAACCTAAAAACCAAAGACGAAGTGCTACGCCGTGAAATGCGTCAGTTAGAAGGGGCGCTCGCATCCAACCAAAAAATCCAGCTGTCTCGTGCCAGACTCATGAGAACGGGCTTTTTTAAAGATGTCAAAGTCGATGTCAAACCTGTGCCAAACAGTCCAGACCAAGTGGACATTAACTACATGGTTGAGGAACAGCCGTCAGGGTCGTCCACCATCGCCGCAGGTTATTCTCAAAGTGGCGGTATGACCTTTCAAGTAGATTTATCTCAATCCAACTTTATGGGAACCGGCAACCGTGCTAATATGTCATTTAGCCGTTCAGAGACCCGTGATAATTACAGCCTAGGCATGACTGACCCTTATTTTACCGTCAATGGCGTCTCCCAAAGTGTTAATGCTTACTACCGTAAGACCAAATACGATGATAAAAACATCTCCAACTATGTATTGGATTCTTATGGGGCAAGCCTAATTTATGGCTATCCCATTGATGAAAAACAGCGTATTAGTGGTGGTTTTACCATGGACAAAACCAAAGTGCGTGGCGGTCAGTGGATGGGCATCTCTAACGTCAAACAGCTGTTAGAAGATGGTGGTAAGGCGGATATTGATACTAACGGTGTCAGCTTTACTAATGATTATACCACTTATGGCGGAGTGCTTGGGTGGAGCTATTCTAGCCTTGATAAGCCCGTATTCCCAACCAAAGGGGTGAGCCATAACGTTGATCTTAACCTAGGGTTTGGTGACCAAAATTACCAAAAAGTCAGCTACCGCCTAAACGCCTATTACCCATTATGGAAAGGTACGGTACTGCGTGGTCATGCTCGTTTAGGTTATGGTAATAATTTACCATTTTATGAAAACTTCTATGCTGGCGGTTATGGTTCGGTACGTGGCTTTGAAGCATCATCATTAGGACCTCAGTCTCAAGCTTATAGACATTTGGCAAATGGCACAAGATCTACCCGTGGCGAAGAAGTGGGTGGTAATGCTTTGGCGACTTTTGGGGCGGAGCTGATTTTACCAGTACCGTTTAAAGGCGACTGGGCAGACCAAGTGCGTCCTGTGTTATTCTTTGATGCAGGTCAAGTATTTGACACTACTAAGCTTGATAAGGAATTGGTGAATTTACCAGCAGTGGGCGTAAGCAATAACAACCTAACTTATATCGAACAAGATAAAGAGCTGCGCTATAGCGTGGGTGCGGGCGTGACGTGGTACACTCCAATTGGTCCAATCTCTTTAAGTTATGCTAAGCCGTTGAATGCCAAAGAAGGCGACCAAACAGAAAAAGTCCAATTTCAAATCGGTAGCGTATTCTAATCATGATTGATTTGGATAAACTTATTTGTGCTATTGAGCGTTGCCAAGCGGTGTTAAACAAACACACATTGGCAAATCGCCATGTGTCGGTTAGCCGTGTGTCGGATTTGGCAGATGCTGATTGTGAGAGTTTGGCATTTTTGGCAAAGGCAAGTTATTTGTCTGATTTGGTGGGAACTTGTGCGGGTGTGGTGCTGGTGTCGGAGCGATTTGCTGGCAAACTGCCCGCCCTGCCTGATACCACCGTTATGCTTGTTAAAGATGCGTATTTGGCGTATGCATCCGTGAGTGGCTTATTTGATTATCAAGCCGATAATGGTATTCATTCCACCGCCATCATCTCACCCACTGCCACCATTGGTAAAAATGCCAAAATTGGGGCGTATGCCGTCATTGGCGATTTTGTGCAAATTGGCGATGATTGTCAGATTGACTCGCACGTTGTTATCGCTCATCACTGTGTCATTGGCGATGAGGTGCAGATTCATGCTCATGCCAGTATCGGCTCGGATGGTTTTGGCTTTGCTCCAAAAATGGGAGCGGACGGACTGGCTTGGCAAAAAATCCACCAGCTTGGGCGTGTTATCATCGGTCATCGTGTGCGTATCGGTGCAAGCACTTGCATTGATAGGGGTGCGGTGGGCGATACTGTGGTTGGCGATGATGTGATTATTGATAATTTGGTGCAAATCGCTCATAACGTCCATATCGGGCGTGGCACGGCGATTGCGTCCATGACAGGGGTGGCAGGCAGTACGCATATTGGGGCAGGCTGTATTATCGGGGGCGGTGTGGGCATTAGCGGGCATTTGACCATTGCAGACGGCACAACTTTGACAGGCAAAACGTTTGTCGCCCAAAGCATTGACAAAGCAGGCTCGTACTCATCAGGCACGACCGCCATGCCCACCCAAGATTGGCGTCGGGCGACCATTAAGTTTCGCCAAAGCGGGCAAAAGTGATTTTATTTAAATGGGCGCATTCATGACAAATTCTACCCTAGACCTAGAACTGATGACCGATGGCGACCACGCACGCCTAATGGCTCAAAACTTGACCTTGCCATTTGGCTATCACGTCATCAAGCGATATTTACCTCATCGTTATCCCTTTATACTCATCGACCGTGTTACAGCGGTGTCGGCAGATAACTGGATTACGGGCTATAAAAACATCACGATTAACGAAGAGTTGTTTAACGGTCATTTTCCTGATAATCCTGTCATGCCGGGGGTGCTTATGGTGGAGGCGATGGCACAGTTGTCGGGTATTTTGGGGTTTGTCAGTGCAGGGCAATCGTCCGAAGATGGCTATTTGTATCTGTTTGCAGGTGTGGATAAAGTGCGTTTTAAAAAACTTGTCAGTACAGGCGATACGCTGGTGATTCGCTCAAAACTCGTTACCGCCAAGCGTGAGATTTATAAATTTGAATGTACTGCTCATGTGGACGGTAAATTGGCGTGCAGTGCTGAGATTATGATTGCCCGTCAAAAGCTGGACTAAGTGGATAGCGTCATGAACATACACCCAACCGCCATTATTAACCCGAGTGCTGTCATACACCCAACCGTTGTGATTGGGGCGTATTGTATTGTGGGTAAAAATACCACGATTGGCGAGGACACCATGTTAAAATCGCACGTCATCGTGGGTGATAATACAACCATTGGCAAGCGTAACACCATTTTTCAGTTTGCCAGCATTGGCGAGATGCCGCAAGATTTAAAATTTACAGGCGAAACCACTTACCTAGAAGTGGGCGATGATAATACCATTCGTGAGTCTTGTACCTTTCATCGTGGCACGGCAGACGGTGGTAATTTGACCAAGATTGGCAACAACAACCTATTTATGGTAAACACTCACATCGCCCATGACTGTATGGTGGGCGACCATAACGTCCTTGCCAATAACGTGGGCGTGGCAGGTCATGCCCATATCGGTAATTATGTGATTGTTGGTGGGCAGACGGGTGTACACCAATTTTGTCGGATTGATGATTATGCGATGATTGGTGGGGCAAGCCTGATTTTAAAAGATGTCTGTGCCTTTACCACCGTATCGGGCAACCCATCTACAGTGCATGGGCTCAACAAAGAAGGCATGAGACGAAAAGGGTGGAGCAAAGAAACCATTGAGACATTGGATAGAGCCTATGACGTAGTGTTTCGTTCTGGTAAAATCAAGGCGGACGTGATTGCTGAGCTGTCCACTTGGGTGGCGGATGAGCCAAAAGTGGCGTTGTTTATCGAGTCGCTACAAAATAGCAAGCGTGGACTGATTCGCTAATTTCAAGTCTACAAATGTTATCACCAACCCATAATATTTTGTTATGGGTTTTTATTTTTTTATTTATTTGACTTTTTTAATTGATTCAATCAAACTATGCAGGACAAAATATTTTTACAAAATTTAACAGATTTGGCATAACAGATGACAATGGGTAAATTCTCCATTAAATGGAGTTGCCAAAACATTAACAAGGAGTAATTATGTCCACACAACGAGAAAGTTGGTCGGCACGCTCAGGCTTTATTTTGGCGGCGATTGGGTCGGCGGTAGGCTTGGGCAACATTTGGCGTTTTCCTTATGTGTCCTATGAAAATGGTGGTGGGGCGTTTTTTATTCCCTATCTCATTGCTTTGGCAACCGCAGGGTTTCCCTTGCTGTTTTTGGATTATGTCGCAGGGCAAAAATATCACGGAGCTCCGCCTACCGCTTATCGGCGAATGATTAAATCAAAAGAAATCGTGGGCTGGTGGCAGGTGCTGGTGTGTACCGTCATTGGGATTTATTATGCGTCCGTGTTGTCATGGGCAGGGCAATACACCCTATACGCCTTTGGGCAACAGTGGGGCGATGACCCGCAGACGTTTTTCTTTGAACATTATTTGCAAAATGGCTCGGGGCTAGATTTTGGCATTGTGCCTAGTCTGTTTATCGGGGTGGCTATCGTCTGGGTGTTGGTGCTGTTTATCATGTATGGCGGTATCCGAAAAGGCGTGGAGCTTGCCAATAAAATCTGCATTCCGCTCCTTGTTATCATGTTTACCATCATGGTCTTGCAAGCGGTACAGCTAAACGGTGCGTCCGCAGGTCTAAATGCCATTTTTACCCCCAACTGGGAAAAAATGGCTGATCCTAAGGTCTGGCTTGCCGCTTACGGACACGTCTTTTTCTCCATGTCTATTGGCTTTGGGATTATGGTAACGTACTCATCTTATTTAAAGAAAAATGCCAATTTGACAGGCTCAGGACTGGTGGTGGGTTTTGCCAACTCATCGTTTGAAGTCATGGCAGGCATTGGGATTTTCTCGGTGCTGGGCTTTATGGCAACCCAATCAGGCGTGCCTGTATCAGAAGTGGTATCGGGCGGTATCGGCTTGGCGTTCATCGCTTTTCCAAGAATTATTTCTAACATGGGCGACGCTGGTACGCTCATTGGTATTTTGTTTTTTGGTTCGCTGTTTGTGGCGGGTGTTACGTCTATGGCAAGTATCCTACAAGTACCAATCTCAGCGGTCAAGGACAAATTCGGCTGGTCGCACAAAAAAGCGGTTAGCGTGGTCGGTGGTGTATCGGCTCTCATCTCACTCGCTTTATTTTCTACCAAAACGGCGATTACCTTTGTGGACGTGATTGACCATTTTGCCAATAATATCGGCGTGGTAACAGGGGCGATTTTGTCCATTGTTTGGGTAACGTGGTTCAACCGTCCTGTCATGGATAAGCTCATGAACCACATCAACGCCATTTCTAGTGTAAAAGTGGGCAAGGGCTGGGCATTTATGCTGACCATTGTTACGCCCATTTCGCTCATCGTGGCGTTGGTGCTAAGCGTGTTTTCGCTGGTTACTAAAGGCTATGACAGC
Source organism: Moraxella bovis (assembly GCF_002014975.1). Taxonomy (GTDB): domain Bacteria; phylum Pseudomonadota; class Gammaproteobacteria; order Pseudomonadales; family Moraxellaceae; genus Moraxella; species Moraxella bovis. The sequence continues at coordinate 8,027 of NZ_MUXV01000046.1, forward strand.
TATGATTTGGCAACTCAGCTTGTCTTTGGTTGGGGTGTGGTGGCAGTGTTTGCACTCGGTTCATTCTTATTGACCAAGGCACCTGCTCACACCACACATCATCAGCATAAATCCATAGAAGGAGAAAACGCATGAACGGTACCGCATTAGCAGTCATGGTGGTGGCTTTATCTATCGTTTGGGGTGGGTTGATATTATCTATCATTCACTTAACCAAAAATCCCGACATTGACATGGATAAAGTGCCAAGCGACCATTAACCATTAGAGTAAAAACGGCAATCATATTGCCGTTTTTTTAAGGTAAATTTATTTAACATAATACATTTTGATTTTCATAATTTAGTATTTTGGGGTGTGGGGGTGATCCACTTGTTCAAAACCAAAATTCTATCACAGGGCAAATTGCAATTTGCCCCCACAAGTCCACTAAAAGCATGATTGATTAACAACACCTAAATTTAAAAGAGCGGAGCATTAAAAACGGGCAAATCCATGCCCTTTTATCTTTTTTAACTAATTATTTATAATACGCATTTTCGGTTTTGGTGTGGTCGGTTTCGTCAATGACTTGGGTCAGTTCGGGAATTTGTTGTTTGAGCTGAACTTCCACGCCTTGACGTAAGGTAACGTCCACCGCACTGCACCCTTGACAGCCACCACCGAATTTTAGCACGGCGGTTTTGCCTGCATCATCTTCGATGACTTCCAAAAGCTCCACATGACCGCCATGACTGGCAAGTTGGGGATTGATCTCGGCTTGCAAAACATAAGTAATCCGCTCTTCAATGCTGGCATTTTCGCCCACTTGGGGGACTTTTGAGTTGGGGGCTCTAAATGTCAGCTGACCGCCAAAACGGTCTTTGTTATAGTCAATCACCGCATCATGCAGATAAGGAATGCTCGGTGCGTCAATGTGGGCGACAAATTTGTCATAAGGAATTTGCAAATCGTCTTCGTCAATCTCATCGGGCTGGCAGTAGCTCATACAACATTCGGCTCGGGGTGTGCCTGCGTGTTCCACAAAAATACGCACGCCAATGCCGTCCACTTCCTGCTTGGCAAGCAGTTCTGCCAGATAGTCTTGGGCGCTCGGTGTGATGATGATGTTACTGCTCAAAGGCTCGTTTTGCAAATCGCTCATGGTAAAAACTCAATAATAAAGATAAAATTTATGCTTTTATGGTAACATAATCGCTTTTATCAAGTTTAATTTTTTAAATAATGAGATTTAACATGGTTCAATTTGATTATTTGGTGTTTATCGGGCGATTTCAGCCGTTTCATCATGGGCATGAATTTGTCGTGCGTGAAGCTCTAAGCCGTGCCAAAACCGTCATCATGCTCATCGGTTCGGCAAATAGCCCACGCACCATCAAAAACCCATTTAGCTTTGATGAGCGTGAAAGCATGATTTTAAAAGCGTTTGAAAATGACACAGCCGACAGCGAGCGTATCATCTGCATGCCCATTGATGATACGCTCTACAACGACCACAAATGGCTCCAAAACGTCCAACAAGCGGTCTCATTCATCACCCAAAACGAACCTGCCAACATTGGTATCATTGGACACACTAAGGACGACAGTTCGTATTATTTGTCGTTATTCCCTGATTGGGGTTTTGTTGAATTGCCCAGTTTTGAAAATTTGTCCGCCACACCGCTAAGACGGGCGTATTTTTTGGATGAACGTCTAAAAAATGGCGATGATTGGCAAGATAAAATGCCTGCCCCGAGCGTGGCTTTTTTACAAAAATTTGCCCAAACGGACGATTTTACTCATCTGCAACGTGAATACCGCCATGTCCTAGATTGTCAAAAGGCGTGGCAGTCCGCCCCGTATCCGCCTGTATTTGTAACGGCAGATGCGTTGGTGGTGCAGGCAGGTCATGTGCTACTCATCGAGCGTGGGGGCGAATATGGGCGTGGGCTGTATGCGTTGGCGGGCGGATTTTTGGATAAAGATGAGAGCCTGCTTGACTGTGCCTTGCGTGAATTACAAGAAGAGACGGGGCTTATCATCAGCCCAAGCACCCTAAAAGCAAGCCGTACCTTTGATGCTCCTGACCGTTCGGCTCGTGGACGGACAGTAACGACAGTGTTTTATTTTGAACTGACAGGCGACAAGCTACCCGATGTGGCAGGGGGTGATGATGCCAGCCTTGCGTTTTGGTTACCGCTTGGCGAGCTTGACGGTCGCATGATGTTTGAAGACCATTATAGTGTGATAACTAAGGTGTTGGGGTTGTAGGGGTACTTTGATGAGATGGTTGCTTTGTTTGATGATGTTTATGAGTGTGTGTGCTTATGCAAACAGCCATCCAAATGCTGATGAGCTGATTGGTTGTTTAAAACATGACGAAGACAAGCCTTATCAGAGCATGATGTGTCTTTTGCCCAATCAGCGTGTGATGATAAGTGCGATGGGCATGGTAGCGTTTGGCAGTTATCGACTTGCGGATGATGTGATGTCTATTGAGATGGATAAGCCTTCTGTGTTTGCCGTGATGAGTAGGCATAACCGTTATCAAGACGGCACACGTCTTCATATCAAGGGGCGAAGTGATGAAGATGGTTTTTTATTACAAATTAATGATGATGAGCCAAATTATGTCTCTGGTAGTCATGCTTATTTGTGTCATGGTAATGATGTCAATACCTTGAAGTTTTATGCTAACATGAATGAAGTGGGTAAAGATGGCAGAGAGTACCAAGAGAGCTATGCATGGCAAAATGCTGTTCCGAGCGGTCATAATGACATCATTGTCATGTATAGCACCAAACGAGAGCGATTTAGCCAAAGTTTTAGTTATAAGTTGATGGCTGATAATGGGCGGATTTATTTCATACAAGATGGGGAGGATGAGACAGTAGGGCGAGCGTATCTTAGTCGTGATGAGAGCGAGCTTGATTTTATTGATGAGTATTTTGATGATAATGGCAATCCCATTGTGGAAAAATTAAACGACCCTAATTTTATCCTGTTAAATGGGTTTAACCAAATAGACATCCTGATGAGTGATGATGAGTCGTATGGGTGGGATTTGGATATGTTTGATTATCATGAAAACGGTGATTATTATACGGTCAAACCTGAGTATTCATCTGAATTTTATACCAAAGATGATAAAATCTATCGGTATCATTGGGCGTCAAACCAGCCTAAAAAGACGGCAAAGACAGATATGAATAAGTATCAAGACATCCGTCAAGGGCGATGGCAGTGCCAAGCAATCGCAAATGATTGGTGATGGGGTGTGGGCATGATGGTGTGGTTTTTATCATCATGCCTATGATATCAAACAAATAATAAAAGAGCCAAAAATGAAAAAGCAAAAACCCTTTTCCAAAACAGAAAAGGGTTTTTAAATATGGCTCCCCAACCTGGGCTCGAACCAGGGACACACGGATTAACAGTCCGATGCTCTACCGACTGAGCTATTGGGGAATAACTTGTCGTATCAAGTGATTGCGTATTATATAGATTTTTGATAACTTGTCAAGAAAATTTTTTAAAAAATGATAAAAATTTTAATATTAAAAATATTTTTGTTTAAAATCAATATTTTGAAAGCATAAAAAATAAAAAACCGAAACACCGCTGTCAAGTGTTGCCCATGAACCAAGTAGTTCAAGGCGGGTAAATCTTTGCTGTTTTAGGTTTCCCGATACATCAGATGATGCGGGCATACGCACCACAGCAAACAGTCATTACCCTGTAAGTGTGATTATCGGCTCAGGTGTATTCTCAACTGGCGAATGTTTCAGTGGCTCTATTGTACGATAATTTTGTAAAAATTTCAAGATTTGGGCGGTTTTTGCCGTGCCGAATGGGGGTATTTTGTGATAAAATGAGAAATGATTTATCATTTTGATTTGTTAAAAAGGCTTTATCATGAAAAAAATTCCCCATGTTTTGATGATTTTGGACGGTGTCGGACATCGAGAAGACCCCCGAGACAACGCCGTTTATACCGCCAAAAAACCCAATCTAGACACGCTCATGGCGACCTGTCCGCATGGGCTTATCTCAGGCTCAGGGCAGGACGTGGGTTTGCCTGACGGTCAATTTGGCAATTCAGAAGTGGGGCATATGAACCTAGGAGCGGGGCGGATTTTGTACCAAGACTCTACCCGTATCATGAATGACATTAGCTCGGGCGAATTTTTTAATAATGACGTGCTGGTTAAAGCGGTCAAGGATACGGTGGCAAATGAAGGGGCGGTGCATATCTTGGGCTTGCTGTCGGACGGTGGGGTTCATGCTCACATTGACCACATTAAGGCGACCGCCAGACTTGCCGTAGAGCAGGGGGCAAGCCAAGTGTTCGTTCATGCGTTTTTGGACGGGCGAGATACTCCGCCAAAATCGGCAGACGGCTATGTGGCGGATTTGGAGCAGTATTTGGCAACTCTTAGCCAAGAGTTTGATGCCGAAGCCAAAATCGCAAGCTGTATCGGACGCTTTTTTGCCATGGACAGAGACAAGCGGTGGGATAGGGTGGAGCAGGCGTACGACCTGATGACCCAAGCCAAGGCGGTGCGTGAAGCGGACAGTGCCAGTCATGCCATAGAGCTTGCTTATGGGGCGGACGAGACTGATGAATTTGTACAGGCAACCATCATTGATGATAATGGTGTGATAGCGGACAATGACGGCGTGATTTTTGTCAATTTTCGGGCTGACCGTGCCAGAGAGATTAGTGGGGCCTTTGTGAGTGCTGATTTTGATGGCTTTAATCGTAAGGCAACGCCTGAGCTGTCCACCTTTGTCATGATGACCAAATATTCTGATGAGTTGGAGGCTAACCCCAAAACAACGGTGGCGTATTATCCCACAAGCCTTGCCAACACACTGGGCGAATACCTGCAAAATCACGGCAAAACTCAGCTTCGCATTGCCGAAACCGAAAAGTACGCTCATGTTACGTTCTTTTTTAGTGGTGGACGTGAAGAGCTGTATGACGGCGAAAAGCGCATTTTGGTAAACAGCCCTGATGTCAAAACCTATGACCAAAAGCCCCAGATGAGTGCTTTTGAAGTAACCGATAAGCTAAAAGAGGCGATACTCTCAGGCGAGTTTGACGTGGTCATCATCAACTACGCCAATGGCGACATGGTGGGGCATACAGGCGTGTTTGATGCGGCGGTCAAGGCGGTAGAGGCGGTGGATACCTGTATCGGTGAGATAGTCAGTGCGGTGCGTGAGATGAGTGGTCATCTGCTCATCACCGCCGATCACGGTAACTGCGAGCAAATGCAAGACTATGATAGCGGGCAGGTGCATACTCAGCACACGACCGAATTTGTGCCGTTTATTTATGTGGGCGACAAGCAAGTGAGCGTGCGGACGGGTGGACGACTGTGTGATGTCGCTCCGACCATTTTGTACCTAATGGGCATGCAAAAACCTGCCGAGATGACAGGGATAAGCCTATTGGTGGATGTATGAAACTGACAAAAACACTACTGGCGAGCATGGTGGCTTTATCGCTAAGTGTGCCGATGACAAGCCATGCCGAGCTACCCAAAGCCATTAGTACGCCCATCAATAAAGTAGCAAATCTGCTCGGCTTTGGCGATGATGTGCAAGCTGACAGCGGTCTGGATGTTGAGGCAGAGACAGGCGAGCAGATGGATGCCCAAGACCCGACAAGCCCGACACTTGATGCCTTAGGCAGTAAGCCTAATACACTGCATGGCATAGAAGGGCTTCATCAGGGGCGTGTGCCGTTGGGGGCGGTGTCGCCAAACACCCTAAAAACCTTTGTGTCGGTGGTGGATTTGGTGCGTCGTGACTATGTCGAAGAAGTTAGTGATGAGAAGCTCTTTGAAAATGCGATGAGTGGCATGCTGACAGGGTTAGATAGCCATGCTGAGTTTTTGGACAAAGAAGCCTTTGCCAATCTACAATCATTCACCGCAGGCAACGTGGCGAACATCGGACTGTCAGCAGTGTGGCAAGCTGATGAAGAGCATTGGGTCGTCACCGATATTCATGAAGACTCATCTGCCAAGCGTGCTGGTGTGAAAGTGGGGGACTATCTACATCAAGTGGGCGATACTAAGCTGTCCGACAGTCATAGTGAGAATGATGTCAAGCAGTTATTAAATGGCATTGCAGGCACGCAGGTAGACATTGTAATATCAAGTGCAGGGCGTAACAAAAGACGACTCACCGCTCAGCGTAATGAAGTACTAAAAAGCAATGTTGAAACCAGTATCGTCGGTGGGGTAGCCGTCATTAAGCTCCCTGTGTTTCAAAATAACACCCGTCAGCAGATTTTGGAGAGCTTGGGGCAGGCGGGCGTACCCATATCAGGGGTGATATTGGACGTGCGTAATAACCCTGGTGGGGTCTTAGAGTCAGCAGGGGCAGTGGCATCGCTCTTTATGCGTAATCAGACGTTGGTGCAGGTGGCAGGGCGACAAGGGGTAGAGCGAGAGCTAAAAACCGAAGGCTCGCCACTGCTGATTGATTTGCCAGTGATGATACTACAAAACCGCTATTCGGCATCGGCCGCCGAAGTGCTTGCCAGTAGCTTGCAGTCGCAAAAGAGAGCGTTGATAGTGGGTGAGACGAGCTATGGTAAAGGCTCGGTGCAGTCGGTCATCCCTATCGGTGATGATCAAGCAGTTAAGATGACCACCGCTCATTACCTGACTGCCGATGGCAAGCAAATTGATGGGGTAGGGGTCGTGCCTGATGTGACATTTAATAAATCTACCAATTTGGCACCGACCATGATGGCGGTATCTGACGTGTGGCTGTCGCAAGCACTCATCTTGATGGATGGAGCAAAACTAGAAACAGGCGTGGAGTTTGCTCCTGTGGGTGGATTCTAGGCGTGTAAAAAAAAGGGGTATTTAGATGAACACCCCTTTTTGTGGCTGATTTTTATGGTTGGTATGTCAGAAGTTATTCATCGTCGCCATCATCGATATCAAGTTTTTTCATGCGATAACGCAGAGAGCGAAAGGTCATGCCAAGCAGTTTGGCGGCTTGGGTTTTATTACCTCCTGCCCGCTGTAAAGCGTTGCAGATTATTTGACGTTCTTGGTCAATCAAGTAAGCTTCTAGTCCTTGACTGGGTAGTTCGCCGTTTGCCAAATTTTCATGCTCTGACGAATTTAGGTTGTCAAAAGCTTGGCTGACACTATTTGAGTCAAGTGGACTGACTTTTTGGGATTTTGGGGTGGATAAGGGCGTGCCATAGTTGGCAGAAGCGATGATGTTTAGACCTAGGGTAATGGGCTTGGGCTCTTTATTTTCTTTGATGACGGTATTGGCGGTATAGGTTGGTCGCTGGTCATGATAGGGTGATACCTTGATGACATTGGAGGGGGTGGGGATGTCATTGGCAATAGTGTTGATCGCCTCTGTTGCAGGTTCGGACGGTGCAAGCATGATGATGTCATCATGGCTGACATGAGATGGGGTGTCATCTGATTCTGATATGTCGTGAACATCATCTAGCATGAGATGATGGGCATCAATCTCATCGCTGTCGCTCATGGTAACAGCACGCTCTAAGATGTTTCTAAGTTCACGCACGTTGCCTTTAAAATTATGATAGGTCAGCACATCGATGGCATCGTCGGTTAGGCTAAGATTATCAAGCTCCCAGTCTTTGGCAATCATGTTTAAAAAATGCTCAGCTAACATGGGAATGTCATCACGACGGTCATTTAAATCAGGAAGTTTCACTTCAATGACGTTAATGCGATAGAACAAATCTTGACGAAACGCCCCTTTTTGTACCAAATCCGCCAAATTCTTGTGTGTGGCACAGACAATGCGAATGTCCACAGGCACTTCTTTGGTGTCACCAATGGCCCGTACAGTTTTTTCTTGGATGGCACGCAGGAGCTTGACTTGCATGGCAAGGGGCAAGTCCGCCACTTCATCCAAAAACAGCGTGCCACCATCGGCTTGCTGGAACAGTCCGATTTTATCCGATGTCGCCCCTGTGAAGCTGCCTTTTTTGTGTCCAAAAAATTCACTCTCCATTAGCTCAGATGGTATCGCCCCACAGTTTACGGGTACAAAGTTGCCATTGCGACGACCACTTAGATCATGAATGAGTCGTGAGACGACTTCTTTGCCCGTACCAGAACCGCCCCATAAAAATACCGGAGCCTGTGAGCGAGCCAGTTTTTTGATGGTGGAGCGTAGCTGTTTCATGGGGCGAGAATCACCAATGAGCCGACCGCCAAAAATGTCATCGTCACTGACGACGGTGACAGGCGTGGATGACTTGCTTTTTTTGGCGCTGTTTTGACCTGTTTTTTGGGGCTTGTCTTTGCTAGTTTCGGTGTTGTGCTCTGTGCCTGTCTTGGTATCATTTTCTGTGGGTGCAACCAGCTCACCTGTCAAAGGATTGGGTGGAATGGCGGTACTGACACTTTTTTCTTGGCTACCATCTTGTGGTATGTCATCTTCGGTGCTTTGGATGATGGTTTCATTGACTTTTAGGGCGGACTGAGCCAACTGACGCAGGCGAGGCAAATCCAATGGTTTATTGACAAAGTCAAACGCTCCGATTTTCATCGCTTCAATGGCGACATTGACATCGCCGTGTGCGGTAATGACTGCCACAGGCGTGGTTGTGGTTTTGGTAACAAGCTCCACAATCTCCATGCCAGAGCCATCAGGTAAGGCAAGGTCAGTCAGACAAAAATCATAATGATTGTCCGCCAAAAAGGCTCTGGCACTTGCCATATCATAGGCGACGTTCGTATCCACACCCATTTTGTTTAGAGTGATTTGCATGAGACGACACAGGTCGGCTTCATCATCAATGATTAGGGCGAGTGGCTTATCTTGCATGAATATTCCCAATAATTTAGATATGCTCTATTATATAGGATTTTTACACAAAACCCAACATACAGAGATTTTACGGTAAAATTAAGTGGATGAATGTATCAAGCAAAGGTGGTTGGGTGCTGGCCAAACATCAGGTAACTGGCGTGTTAGAGACAATCAAGCGAAAACAGCTTTTGTCATCTTCTCTAAAATAGCGAATCTTGGCGTTATTGGCTTCACTAAATGATTGGGATAGATACAGACCTAGCCCCGTGCCTTTTTTGCTGGTGGTAAAAAATGGATTAAATAGGCTTGCCAAATTCTTCTCGCTTACGCCTTCACCGTGATCTAGCACATCAATAAACGCCCCTGTTTTGGTCTTGGTTAGACGTATTTCCACATCATTATCATGGAATTGATGAATGGTGTGGTATAAGGCGTTATTAATGAGATTTGTCATGACTTGTTCTAGCTGATTGGCATCAAAATAGAACAAGATAGGCTTGGCGGTGTCGCCCGTTACAATGATGAATTCGTGTGGATAATGCTCCGCTAAAAACTGTCGCACCCAACTTGGTGCGTCTAGGGCGGACTGATTGGGTATCTCTTGGCGAGATAGGCTTAGTACATCAGAGATGATGGAATTGACCCGTTTGGTCTGCTGATAAATCATCTCATAAAACTCAGCATTGACATCATCATCACGCACATCTTCCATGAGTAGCTGACTGGCTTGGCTGATGGCGGCGAGGGGGTTTCGTATTTCATGGGCGATACTGGCAGAGAGCTGACCTAGGCTGGCGAGTTTTAGTTGTTGGGCGTGGCTTTGTTCACGGCTCAAATCTTCGATGATGAGAATCTGCCCGTGTTCTAATAGGGGCTTGGAGCTGATGCGTAGCTTATCGGCAAGGTGAGTTTGGCTCATGTTGGCTTCGTCATGAGTTTTGGGTGGTATGTCATAGATGAGCTCGGCTGACTGGTGGGGGCAAGTGAGCGATACCAACCGATGATTTTGGGGTGATGTTTAATGATAATACGAGACAGCTCAATGATTTTGGCAGGGCTGTCACAGGCATTGTTATCAATGGGTAGATGCAAAAGACGTTGGGCGGCGTTATTTATCATGATGATGTTACGCTCAGGGTCTAGCACCAACACGCCGTTTACCATGTTCTTGACAACAGCTTGGTTGATGGTGTGGAGCTTTTCCACTTCATCGGCATGATCAAGTAGGGACCTCTCGGCTTTGGCGAGTCGCTGAGAGATGGACCAACTTAAAAAACCCACCGCAATCAAGCTTACCGACAACAGTAGACTGTCATTGATGGTAAGTAAGTTTTTTTCGGTCGTCGGTGTCTCAAAGAAAAAGCGAAAAGACTGTTGGTAGATGAGCGCTGAGACAGTCATGAGTGTGATGGCGGTCGCTCGGGATGGGGACAATAGCATGTAGCTTGCGGCGATGACCACCATGTATAGTAGGGTGATTTGAAAATCACTGATTTTGCCATACAGAGCAAATAAGGTCAAAAAAACAACGTCCACCACAAAGCCTGATAACAACTGCAATCTTGACCGTTTTTTTATCATAAAAAAAGCACATAACAGCACCAAAGCGACAACAACATAAATACTAAATACCGTCTGCTCTAAAAAAGTAGGCTCGGTGGGTAGACCCGCCTTGCCACGGTTGAGTAAAAAGTTTGCCATGAGCAAAAAGCAGGCGGTGATAAAACGATAGAAGCCATAGGTAAGTCCAAGCTGACGCACACGCATCGTGGAAATGAGAGCTTCTTCGTGAACATTGGCGGACAAAAACCACAGTTTTCGCACCCATGTTTTGGTGTATCTGATGGGAGATGGGCTCATGTATTGACCAGTCCGTGACGTATGGCAAGATGGGTGAGTTTGACATCAGAATCCACACCCAGTTTTTCAAAAATTCGATAACGGTAAGTGTTTACGGTTTTGACACTGACAAATAAACTGTCGGCAATTTGACTGGCACTTTGGCAGTTTGCCACCATCATGGCGACTTGTTTTTCACGTGCAGACAAACTGTCAAAAGGGTTGGCTTTTTTGTCAAGCACGCTTTGGGCAAGCACATCGGCAATCTCATGACTAAAATATTTACCGCCTGCCTTGACTTTTTTGATGGCGGTTATCATCTCACTGATGGGGGTGCCTTTGGTGATGTAGCCGTCTACCCCTGCCTTTAAAAGCATGGATGGGTAAGGTTCAGCCACCAAGCTAGACACTGCCAGAACCTTGATGTACTCATCAAGCTGTTTAATCCGTCGTGTCGCCTCTACGCCACCGATGTTGGGCATATTGACATCAAGCAGCACCACGTCAGGAGCGAACTTGCGGGTCATTACCACTGCCGTCTCACCACAGCCTGCTTCACCAACAACTTCAATGTCAGAATCATCGCTAAGCATGCGACTGATGCCCATCCGCACCAATTCGTGGTCGTCTACAATGAGTACTTTTATAGTCATCTTGCCCACCTAACTCTAAATCATGCTAAAATTGTTAAAATCGCTTAAAATGTGTACAATTAAGCACTTAAATTTAAAAAATCATCCAAAATGGCTCAAAAATTGCAACATTCATTGGGCTAATCATTGATTGTTGTTATCTTTAAATAATCTTGATAATTGTAGCAACTAAATTTTAATCAATCAAACTTTTTTAACAAAATGTTAGCAAATTTTGCTTATAATTTGCCAAAATGTTATAAAAATTTTACCCAATTCTTACGATAAGATATAACTGATAAACTCATCCTTGATTGGTATAAGAATGTGTTAAATTTGCTTACAAATTTACTTAAAAACTTTGATTTTTAGCATAAAAAAGTGGTTTTGTTATGTTAGAATAAAAAAATAGGCGGCTCTCGTCTCATGGTATTAGCCACTGGCGTTAAGGAGGATGCTAAGTGGTGTAGAGGACTGTATTACTGACCCAAGCTAGGTGCCAAGGTCTAAAAGCAAGTCCGCATTTCGTCACACACCAACTAGAGTAACATTTATGTCATACAGCCCAAAACCTAGCCGTGCCAAGCGTCTTATCAGCTCCCTGAGTGTATCAGTACTGTCATTGATGACGGTGTCTGCCCATGCGTTTTTGGTGGACAACAGCCAACAAAAAACCATCTATATCGGCAAAGGCAATGCCCAGAACATGCAAGCGGTTACCGTCCAAGAGATTCCACCTGCGACCACGACCATTCAGCAGACTCGCACTTATACTAACACCAATACAGCCCCCAACACCTACAATCAAGGCTACACCAACACTCAGGTAACCCGAAGCTCTGTTCCTGCTGGTACGACTACTTCTCAGCCCTTTGCCATTCAGCCTTATGGACAGCAGACCAATTATGGCAGTAGTTACCAATATGGCGAGCAGTTGCCTATTAGCACAAAATCTGCCGCCGCCATCGTATTTGACCTACAAACAGGTCAGCCCATCTATCAAAAAAATGCTGATGCTGTACGCTCTATCGCTTCTGTAACCAAGGTTATGACAGCGATGGTGCTGATGGATGCAGGGCTTGACATGCGTGAAGAGATTGTGATTGAACCATCGGACTTTATCGCCGCCAAAAAAGCAAGCTCTAACCTACGCTCGGGCGACCGTATGAGTCGTAGTGAATTCATGCTCCTTATGCTTATGAAGTCAGAGAACCCTGCTGCCAAGGCTCTAGCCCGTACTTACCCTGGTGGTTATGATAACTTTATCTGGGCGATGAACCAAAAAGCCAAAAGCTTGGGCATGAACAGCACAAGCTACTCTGACGCATCAGGTCTTGACCCACGCAACCGCTCATCAGCGAACGACCTAGTGAAGATGATGCGAGCGGTGAATTCTGACCCACGTTATCAGACTGTGCGTAACTTCTCAACCGCTCCAAACTATGACTTTTATGTCAATAACTACAACTCAGGTTCACGCACTTACAAAGCTCAAAATACCAGTCGTCTCATCCGTGCAGGCAATCACCCGATTGGCGTGTCAAAGACAGGCTTTATCCGTGAGGCAGGTTATTGCTATGTGATGGAAACCCATGTCAATAACCGTCCTGCCGTCGTTGTACTGCTCGGTGCCAGTGCCTCTAACAGCCGTTGGGACGATGCCGAGGACATCCTAACTCAGCTTGCCTATCGTTATTAATCATCCTATTGACAGCAAAAAAGACCCGACCATTGGGTCTTTTTGTTATTTATTATTTTGATAAATTGACTATAATATCGATATATCCAAGAAACATTAAAGTTACTACAAACGCAATGATGTGTGGATGTAGGGGTGTGCTGAGCACGCCTTATAAAAAAAGACACATCAAAGGTGTGCTCAGCACACCCCGACAAAACCCGTGGTAAATATCAAGTTCGTTAGGCATACCAACCAGCCCTACTCCAAGGACGACTCATGACCGCCCCCAAACTATATCTGCTCACCAGTGATGAAGACATTCATACCCTAAGCGACAAATTAGAACGTGCCTTTGATACGGGCGTGGTATCACTACTACAAATCCGCCGTCAGCAGACCGCCCATGTCTTTGATTTGATTACACTCTACCAAGAGACCGAGATTCTCATCAGTCTAGCGGACAAATACGACATTCCCACGGTTATTAATGAAAATCTAGAACTCGCCTCCCACTTTAACACAGGGCTACATCTGTCAGGGACGATGAGTGTGCGAGTGGCACGAGAGATACTGGGCGATGGCGTGCATGTCGGTCGTAGTTGTCATGGCGATGTGGCGGTATTTAGAGAAGCCAAAAAACAAGGGGCAAGCTATGGGGCGATGGGGGCGATGTTTGGCACAATGACCAAGCCACTGGCTAAGACCGTCAGTAGCGAGACGCTAACTCGTGCTCACAAAGTGGGCTTGCCCCTGTGTCTGATTGGCGGGATAAGTCTAAATAGCATGGACGAGCTTCGCCAAAAGGTCGGTGAAATACCCATTAATTATGTCGCTGTGACCACGGACATCCTGCACCACAGCCCTGAGATGGTTACAGCAAAATGCCAAGCATGGCGTCGCTACCTAGAAACATGGGACTGATGGTTTTTAAAAATGACATCATTATAAAAAATACCATCATTTGCTGTCATGATAACATTGAGAAAATCCAAAAAGTTATGCTAAAATAGCGTTACTTTATGTCACCATTCATATCATGACCAAAAGGAAGACCCATGAGCATTACTTATCTCTCTGACTTAGACGTATCGGGCAAGACCGTCCTTATCCGTGAAGATTTAAACGTACCCATCAAAGACGGTGTCATCACCAGCGATGTCCGCCTACAAGCCTCCCTACCCACCATTAAAGCCTGCCTTAACAAAGGGGCAGGCGTGATTGTTTGTTCGCACCTAGGCAGACCCACCGAAGGCGAGAGCGAGAGCAAATATTCATTGGCTCCGATTGCTGACTATTTGGTGGACAAATTGGGCGTGAATGTGGCGTTCTCCACCGATTATCTAGATAATGGCGTGTCGGTGCAGGCAGGCGAGGTGGTGCTACTAGAAAACGTCCGCTTTAATGTCGGCGAGAAGAAAAACAGCCCCGAGCTGTCCAAACAATACGCCGACTTATGCGACATCTTTGTCATGGACGCCTTTGGCACCGCTCACCGAGCCCAAGCATCTACCGAAGGGGTGATTCGTGCGTGTATCGCAGACGGTAAGCCTGTGTGTGCAGGTAACTTACTCTCTGCCGAGCTTGATGCTCTATCCAAAGCTCTAGACAATCCCGCCAAACCTGTGCTATCTATCGTGGGTGGCTCAAAGGTCTCTACCAAACTTGACGTGCTAAACAGCCTAGCTAAGCTATGCGATAGTATCCTAGTCGGTGGTGGTATCGCCAATACCTTTTTGGTGGCGAGTGGCAAAAATGTCGGTGCCTCCCTATACGAAGCCGACCTTGTGGATACCGCCCGTGGCATCATGACCAAAACAAACATCCTACTACCCACTCATGTCGTGGTCGCGGATAAAGGACAGATTGATTTTGATGACTTTTTGGGCTCACTTAGCCGAGCGACTGCCACCATCAAATCCGTGGACGAGATTGGCGAGCATGACATGATACTAGACATCGCCCCAGAGTCGGCAAGCAAGCTTGGCGAGCATATCAAATCCGCCAAGACCATCCTATTTAACGGGCCTGTGGGCGTGTTCGAGGTGGACGCATTTGGTCAAGGCACTGCCATCATCTGTCAAGCGGTGGCAGACAGCGAAGGGTTTAGCATTGCTGGCGGTGGCGACACCTTGGCTGCCATTGACAAATATGGCGTGGCAGACAACGTGGACTACCTATCCACAGGTGGCGGGGCGTTCCTAGAATTTGTTGAAGGTAAACCCTTGCCCGCCATCACCGCACTAGATACACCTTGATAAGTATATGATTTTTATATAAAAATGATAAAATGCAACAACAACCTTTGTTAATTTTTGTTGCATTTTTTATGTTTGCCCTTGCCAAATACCATCATTCTGCTAAACTATGTTGGAGTTTGAGGCATCTTTAAATTTTGGTGTTTTATCACTTTTAAAGATGTACTGCCATTACTAATACATACTTTCTTTGGAGTGCTTTTATGAAAAAATTAATCCTAACCACGCTTGTCGCCACCCTTGCTTTGACAGCGTGTAGCAAAGAGACCACCGATAAGGCTGCCGAGACGGCTCAGTCTGCTGCCACTGACACCGCCAATAACGCCAAAGCCGCTGCTGACACTGTGGTCGCCGAGGCCGAGGCTGCCGCCAATGCGACCGCTGAAGGCGTCTCTAATGTCGCTCATGACGTGGCAAATAATGGCGTAGAAAATGCCAAAAATACCGCCGAAGCTGCCGCAGGCGTGGTCTCTGATGCCGCTACCGCCACCGCCGATGCCGTGACAGGGGCTGCCAGCAGTGCCACTGATACCGTAACAGGCAACACCGCCACCGCCGAACAGCAAGCCCCCGAAGACCAAAAGTACTAATCCACCATCACCAAAGCCCCGAACATGTTCGGGGCTTTTTTGATAAAAATAAATTTACACCCAGCGAATCTGATGTTCGCCATGGATCTGTGATGATCACCCGTTTCACATCATCTTATGCCAGTTTATCAACATTGACAAAAATCGTCACATACAACACATTAATGTCATGTCAGTGTCTGTTTGTGTCCAAAATCAGCCAAGATGACAAATTTTGACAACAATTTTTGACAGGTAAAAATTTTGTCCATGTCAAAAATTGACATCTCTGCTAAAATGTCAGTCCAACCTGCCAAAAAATGTCGAAAAATCCAAAACTGACAAAAATTGTCACCCAAAATTACCCGCCAGACATCAAATTTTAAAAATTTTTTTGGTAAAAAAGAAAAAAATTGTACATATTTTAATCAATTTTAAAAAATAGCAAAAAATCTGCCTATTTTTTAGACAAAATTTCTAAAATTTTCTCAATTTTGCCTATTTTTCCCAAAAACAGCCCAAATCCACCAAAAAGTTGGCACAGACAATGCAACAGTATGAGTATAAGGTTAGCAAATATGTTTAAAGTTGCTAATCAGTTAACTTAAACAAACTGGGCAATGTCGCCCCTATGAACTAAGGAGTTCATTATGAACGCTCAAAAAGGTTTCACCCTTATCGAATTAATGATTGTTATCGCCATTATTGGTATCCTAGCTGCA
>NZ_MUXV01000047.1 GCF_002014975.1 Moraxella bovis
AGGGTAAAGAGCCAGTATTGCAAGCTAATAATGCTGATACCTCCAAAGAGGATATTGGTCTAACTGACACCAGTAACAAACCTCGTTCCAACTTGATGTCAAATGTTGAATTAGGAGGTTTCTCTGCTACTAGTTCAGCTGGCACTATTACTGGCACCTTGGGTACTCGTGCTAATAAAGACATCACTGGTGCGAAAATCATGCAAAATCGTGCTGCTGATGGTGTATGGAGTTGTACCATTGATGGTTCTGCTGCTACTGGTTGGAAAGACAAATTTATCCCAACTGGCTGTACAGCTAGCTAAGTAATAATCTACTCTTAGATTACAAAACACCACTCCTTTATGGGGTGGTGTTTTGTAACATGAAGACATAATATTTACAATAAATATACAAAAATAAGAAAACGCTTGTCTATTTTTTATCTAAAATAATCAATCACAATTATTATCCATTTCTTTTTATTCTTGTTTTAAAAGAGACTTAAGTCATGCTAAATAATTTTAATAAATTTGTCGCCTCGTCGGTATCAATGGCGTATTTGGCTGTATTAAGTTGGGCGACGGCTTACGCTTATGGTTGGGGTCAAGCAGCATATCATGGCTACCCATGGTGGCATGTGGTGCAAGGTGGTAGCATGATTGCCAGAAGTTTGGCTTATGTCTGTGTGGTATCCATGGTTTTTGTTATTGGCTATTTGATCGGATATCAGGCGTTTAAGTTTATTAAGAGATTTTTTGAGCTACTACATGTCTCTTGGGGTGCATCTCATTTGGGGTTTGTCAAAATTTTTATTTTATTGGTGATTGTATCAACACCCATCATGTTGCTGCTGTATTTTTATGTTGGTATTTTGTCGTCATACCGTCTGATGGGATGTGTGCTTTCTATTTTAGCCATTTCTTTAGTTTGCCATAAGTTCGGACGGGCAATCTCTTTTTCTATTCGTCTTAGGGAGTTGATGAGTAACGAAAAATATTATCAGATTTTTATGGCTTTTATTTTTGTGTATGTGGTCGTTTCTGCGTTTTCGATAGGGTATTTGCGTTCAGCCTTTTTTACAGGTTATGATATTATTGAAGTAGAGAATCGCCCTTATTATATCTTGGTGGCAAACGGTGATGAAGAGTTTATCTTGGGTGAGAACATCAAGCATAACAGTCATTTTATCTTTTTTAATCGAAAAACCTTAAATCATTACACCATACACATCACACCATCTCCTTACCTACCCTATAAAAACCAACTATCAGCACAAATATACCACCAAGAATAAGCAATATTTGACAATTTGTATAGTAAATTCTATTCAAAGCACAACAAAGGTTTTTCGTTCGTGGTAAGCTATGCCCGCCCATAACGGAGAACCGCTTCACCCGCAGGCAGGCTCAGAGCGAACGGTTTTGTATGATTTTGATATGAATTGAGTGTGGTTACCTGAGCTGGTACGCCAACGGTTCTTTGAGTGGCGGTTTTTCTTATATTTGATGTCAATCACTCTTTTTAAGAGGTGTTAATAGTGGTTGCTGATGATGTATTTACGTAAAACACCACCCCATAAAGGAGTGGTGTTTTTTGGGTGGCCTTGCTAATTACTGAGTTGCTTTTGTGCAACCAGTTGGTATGAACTTGTCTTTCCAACCAGTACCCGCACCCTTAACTGTACAGTTCCAAGTGCCGTCTGCATTACGGTTTTGGGTAATAACTGTACCGTGGATATCTTTATTGGCACGGTTACCCAAAGTACCTTCAAGGGTACCTGCACCAGAGGCAAATTTACCGCCTCCAATCGTAACAGTACTCATTAAGTTAGAACGAGCCTTACCACCAGTAGTAGTTAGACCAACATCTTCTTTGGTGGTTTCAGTATTACCTGCTTCCAATACTGGCTCTTTACCCT